>CP144801.1:0-9071 GCA_036689345.1 Candidatus Stammera capleta | reverse complement strand
TAAAATATATAAAATTAAATATTTAAAAAATAAATTTATAAAAAGAAAAAATATTAAAATTTAAACAAAAATAATTCAGTATTATAAGAAATTAAAATTTTTTTTTTCAATAAATATTCTTTTAATAAAGAATTTATTTTTTTAAAAAAAATACTTTTATTTATATATTTAACATTTTCTACCTGAGTAGATGAATTAATCATTCCTAAAAATTCTTTCTTAGATAAGAAAATATCTCATAATTTATTCATATAAATATATAAATATTTTCTATTTTTAAAAAAAAATTTAATTTCTTTTTCATATTTTATATTTCTATATTTTCTACTATAATTAGAATTAATAGATTCTAATATAGTTTCATATTTATTTAAAAAAATATTTTTTTTATAATTTCTATTATTTTGTAATATACAAAATAAACCTCCATTATTTATTTTTTTGTCAATTAATTTAAGAATTATTTTTCTATTCATTCATTGATAAGATTGAGCAAATATAAATATATCTATATTAGGTAAAATCTTTATTTCCTCTTCAGCAATACCTCTTATTCAATTTACGAAAGGAAATTTATTTTTACCTAACTTAATCATTTCACTAGAAATATCTATAGCATAAAAATTATTATTTTTTCCTAAAATATTTATTAATTTTTCTAAAACTATCCCTGTACCAGAACCAACATCTAAAACATTTAATTTATTTTTTTTTTCTTTTCAATTAAATATTTCTTGTAAAAATTCTATAGGATATCTAGGTCTATATAAATCATATTTTTTAGCTAATTTATCAAATTTTTCTTTTTTATTTATTAACATATTTTTTTAATAATAAATTTATAATACCTTTATTTAAAATAATTTCTTTCATATGTTTATTTAAAGATGGTATTTTATAAATATTTTCATATATTTTGATTTTTCTTTTTTTTAAATCAAAATACATAAAATCATTGTCTTTTATATTTTTAATATTTAATTCCAATAATATTAATCCTAAGTTTCATGAATTTCTAAAAAATATTCTACCGAAATAAGGAGAAATAATTATTTTAATTCCACTATATATTAACGCATTAACAGCTTGTTCTCTTGAACTACCTATACCAAATATTCCATTAGATATTATTACTTGAAAAGAATTTATTTTTTTATTTAAATCAGGATATTTATTTTTAAATAAAAATTTAGATAATTTTTTATTATTTGTAGACATATGTTTATATTTAGCAGGTAAGATATCATCTGTAGATATTAAAGGAGAATTAATATATTTTATATATAATTTTTTTTTATTATTCATATAAATCTCTTATTGAAGGTATTTTACCTAAACAAGCTGTATAAATAGCTACTAATGGGGAAGATATATATATTTCGCAATTTGAATTACCCATTCTTCCTTGAAAATTTCTATTCATAGTAGTCATAATTTTATCTTTATTAGCTGGTATAGATCCTTGAGTACCTACACAAGGTCCACAACTAGGAGGAGAAATAATTACCCCAGATTTTATCATAATATTTATATATCCTTTTTTAATAGATTTTAAATATATATTTTTAGATCCTGGAGAAACTATACATAAAATTTTTTTATGAATTTTTCTTTTTTTTAAAATAATAGATATTTCTTTCATATCTTCTAAAGAACTATTAGCACAACTTCCTATAAATACATAATTTATTTTTATACCAGATACATTATTTAAATTTGTAACATTATTAGTATAATGAGGTATAGATACTTGAGGTTGAATTTTATTAATATTAATAAAAAGATTATTTTTACTATTATTTTTAGTTGTTTTTTTTAATTTAAAAGGTATATTTTTATTTTTAGGTAAAAATATACATTTAGCTCCTAATTCTACTGCCATATTTGATATAGTAATAGAAGAATCCATAGATAAATTTCTAATTCATTTACCATCTATTTCTATAGATTTATAAAGAAATTTCTCTTGTCCATATTTTTTTAATATATATAAAATAATATCTTTACTTTTTATTATAGATTTAGGATTACCTAATATTTTTATATTTATTGTATCTGGAACTTTTATTCATATTTTTCCTGTTATCATAGCATATATGATATCTGATAAACCCATTCCTAAAGACAGAGATTGTACTATTCCTCCTGTACATGTATGTGAATCTGAACCTAAAATAATACTATTAGGAGTAAATATTTTTTTTTCTAAAGCTAAAATATGACTTAT
This sequence comes from Candidatus Stammera capleta, assembly GCA_036689345.1. Taxonomy (GTDB): domain Bacteria; phylum Pseudomonadota; class Gammaproteobacteria; order Enterobacterales; family Enterobacteriaceae; genus Stammera; species Stammera capleta_M. Next base: position 6,844 of record CP144801.1, on the reverse strand, counting down.
TCCTTCTCCTCTATTATAGATATTAGCTTTTATTTTAAAAGCAAATTTAATTGCTTTTTTAATTTGTGAAGATATTTTTTTATTTATAGATAAAACTGAATGATCAAAAAAAAAACTAATTTTTTTATTATTAAATACTTTTTTAAAATTATATTTTTTAAATAAATCAGCAATTGTATGAGAATTACCATCTTGGATATAAATATGATCTACATTTACTTTAATAAATTCTCCTACATTAATTTTTTTTTTTTTACTATGTAATTTAATTATTTTTTCTACTAAAGTAGTATTATTTATTTTTTTTTTCATAATATTTTTTTTTAGTTTTTTTATATAAATAAAATAATTTTTTTACATTTATTTTTTTAATATTTTTTTCTGATTTTTTTTTTATTAATTTTAAACATTTTTTTAATATCTTACTATTTATTTTTTTAACACCTTTTTTATTTAAAAAATATTTTATTGTACTTCTTCCTGAATGTTTACCTATTATAAATTTTCTTTTAGTATTTATTATTTTAGGACTAAAAGGTTCAAAGGTATTATAATTATTTATTAATCCATTAACATGTATTCCAGATTCATGTTCAAATATATTTGAACCTATTATAGGTGATCAAGGATATATTTTACTATTAGTATATTTTGCTATTTTTTTAGATATATAAATTAATTTTTTTGTATTTATATTTAAATTTATTTTATATATTTGTTTTAAAATCATAACTAATTGTGATATATCTGGCATACCTGCTCTTTCACCTATTCCGTTAATACAAACATGGAAATATTTTGCTCCATTTTTTAAACCAGATATAGTATTTGCTACAGCTAAACCGAAATCATTATGACAATGACATTGTAAATCTATTTTAGATATTTTTTTTATTTCTTTAATTTTTTTACCATATTGGTCATAATCTAAAATACCTATAGTATCTGATAAACGTAATCTATCAGCTCCAGCTTTTTCTACTGCTAAAGTATATTCTTTTAAGGTATTAATATTAGTTCTACCTATGTCTTCTGCACTTACAGATACAAATAAATCTTTATCTTTACAAAATTTAATTAAGTAATCTACTGTTTTTATTAATCAACTTTTATCTTTATTTATACTATATTTTAAATGTATTTTAGATGTAGGTAATCCTATATGAATATGTTTAAATCCTAAAGATATACTATATTTAATATCATCTAGTACACCTCTATTTCATCCTATTATGTTAACTTCATTTTTTCTTTCTAACATATATTTTATTGCATCTACTTCTTCTCCTTTCATTATAGGTATTCCTGATTCTATTCATTTAACACCTATATTGATTAATAAATTAAATATTTTTATTTTTCTTTTTTTATTAAAAACAATTCCTGGTGATTGTTCTCCATCTCTTAAAGTAGTATCTTCTAAAATTATATTTTTATTAATTTTACACATATATATTTATTTATTTTTATTTTTAGGTTTAGGTATATTTAATTTTTCTCTTAAAGTTCCTTGTTTATATTTTTTTTTATATATACCTAAATCTTGTAATCTAGGAATTATATTAGATATAAATTCTTCTAAAAATTCTGGTAATACTGGTGGTAAAATATTAAATCCGTCACATGCACTATTTGTAAATCAATTATATATTTCTTTTGATACATCATCATATGATCCAATTAAATTTAAATGTCCTCTAGATACAATAATTTTTTTATAAAGTTCTTTTATAGATAAATTATTTTTTGTTGCTATATATTCAATAATTTTTTTTCTACTTTGGTTTGAATTTGATTGAATATTTATAGGTGGAAGTAATTTATTTTTATTTAAATTATTTATATCAATAGTTTCACCTAGTAAATTTTCTAACATATTTATACCAAATTTTTCTGGTATAAAATTTTGTAGATAGTTAAATTTTTCTAATGCTTCTTTTTTATTTTTTCCTATATAAAAACTTAATCCTGGCATTATTAAAATATCATTAAAATTTCTTTTATATTTTTTAATTCTATTTTTTATATCTTTATAAAATTCTTGTGCTGATATCATATCTGGTTGAGCAGTAAAAATTATTTCAGCAGCTCTAGCAGCTAATTCTTTACCTGGTATTGATGAACCTGCTTGTACTATTATAGGATGTCCTTGTGGAGATCTAGAAATATTTAATATAGAATTAAATACTTTATGATATTTACCATTATAATTAGTTTTATAAAATTTATTTTTATCATAAAATATATTTTCTTCATAATTTTTAATAAAAGATTTATCGTCTCAACTATCTCATAGTTTAGTAACTATTTTTCAACATTCTTTAGCTTTTATATATCTTTTGTCGTGATTTAAATGTTGTTTATAACCAAAATTTCCTGCTGCATTAATTTTTGAAGATGTAACCATATTTCAACCTGCTCTACCGTTACTTATATGATCTAAAGAAGAATATTCTCTAGCTATATTATATGGATGTTTATAAGTTGTAGAGGAAGTACCAATTAAACCTATATTTTTTGTTTTAGATGCTAAACTAGATAATAGGCTTATAGGTTCAAAAAATGTAGTTCTACTACAGTATCCTTGACCTTTATCATCTTCAAATATTGAAGGTGTATCTGCAAGAAATATAAAATCTATTAGTCCTTTTTCTGCTATTTTAGATAAATAAAAATATTTTTTTATATCTTGAATTTTTTCATCTAATTTTTTTTTTTTATATTTTCAAGCGCATGGATGATGTCCATATTGATAAGTTATATATGCTCCTATAATAATTTTTTTCATATAATTTTATTTAAATTTATTTGTTACTTTTAGTATTTTATTTATATTAGTACAATTTTTTTCTATTTCGTAAGTTCTTTTAAATTTTAATATTTTTTTTGTGATTTTAGTCATTATTTTATATGATGATCTAATCATATGATTAGAATATATAATTATATTAAAACCTAAATCATATAGTTCGTTATTTTTTATATAGTTATATGTAGTAGGTATACAGGCTAATGGAATATAAGGATATTTTTTTTTATATAGTTTACTGAAATTAGATATTTCTTTATGTGTTTTTTTTTTACTATGAATTAAAATTATATCTGCTCCAGCTTTGGTAGATTTAAAAGCTCTATTTATAGTTTCATCAATAGATTTACCTAATATTAAACCTTCCATTCTAGCTATAATAGAAAAATTTTTTTTATATACATTTTTTTTTCCTATTTTAATTTTTTCACAAAATTTTTCTATATCTTCTAATTTTTGTTTTTTATTAATTTTTAGTAATGAATTTCTTTTAATTCCTTTTTTATCTTCTATTACTATAGAATTTATATCTGCTTGTTGTATTATTTTTATGTAGTGTGAAAAATATTCTGAATTTTTTCCTGAGTCTGCATCCATAATTATAGGTAAATTAGTTACAGATCTTATATCAATAAGATTTTTAATTCTTTCTCTTATATCTAATATTTCATTATCAGGTAAACCTTTACAAGTTGAATCTGCTAATGAACTAGATCATATTCCATCAAATCGATATATTTTTTTATTAGTTGGATTAGTATAAAAAGAATTGTTGATTATTATTGCACATAAAGGATTATGTGCTTCTAAAAAGATTAGTTTTTTGTTTTTTTTAATAATTTTTTTTATCATATATAAAATATATTAATTAATATTTTATATATTATTTTATTTTTTCTTTTTTTTCATTTTATAAAATGTACATAAAAATATATTTTTTTTTCAAAATATATGTTTGTATTTATATATGTAAATTTTATTGAATTAAATATACCCCCCGTATTAAATTAGTGATATTTAGTAGAGTTATATATACGAGGGGTATTTATTATGTATATTAAAATTATAAATAAATTTATTAAACTAAAACCCTTGATCTATCTTAATTTAATAAAAATTTAAATACACATAACAATATTATATAACAATAATTTATAAAATGTAATTTTTTTTTACTTATTAAATAAAAAATTATTTGTTTTTTTGTTTAGTATAATTATTTATTATGTAAGTAATTTGAAAAAATAATGATATTAAAGCTAAGAATAAATATACATAAAATATAGAAAAATTATTTAGAAAGAAAACTGATAGAAAAGAAAATAATATTTTAGCTAAACTAGATATTGAATTACGTATTATAGTTATTTTTCCTAAATCAAAATAAGAAGAATATGTATTGATTTTAATTTGCATACAAATAATATGTCCAGATAATAAACCAAAACATAATGAATTTAAAAAAATTAAAATAAAAAAATTTTTTGTTATACTTAAAATAGATAAAAGTAAGAAACATACTATAAAAGTATATTTTTCAATAAATTTTCTAGAAATTATATCTTTATATAATAAAAGACCTATTATAAAAGAAAAAAAAGCACAAAAAAAATTTAATATTGAATAAACAAAACTAGATTTATAAATTACTAGAGCAGTCAAAAATGGTAATATAGTACTTAAATATTGATATATTCCACTAGATGGAATAGAAAAAAATAATATTTCTAATATTTTTCTATTATTAAAAGTTTTTTTAAATCAATTTAAGTTTAAATCATTATTTTTTTTTTTAATATTTCTTTCTTTTTCTTTAATTAACAGATATTTTTCACTATTTTGAAATATTTGAAAAGATAATAAAGAACTTATTAAATAAAATATACTTATAAAAATGAATCCATATAAAGTTATATTATTTAATATAAATATATTTCCTATAAAATTTCCTAGAGTTTGAAATATCTGAGTTATAGAAAAAGATATTTGAATAATTTTGTTACCTATATTTTGTTTAAATAATAATTTTATAATTTTATTAGAGTTGGTTTTATTAATTGTTCTAATAGTAGAATAGATCATTTGTAAAATAAAAACTAAAAATAAACATAAATTAATGTTTATGTTTAAAAAAAAAATTATAAATATTTCTAATGATATAATTAAAAATATAATATTATTTAAATAATATTGATATATAGGATTTATAGAATCTACAATAAATATAAATGTTAAAGCTGAAATAAACATAGGAAAATAATTTGCAAAAGTAATTAAACTTACAGCTAGAGAACTATGAGTATAATTGTATACTAATCATACTAAAACAGTATTTTCTATACTTTCTGCAAAAGAAATTAATATAACTGTTATTTGATATTTAATTTGTTTACTTTTTAAAAACATTTATTTAATTTAATAAATAATTTTGTTAATGAATTTTTTATTTGAATAAATTTATTATATCATAAGTATTAAGTGAGTAAAAAATGTAAAAAAAAAAAGAAATATTTAGTTTTAATGTTTTTAAAATATTAGTTTTTAATATATAATATATATATTGTTTTATGAATTTAAATATTTAAAATAACTTTCGTTTTTAATAGTTTTTATAAATTTTATAAAATTATAAATTTACTATTAAATAACATTTAATTTAATTGGTTTTAATTTTTTTTATCACAAAACTCTTTTGTTTAATTTAGTGATATTTGGTAGAGTTATTAAAAAATATTGGAGTCATTTTATATTAGTTAAGTATATAAAATGTTGGTAAAATTAAAATCCTTGATCTACCATAAGTGTATAAAAATTGAATATTATTAAAGAAAAAAATCAAAAAAAGATACATAGAAGATATAATCCTAAATTATTGTGTCGGGTCCCTAAAGGGATAGTTTCAAAATTAGTATCTAAAATTAAAGATCATGATTGACATTATAATAATGATTTAATTAATTTACGTCGTGATTTAAGTATTCGTATTCACGCTAGATCTGAATTATGTGAAACTTTAAATGTCTTATCTTCTGCATTAATAGTATATTGTAATTTAAATTTATATAGTGAATATTTATTTGAAATTAAAGTTCCATTTGAAATTATAGCTTCATCTATAAATATGTTGCATATATATGATAATGGAAGAAAATCTTATGATCCTCCTTTACATGCTCTAAGAGTTTTAGAAAAATTAAAATATTTAATTGTTTTAAGATCTAAAAATCCTGATACGGGACATAATAAACCATTACGTATTTGATTAACTAAAAAATTTTTTATTTCTAGAGGTATTACAATAAAAAAATTAAGATTTTTTTTATATAAATATGAGAATTGAATTATACGTAATAATTTAACGAATAATTTTCTATCTTATAGAAATAAACATTTATCAAAAATGAGAATTATAGGTATTGATTTATTAAAATTTCCTTCTTTAAGAAATTTATTGATTAAAATTAAGAAAAATATATTAGGTGATAAATTTATTCATAAAATTAATAATAATATAAAATTTTATTCTAGTAATGTTAAGAGAAATATTTTTTTAAAAAGTAAAAATTTTTCTTCTAAATTTGGTGGGGTAATTAATAAAAATAATATATCTAATTTTTGGTATTGTAAATTTGTTCATTGAACTTATACTAAAATGCCTTATCAAGTTTTTTTACTTGAAAAAGTTCTTCGTAAAGAAAGACCTACATTAATTAATACTGATCCTGAAAAATACTATAAAATTCTCTTGAAAAGAGGACAAAAATTATTTTAGATAATTAAAATTTTTTATTTTATATTTAAATGGGGGGATTTTTTTTTTAAAAAAAAAATTTTTTATTTTATTGAAATTTATGTATTTAAATTTTTATTTATGAGTTTTTTTTATTAAGTTTTGTTTTTTTTTTTTTTTTAATGTATAAAAAATAGTATTTTTATAAAATTTTTATATTTTTTTTTTCTAGTTTATATTAACTTCGAATCTTACTTCTGAACTAAAGTTTTAATAAATAAATATATATATATATATATTTAATT
>CP144800.1:0-5846 GCA_036689345.1 Candidatus Stammera capleta | reverse complement strand
ATAAATTCCTACTAATTAAATTAATATTTAAACAAGATTCTAAAAATCTTGTTTACAATTTTTTTTCCTTCTCTTTATAAACTTACCCAGTATAACATATATATTTATTTAATGCAAAATATAAATAAAAATTTAATCTTAAAAATTTTATTTTTAACGCATAAACACCAGCCAAACAACGCATAAACACCAGCTAAAATATAAAAAAAAAAACTAAAAATGTATTGATCTTTCAGAAGATTAAATGCATTTATTTTTTACAGCATGTATTAATCATGTATTACATATATACATGTATTTAATATTTTGAAATTATTTACAATTTAAATAAGGTATATGAGGATCACTATTTTTTAATTTCAAACCAAAATCTAAAATAGTTATATTTATTTTAGAGTAAAAAAAACATACATATTTTAATTTTTTAATGAATTCTATTTTAAAATTAGATAAACCTTTATTGTTATTGGAATAATTCGAACCAAACTGATATTTAAGATTTTTCCAAGAAATTAATATTCCTTTATTATTATTTATAATTCTAAGTCTTCAAGTTAATCATATATATATATCTATTGCTAAAGGAGATCTCATAATTTTAATAACTTTTAAATTTATTGGTAAAGAAGTATATTTTATTTCTCTATAAAATTTATCAGATAATTTAATTTTATTTATAAAAAATTTTTTTTTTTCTCAAGAAAAAAAACCATGATCAACTATTGTTAAATTACTAAATTTATGTATATTATTATAATTATAAGTTAAAGAAATAGTAGAATGGAATAATCTAACCATTTGGTTTTTAATTCTATTTATAGAACCATATTTACCCCCAGTAGGAGACATACCTAATTTTTTAATAAATTCATTTTGAGTTTTACCTAAAAATAATTCAGAAGAATTAGTCAATTTAGCTTCAGTACATAATCAAATCATAATAATTCTTGGTATTATTCCATAAGGTAAACCATATTCTGGATCAGCTATAATTTTAAAAGATGTATTACCATTACTTCTTTTAAAAAAAGTTTTTTTTATATTAGAATGAGGTATAGAAGAACAAGAAGCTAAAATACTAGTAATGTAACCAATTGAATTAATAGTATTTATTGAATTAATAGAATTTACATCTGATGATTTTATAAAAGTATTTTTACTATAAAATTTAATGTTTTTTTTTTTAAATATCATATCTTTAAAAATAAAAAATAATTTTCAGATTAATCTAAGAATTTAGATTAAAAAATATTTTTTAAAAAAATATTTTTTAAAAAAATATTTTTGTGTTATAATAAAATGTAAATATTAATTTTAAATTTAATTTAAAATGTTATTACAAAAGAAAAAAAAAAATATACGTATAAATATATTTATATTAGTACAAAATTTAATTACATTAAGTTTAATAAATATTATAACATCATTTTTATTTAATATAAATCCATCTATATTATTCTTATTTAATGGTATTATGAATTTTTTACATATATTTTTATATAAAAATATATTTCCATTTTATTTTGCACCTAATTTAATATTAACTGCCTTTTTAGTTACATTAAAATGTCAGTATGAATATTTTATAGGAATTTTTTTATGTTATGGTTTAATATTTTGTATACTTAGTTTTGTAATTAAAAAATATGGTTTTCTTTGATTAAATTTTTTATTTCCTAATAAAATATTAGGAGTAATACTAATTATTACAGGATTAAATTTATCAAATATTTTTATTAATATGGTAGATTTTAGTAATTGAAAATTTATTGTAATATTTTTATTTACATTTTTAATTACATTTATTAGTTCATTATTTTTAAATAAATTTTTATTTTTTTCTACATTTTTAGGTTTAATATCTGGATATATATTATCTATTTATTTAAATGTAATTAATGTAGAAATTATTTATAAAAAACCTTGATTTTATGTACCTAAAATAATATTTATAAATCCTAAATTTAGTTTTCTGTTTTTTTTACTTATTATTCCTATAATATTTATATCTTTAATAGAATATATAAGTTTTTTAATAATAATAAATAAAGTTAGTTTTAAAAAAATAAATTTAAATAAATTTATTTTTCTTAATGGATTTTTAAATATAATACTTAGTTTTTACGGGTCAATATCATTTATAACTTATAGTGATAATATTAAATTAATTTTAATGAATAAAATTTTAAATTCTAATATTTTGTTATATATAACTTCATTAATATTTATATTAATGTCATTTATAGGTAAATTATCTATAATATTACAATTAATACCTATACCAGTAATTGCTGCTATATCTTTATTTATATATGGAATTGTAATAATTTCTGGTTTAAAAACATTATTATATTCGAATATAGATTTTGATAATTTTCAAAATGTATTATTAATATTTATTACTTTTATATTTGGTATTAGTAAATTAAAATTAATTTATAAAAATATTGAAATTAAAGGTTTAATTTTAACTATAATTATTTCTATGTTTTTAAATTTATTTTTTAGGATTATAAATATATTTAAAAATTAAGGATATATTTTTCTATTATATTTATCCTTTATACCAGATTTTCTAAAAAAGTAAGTATTTATTTGGTCACGTCATCTACATGCATTAAAATATTGTTTTATTAATTTATTTTTTATATTTTTATATTTTTTATTAGATATAAATTTTTTAATTTTTTTTCATAAAATAATTCATTTTGTAATAATATTTACAGCTTGAAAATGACTATCATAAATATATTGAATAATAGTTTTTTTACTTTTTTTTAAAAAAAAAGTATATGGTAAATGATGAAAAAATAACAATAGTTCTTCAGGACATTTGTTTTTATTATTAAATAATATTTTATTTTTATAAAAATATTGTTCTATATATTTACTTCCTCCATTATTAGTTCTATTTATACCTAAACTATTTCTATTAGAGTAATGATAAATACCAGAATCAGAATATTCATTACTATCTATATTAGGTCCATATTTACTTATAGAATCTACCATTCCACCTATTCCTAAAGGTGAAGTATATTTTTCGTATGTTTTTCAGCTATTAAACATTATTTTTCTAATATTTTGTATTAAAAATTTATTAAAGTTATTAAAAGTTAATTTAATTCATTCTTTTAATAAATTATTTAAATTAATATTTAAATTTCATAATAATTTTCCATAACCAAATATATTTGCTTGAGCTAATTCATTACCAGTTCAATTTAAATTATCGCCTATATTAGATATTCCTGATATACCATAATATTTCATGTTATATATTTTACCAGAAACTAATTTTTTAATTTTTGAATTATTTCCCGTACAAAAAGTATCAAAATTTAATATGTATTTTCATTGAGGTAATAATCAACATATATCAATTTGATGACCAGTATATTCTTGAGTAATTTGTAATTCTAATATTTGAGATGTTTTTTTCATTGAACCTAATAAACTGGATACAGGTTCTCTTACTTGATAACCTATAGGACCATTTTTAATTTGTAAAATTATGTTATCTAAAAATAATCCATCTAAACTATTAAATTTTTCATATACAAAACAAGCTTTATCTGAAATATATTTTCAGCTTTTTTTTTTATATGCAGAACATTTTAAAAACAATAATCCATTAAAATATTTTAATGGTGATGCGATTAATTTTGAATATTGAATAATATGTTTTTTATTTACATATTTTAGATCTATTAAAAAACCACCAAAATAAGGCATATATTCATATATTTCTTCAATTTTTTTTTCTCATCATTGAATAACCTTATGGTTTTGTGGATTATATGTATTTAAATTACTTAATATTATAGGACTTTTATAATTTATAGAAATGAATAATTTTATATTGTATTTTATATAAATATTATATATTTCATATAATTGAACTAATCAAAATTTAGTAATTAAGTGAACATCATTTCAGTTAACTTTATTACTATTTATACATAAAGAATTTATACCAATACTAGAAAGTAATCTTGCGTAATATTTAATTCTTAGTAAGTTAAAATGTATTTTGTTATTTAAAAAAAATATAGAATTTCCAGAATAACCTTTATCTATATTACCATTGATATGGTCTAAGTTAATTAACATTCTTATTTTAGTATCAGGTTTTTCTTTAATATAAAAATTTTTTTTTTTTATAATTAAATCTATATCATTTAGATGTATTTTTTTTATTAAAAAAAATCAACCATATATAAAACCATTATTATTTTTAGAATTTATATATAACTTTTTATTTTTATAATTTATAGAAAATTCTTCATTTAAAAATAAATGATTGTATTCAAATATTAAAGTAGCATCAATTTTATTTTTTACAAAATTAATATGTTTTTTTTCTAGAAAAAAAACAATCTCTTTTTTTAAAAATATATTATTTTTAGGAATATAAATATATTTTAAAAAATTAATTTTTGATATTTTTTTAATTCAATTTTTATCTTGTAATTTTGGCAATCAACATGTTGAATAATTCATTGTAAAATTTTTAAAATAAAAATTTTAAATAATTTTAAAACCCTAATTAATTAGGGTTTTAAAATTTAATTATCTTACATTTTTATATAAGAAGGACAAACATTTCCTGTAACATTTTCATTCATTTTACCAGTTTGAGTTACATTTTCCATCACAATACTTGATCCTTTTTTAATACTTACGTTGTCAAATGTAACTTGAATATTATTTCCTTTTAAACCACGGAAAATAAATTTACCTGGTGTTAAAACTTTAACATTACTAAAAGTAATATCTTTATAAGAAGGAATTTTGTTACCTGAGGCATTTTTACCATAAAACATATCTAAATAGATAGGATATTGTACATCTTTTATACATATGTTTTTGTAAATTATTTGACTTACTAATCCCCCTCTAGATTTATCACTTTTAATACGTAAACCACTAGTAGTACCATTTAATGTTAAATTATTTACTAATATATCATTAACTTTTCCTGAAGTCTCACTACCTATAGACATTCCATGACCTTTACCAAAAACATTATTAGTTATAGACATATGAGATGAAGGTTTACTAGAAGCTTTTATTGCTACATTATCATCACCTGTACTAATATATGAATGAGTTATAGTAACATTTTGAGATGAACCTGGGTCTATTCCATCAGTGTTACGTGCATCAGCAGGTGTATTTATATTAACTCCTCATGCTGTGAAACCATTAACATTACTAGCAGCTACATGAAAATTAGGAGAATTTTTTAAAGATATTTTATATAAAATAAAATTATTAGAATTTCTTATTTCTATTAATCTAGGTACATTTTGTGCTTTATTTAATTTTTTAGCATCACTAGCTAAATTTCACCAAGTTTTATTAGAATTTTTTAAAACTGAGTTACCTTGACCATCAATTGTACCATTTCCATATATTCCACTATTATTAGTACTAATAACTTTTATAAAAGGATTACAACCCCTTCCGGAATTATCAACTGTTCCACATCTTTTATTACCATTATCATATAATGAAGGATCAGGTATAGCTGATAAAACAACTCCTTTATTGATTAGTAATCCACCATTAGAAGGAATAGCTAATGGACCAGAATAAAAATGAAAATTTTTACCATTAGGTTGTAATGAAACAACTTGTTTTAGCTTAGAACAACGATCCATTTCGTTCTGAATTGAACTAGTACTAATTTTATCACTAGCTTTTAGTACACTACAACTATTTGGAATAGTTGGTTCTTTTACATTACGTGTATCACCAGTTGACATAGCAAAATTCATGCTTAATAAGCAACATATTATGCAGCATAAATTACTGATATAATAACGAATACTTTTTTTCAT
>CP144799.1:148906-312107 GCA_036689345.1 Candidatus Stammera capleta | reverse complement strand
AAAAATAATTTTATTTTAAAAATATTAAATATATTTAAAATTATAATAAAATACTTTAAAAGAAATTAATTATTTTTAAATAAAAAACTTAATAATATAAAATACATTCATAAATAATAAATCTAAAGTTGTATTTATATTTTAATATTTAAATATAAATTTTAATTACATTTTATTTATATAAATTTCAAATAACAAGTTATCTATCCAATTTAAAGTCTTCATCACATTTTAATAGATTTTACTATTAATATTTTATAAATTCAATATATTTACAAAAAAAAAATTGATTTATTTTTAACAATAGTTTAAAATTATTTATGTTCATTTAAGTCATTCACATTAAATTAAATTTTATGATTTTTAAAAGTCATTTTTTTGATACAATAATTATTGGTGGTGGTCATGCAGGTATAGAATCAGCATATATATCAGCAAAAATGAAAAAAAAAACGCTATTAATTACTTATAATAAAAATAAAATAGGGGAAATGTCTTGTAATCCATCTATAGGAGGGATAGGTAAAAGTAATTTAGTAAAAGAGATAGATGCTATAGGTGGTTTAATGGGTAAATTAGTAGATATATCTGGAATACAATACAAAATTTTAAATACTAGTAAAGGAGAAGCTGTAAGAGCAACAAGAGTTCAAATAGATAAAAATATATACAAAAGTGAAGTAATTTTAAGATTAAAAAAATTAAATAAATATTTGATTATATATCAAGAAGAAGTTATAAGTCTAATAATAAATAAATACTTAGTAAAAGGAATTATAACTTCAAATAATGAAAAAATATTTTCTAATAAAGTAATATTATCTACAGGAACATTTTTAAATTCAAAAATATTTATAGGTTTTGATAAATGAAAAGGAGGAAGAATATCAGATCATTGTTCTAAATCATTAGCAAATTTTTTAATCAAATATCCTTTTAAAACTAAATTTTTAAAAACAGGTACTCCACCTAGGATAAAAAAAAAAACTATTAATTTTAAAATTTTAAAAAAAGAATCTGGAAGTAATGGTAATTTTTTTTTTTCTTTTTTTAAAAATTTAAGAAAAATTAATAATCTTACTCAAATAAACTGTTATCTAACATATACAAATAAAAAAACACATAAAATTATAATAAATAATTTAGATAAAAGTCCATTATATAATGGTAAAATTATTGGTAAAGGTCCTAGATATTGTCCATCTATAGAAGATAAAGTAGTTAATTTTTTAAATAAAAAGAAACATCGTATATTTTTAGAACCTGAAAGTATTAATGGAGAAAACATTTATCCTAATGGGATATCTACTAGTTTACCTTTAAATATTCAAAAAAAAATTATTAATTCTATTAAAGGAATGGAAAATGCAGAAATTTCTGTACCAGGATATGCTGTAGAATATTTATTTTTTGATCCTAGAGATTTAAAAAAAACACTAGAAAGTAAAATAATAAAGAATCTTTATTTTGCTGGTCAAATAAATGGAACTACTGGTTATGAAGAAGCAGCTGCTCAAGGATTAATAGCAGGAATTAATGCTAGTTTAAAAGATAACAATTATTTTATTCCTAGTAGATCAAATTCTTATATAGGTGTTTTAATAGATGATTTATGTGATAAAGGAGTTAATGAACCTTATCGTATATTTACTTCTAGATCAGAATATAGATTATTTTTAAGAGAAGATAACGCTGATTATAGATTAACACCAATAGGATATAAATTAGGTTTAATAAGTAATAAAAAATGAATTTTTTTTAATAAAAAAATGAATTATATTAAAGATAATTATTCTTTTTTAAAAAATAAAAAAGTATCTATAAAATATTTACCTAAGAAAATACAAAATAAATTTTTTAAAAAAAAAATAAATAAAATTTCTTTAAGTTATTTAATATTAAATTTTAATACTTTATTAAAAAAATTTAAATTTATATTAAATAAATATAAAAATCATATTAATATTAATTATTTAAAAGAATCAGAAATAATTTTAAAATATAAAGGATATATAAAAAAACAAAAAAAAGAATTATTTAAATTTAATAAATACAAAAGTATATTTATACCTAAACATATTAATTGAAATAATATTCCAGGATTATCAAAAGAAATAATAGAAAAATTAATTGAATATAAACCTAAATATTTAAATGAAGCTTATCAAATTTCAGGTGTAACTCCATCTTCTATAATAAATATACTTATTTATTTAAAAAAAAATAATTTCATATAAATATATAATTATATTAATTAATTTATATATTTTAAAATATATAAATTATATTTTTATAAAAATATAAATTAGTAATATTTAAATATTAAATAAATAATAATTTAAGAGTTTTGTTATGATAAAAAATATTTTTTTAAAATTTAGTTTACCTTCTAATTATATTATTCATCATTTAAATCATCTACAATTTAATTTAATTAAATTTAAATTTTTAAATAATTTAAACCATAAATATTCATTTTGAAATTTAAATATAGACTCTTTATTAATATCTTTTCTAATAGGATTTACATTTTTAATAATTACAAAATATAATATAAATTATATTAAATATAATAAACCATTTAATAAAATACAAATTTTAATAGATATATTGATTTTATTTGTTTATAAAAATATGATGAATATATATGGTAAAAAAGATAAATTTATTTTTTCTTTATCTTTTACAGTATTTACATGAATTTTATTTATGAATTTAATGGGATTACTACCTGTAGATGTATTAAATTATATTTTTTATTTTTTATTTAAAACTAAAGTTTTTTCTTTAATACCATCTTCAGATTTAAATATCACATCATCTATATCTATATGTGTATTTATATGTATATTGATACGTAAATTATATTTATGTAACTTTAAAAAAATATTTAAAGAAATATTATATTTTCCTTTTAATTATAATTTATGTATACCATTTAATATTATTTTAGAATTAATTAATTTTTTTTCTAAAATATTATCCTTATCATTAAGATTATTTGGAAATATATATTCTGGAGAAATAATATTTTTATTAATTTATTATATAACTCCTTGATGATTACAATTATTTTTTATTTTCCCTTTAATTTTATTACATATGTTAATTTCTTTTTTACAATCTTTTATATTTATGATACTTACATTAATATATATATTATAAATCTTTTTTTTTATTTTATGGAGTAAATATGCAAAATAGTATTTTATATATATCTGCGGCTTTAATGATGGGTTTAGCTTCTATAGGAGTATGTATAGGAATAGGTATTTTAGGAGGTAAATTTATAAATAGTGTATCTAGACAACCTAGTTTAGTATCGTTATTACGTAATCAATTTTTTATTGTTATAGGATTAATAGATGCTATACCTATGATAGTTATTGGGTTAAGTTTATATATTATTTTTTCAGTAATAAAATAAAATTATAAAAATTAATAAAATTTAATTAATAAAATGGAAATAAATATAACTATTTTAGTACAAATGGTAATATTCTTTTTTTATATATCTTTTTGTATTAAATATATTTGGCCTTATGTAGATAAAATTATAGAAAAAAGAAAAAAAAAAATTTATTTAGAAAATAAAAAAATTAAAAAAATAAAAAATAAATTTTATATTTTAAAAAAGAGAATTAATTTTTTCTTACAGAAAGTAAGAAAAAAATATTCTAAAATTATTATAAATTCTAAAAATAGTGGTATTTCTATAATAAAAAAATATAAAAAAAATGCTAAAAATAAATATAAGAAAATATTATTACAAACAAAACAAAAAATTTTACTTAAAAAAAAAAGAATGTATAAATATTTTTCTAAAAATATTTCTAAATTTATAAATAAAATTTTAATAAATATAACTTTAAATATATTTGATAAAAAATTAGATAATAAATTTATTAATAAGATGTTAAATAAATTTAAGTTTTAAATATAAATATGTTAAATATATATGATATTTCTTACTTTTATTCTCTAAATATATTTAATTATTTTAAAAAAAATAATATTAAATTCTATAAATGAAATAAATTTATTAAATTATTAATTTTAATTTCTAAACAAAAATTTTTTTATGTTTATTATAGAATGAATAAAAAAAAATGTTTAAAGGAAATTTTTTATATTATTGATAAAAACATTATTTTAAATAAAAAAATAAAAAATTTTATTAAAGCTATTTTTGATGATAATATGTTTTTAAATATTAATTATATATATTTTAATTTAATAGAAATATATAAAAAAAATAAAAATATTTTATATGTCAATGTTTTTACAAGAAATAATAATTTAAATATTTTAAATATTAAAAAAATTAAAATAATTATTAAAAATTATTTTATAAATAAAAGATTATTTTTTTTATTTAAAAAAGATGCAAATATTATTGCAGGTTTTAAAATTTATATAAATAATTTAGTTTTTGATGCAAGTATATTAAATATAATCAAAAAAAATATTTTTTATGAATATAAAAATTAAAAGAGTAAACAAATGTTACATAAATTTTCTGGAATTAATAAATTAATAAAAGAAAGAATAAATAAATTAGATAAAAATATAGATAGATATTATGAAGGTACAATAATATCTATTATAGATGGTATAGTAAAAATTATTGGATTATCAAAAGTTTTAATTAATGAATTAATAGAGTTTCCTAATAATATAGGTTATGCATTAGTTTTTGATTTAGATAATTATATTGTTAATACTATTTCATTAACTTCATGTTTAAATTTAAATGTAGGTATGAAAGTAAGAAGTACTGGAAAAAAATTAAGTGTTCCAGTAGGAAAAAAAATGCTAAGTAGAATAGTAAATTCTTTAGGTAAACCTATTGATGGTAAAGGAGATATAAAATATGAACAATTATATCCTATTGAATATAATGCTCCTAAAATAATACATAGACGTTCTATAAATAGACCATTATGTACTGGATATAAAGCAATTGATAGTATGATACCTATAGGTTTAGGTCAAAGAGAATTAATAATAGGTGACAGAAAAACAGGAAAAACTAGTTTAGTTTTAGATATAATTATTAATCAACGTAAATTAAATGTTAAGTGTATATATGTTTCTATTGGACAAAAATTATCTTCTATATTTAATATAGTTAAAAAATTAGAAAACTATAATGCAATGAACTATACAACTATAGTTGTAGCTACTTCTTCTGAAGAAGCAGTAATGCAGTATATTGCTCCATATTCAGGTTGTTCTATAGCAGAATATTTTAGAAATAATGGAGAAGATGCTTTAATTATATATGATGATTTATCAAAACATGCTGTCTCTTATAGACAAATATCTTTATTATTACATCGTTCTCCAGGTAGAGAAGCTTATCCAGGAGATGTATTTTATTTACATTCTAGATTATTAGAAAGATCTGCATATGTAAATTATAAATTTATTAAAAAATATAATTATAATTATTCTTCTAAAAATATTTGTGGTTCATTAACAGCATTACCTATAGTAGAAACTTATGAAAGCGATATTTCATCTTTTATTCCTACTAATGTTATTTCTATAACTGATGGACAAATATTTCTTGAATCTAATTTATTTAATTTAGGTATTAAACCAGCTATAAATCCTGGTATTTCAGTTTCTAGAGTTGGTTCTTCTGCACAAACTCCAATTATGAAATATTTATGTAGTTCATTAAGAACTTCTTTATCTCAATATTATGAATTACTTAATTTTTCACAATTTTCTTTTGAAATAGATAGTTATACTAATAAACAATTAATATATGGTAAAAAAATTGTAGAAATACTTAAACAAGATCAATATAAACCTTTATCTTTATTTAAACAAATATTAATATTTTTTTCTCTAAAATTTGGTTATTTAGATGATATAAGTATTAATAAAATATTAATTTATGAAAAAAAATTACATAATTATGTATATAAATATTATCCTAATTTTAAAAAAAAAATTGATTTATTTACATCTTTAGATAAAAAATTGATATCTAAACTTAAAAATATAATTTTTTTATTTAAAAAAAAAAATAAAATTTAATATGGAGATAATTTGATTAATAAAAAAAATATAAAAAATAAAAAAAATAGTATTAAACACATTCATAAAATTACTAAATCTATGGAAATGATTTCCATATCAAAATATAAAATATTAAATAAAAAAATTATAAATAACAATATATATATAAATAATTTTTTTACGTTAATTAATAGTATTAATTATAATAATTGTTTTTTAGTAAAAAAAAATGAATATATAAAAAATATTTTATATATTGTTGTTTCTACTAATCAAGGTTTATGTGGTAATATAAATACTAATATATATAAAGAAATAATTCTAAATATTACAAATAATTCTTTTTTAAATAAACATATTTATTTATTTTTATGGGGAAAAAAAAATTTTTTGTTAATTAATAAATTAAAAAAATTAAATATTAAATTTAAAATACTAAAAAAAAAAATATTTTCATATAATATATTAAATTATGACAAAAATAATATTTTAAGTCATATAATTAATTTTTATAAAAAAAAACATAATACTATTATTTTTATAGTTTATAATTTATTTAAACAAAATAAATATATAATACAAATTAATCAATTATTACCTATAATAAATAATAGAAATACAATTAATAAAGTTAGTTATTTATATGAAGATAATAAAGATATATTATATAATGATTTATTATTTACATATATTAATTCTAAAATTAATAATTGTATATTAAATAATATAGTATGTGAATATTTTTCTAGAATTTTAGTTATGAAAAATGCTTCATTAAATACAGAAAATTTATTTAAAAAGCTAGATTTAGAATATAATAAAGTGCGTCAATTTAGTATTACAAAAGAAATTTTGGAATTAACTTCTAATATTAATATATTATAAAAAATTATAATCTAATAACTTAAATTTTTATGTCAAATAAAAAAGGTAAAATAATTAGAATATTAGGTGCTATAGTAGATGTAGAATTTAATAAAAATTATATACCAAAATTATTTAATGCTTTACATGTAATTGAAAAAAAAAAAATAATTCTAGTTTTAGAAGTACAACAACAAATAGATGGTGGTATTGTTAAAACAATATCTATGGGATCTACTTCTAAATTATATAGAGGTATGGAAGTAATTGATACTTATAAAAGAATATTTATTCCTGTAGGAAATAATTTATTAGGAAGAATAGTTAATGTTTTAGGTAAACCTTTAGATGGAAAAAAAGATATAGTTACTAAAGAATATAAATCTATATATAATAAGCCACCTAAATATGTTGATTTATCTTCTTCTCAAAAAATATTAGAAACAGGTATTAAGGTTATAGATTTAATATGTCCTTTTATTAAAGGAGGTAAAATTGGTTTATTTGGAGGAGCTGGTGTAGGTAAAACTGTTAATATGATGGAATTAATTAGAAATGTAGCTGTAAAACATTCTGGTTATTCTGTTTTTACTGGAGTAGGAGAAAGAATTAGAGAAGGATATGATTTTTATAATGAAATGTGTAGTTCTAAGGTTATTGATAAAGTTTCATTAGTTTATGGTCAAATGAATGAAACTCCTGGTAATAGATTTAAAGTGGCTTTTACAGGTTTGACTATAGCAGAAAAGTTTAGAGATGATGGACATAATGTTCTTTTTTTTATTGATAATATATATAGATATATATTAGCAGGTACTGAAATATCTTCTTTATTAGGACGTATGCCATCTTCTGTAGGTTATCAACCAACATTATTTGAAGAAATGGGTTGTTTACAAGAAAGAATATCTTCAACTAAAAAAGGATCTATTACTTCAGTACAAGCAGTATATGTTCCTGCAGATGATTTTAGTGATCCTTCTTCTATAGCAACATTTTCTCATTTAGATGCTATTATAGTTTTAGATCGTCAAATTGCAGCTTCTGGTATATATCCAGCTATTGATCCATTATTATCTAGTAGTGATCATTTAAATCCTGATATTGTTGGTTGAGAACATTATAATGTTGCTAATAAAGTTAAAAAAATATTACAAAAATATAAAGAATTAAAAGATATAATATCTATATTAGGAATAGATGAATTATCAGAAGAAGATAAAATAATAGTTTCAAGAGCTAGAAAAATACAGAAATTTTTATCTCAACCTTTTTATGTTAGTGAAATATTTACTAATATTCCTGGAAAATATGTTTCTATAAAAGAAAATATTCAAGGATTTAAAAATATTATTCAGGGTAAATATGATCATATACATGAAAATTATTTTTATATGATAGGTAAAATAAAAAATTTTGATAAAATTTAATAAATAAATATTTATGAGTTTTAAATTTTTAATGATTTCTAAAAAAGAAATATATTTTGATAATTATATAAAATATATTAAATTATCTAGTTGTAAAGGTGAGTTAGAAATTTATTCTAAACATTCTCCTATTTTATTTATAGTTAAAAATACTTTTGTCTATATAAAATTAAAAAAAAATATATATTTTTATATTTGTAAAGGTTTTTTAGAATTTAAATTTAATAAATTAATTATTATAATAGAAAAGTTATTAAAATTAAATACTTTAAAAAAAGAAAAATATTTAAAAAAAAAAAAAAAAATTTTAAAAAAAATTAAAAAAAAAATTTTTAATAAAAATATAAATAAATTTTTAAAATTAAATATGAAATTAAAAAAATATAATGATATTTTATATTTTATAAAAAAAAATAGAAAAATATTATAAATTTATTTATATTTTGTATATTTTAATTTATTATTATATAATATAAACAATTTATAGGGGTTATAGCTCAATTGGTAGAGCATCTGTTTTGCAAGCAGAAGGTAAGCGGTTCAAATCCGCTTAACTCCATAAGCCGGTTTAGCTCAGAAGGTAGAGCAACTGACTTGTAATCAGTAGGTCACCAGTTCGATTCCGGTAACCGGCATTATTTATTAGGTGGGATTCCTGAGTGGTTAAAAGGGACAGACTGTAAATTTGTTGTCATAGACTTCGAAGGTTCGAATCCTTCTCCCACCATATGCGAGTATTTTATAATGGTTATTATTTTAGCCTTCCAAGTTAAAGATACGGGTTCGAATCCCGTTACTCGCTTAAATTTATAGATATATTAAATTTATTCCACTTATTATTTTTTTTTTTATATTATTTATATTTTTTATTTTGTAATTTGATTTGTTAAAATTATTTTTTTTAAAAAAAAATAATTTTTTAATATTAATTAATTTAAATAAATAAATATTTTTAATAAAAGTATATTTTTCATATAAATTTAAATCTAAAAATATTAAACTAAATTTTTTATCAATACTTTTTTTGTTTATTTTTCTAATAAAAATTATTATTTTTTGTATTTTAATAAAAAAAATATTATTTTTTTTATTATTTAAATAATTTATTTTTTTTGGGAATTTTTCTATCATAATAAATGATTTTTTATTATTAAATATTTTAATTTTATTTCATAAATATTCAGTTATAAAAGGAGTAATAGGATGAATTAATTTTAAAATTAATTCTGAAATATATATTAATACTAATTTATTATTAGTATAAAAATTATTTTTTTTAATAAGTATTTTATTTGTTTCTAAATATCAATCACAAAAATATTTTTTTATAAATTTAAAAATTTCTTGACTTAATAAATCAAATCTAAATTTATTAATATAATTATTAAATTTAATAATTAATTTATTAAATTGATTAAGAATTCAATGTTCTATTAAATTAAATTTATTTATATTTAATACTTTTTTTTTTTTAATAAAATTTATTTTTTTGAAGTATTTTATGATAAATCTATATGCATTTCATATTTTATTACAATAATTATAACTGTGTGTTAATTTTTTTATTTCGAAGTTAATTCTTAATTTAGTATTAGATATAGAACATAAAGTATATCTAAGAATATCAATTCCATAAGGTTTAATACCATTAGGAAAATTTTTTTTAGTATCTTGAATAATTTTGTTAATTAATTTTTTTTTTATTACATTTTTTATTCTTTTATTAATTAATTTATTTAATTTAATACCTTTAATTATATCTAAAGGATCAATAACATTTCCTATTGATTTAGACATTTTATTACCATTTTCATCTCTTATTAATCCAGTTAAAAATACTTTTTTAAAAGGTATATTAATATTATTAATTTTTTTTTTCTTTAAAACATATGATGTTATCATTATCATTCTAGATATTCAAAAAAAAATTATATCAAATCCACTAACTATTAAACTTATAGGATGAAATTTTTTTAACAAGTTATTTTTCTTAGGTCAACCTAATGATGCAAATGTTCATATAGATGAAGAAAATCATGTGTCTAATACATTTTTATCTTGTTTAATATTTGTTTTTATTTTATATTTCGAAATAATTTTTTTTTTATTACTTCCTAAATATATATTATGATATTTATCATACCAAATTGGTATTTTATGGCCTCAATATATTTGTCTTGATATACATCAATCTTGAATATTATACATTCATTTAAAAAATAATTTTTTATATTTTGATGGAATAAAATGAATATATTTTTTTTTTACTATTTGAATAGCTTTATAAGCTAAAGAGGTTGTTTTTAAATATCATTGATCTGTAATAATTATTATAGGAACAGAATTAGTTTTATTACTTAAATAAATTTTTTTTTTTTCTTTTTTTATTTTTAATACATATTTTTTTTTTTTAAGAATTTTAATAATTTTTTTTCTTATTTTTTTAATATTTAAAGTATTTATATTTAATATTTTAGTTATGTTTATATTTGATTTTTGTTTTTTTCATTTATAATTTCATATATCAGGTTTTTTTTTTATTGATCCATTTAGATTATAAATGTTAATTATATTTAAATGAAATTTTTTACATAAATTTAAATTATTAATTTTATGTCCAGGTATAATTTTAATATATTGTTTTTTTTTACTAAAAATTATTTTTTTATCATAAATAATTTTAATTTTATTAAAAGTTAATGGATTTATTAAATGTTTATTTTTTAAATGAATATTATTTTTGTTTACTGCTAATGCAGTAATTGCAAAAATCATTTCTGGTTTAGTTGTTTTTATAAATAAATATTTATTATTTTCTAAAATTTTATATTTTATAAAATAAAATTTTTGATTTTTTTTTTCTTTATTAATTTCTAAGTCAGATAAAACTGATTTAGTTTTTATATCTCAATAAACTGTTTTTTTAGATTTATATATTAATTTTTTTTTATATAAATATATAAATACTTTTTCAACAGCATAAGTAAAATTTTTATCTAAAGAAAAACATTTTTTAGTTCAGTCTACAGAACTACCTAATAATTTAGTTTGTTTATAAATTTTTTTTTCATGTTTTTCTTTTCATTTTCATATTTCTTTAATAATTTTTTTTTTTGATATATTTTTATTTTTATTTTTTTTTTTTATATAGTTTTCTACTATTATTTGTGTTGATATACCTGCATGATCTGTACCCATTAATCATAATGTTTTATATCCTGACATTCTTTTAAATCTTACTATTATATCCATAATAGTTTGTTGAAATGCATGTCCTAAATGTAAACATCCAGTAATATTAGGTGGAGGCATAATTACAGAAAAAATTTTTTTATTATTTTTATTTATATTTGGTTGAAATAATTTATTTTTTTCTCAACAAGAATATATTTTACTTTCTTTTTTATGTAAATTAATTTTTTTTTTCATTTTTAGATATTTTTTTTAGAATAATTAATTAAAAATTGAATTATTATATTTATTGGTTGTCCAGTAGAACCTTTGTGGTTATATGCTGTTCCAGCAATATCAATATGTGCTCATTTATATTTTTTAATAAAATAAGATAAAAAACATGCTGCTGTAATAGTTCCTCCATAAGGTTTATTTGTACAATTTTTTATATCTGCAATATTAGATTTTAAATATTTTCTGTATTTTAAAAATAGTGGTAATTCGTGTATATATTCTTCAACTTCAATACTAGATTTTATTAAATTATATGATAGAGTTTTATCATTAGTTATTAATCCGTTAATTTTATTACCTAATGCTATTGCACATGAACCTGTTAGAGTAGCAATATCTATTACAATATTAGGTTTAAATTTTTTAATGTAGGTTAATACATCACATAATAGTAATCTACCTTCTGCATCAGTATTTATTATTTCTACAGTTTTTTTTGACATAGTTTTTATAATATCTCCTGGTTTGGTAGAATTTTTATCTATCATATTTTCAGCACATGCTAATATTCCTATAACATTTATTTTTAATTTTAATTTTTCAATTATATACATAATTCCATATATGGATGAAGCTCCTGACATATCGTATTTCATTTCATGCATATTATTAGAATTTTTTAGTGATATACCCCCTGTATCAAATGTTATTCCTTTTCCAATTAAAATTACAGGTGTATTTTTTTTATTAGTATTAAAATATTTTAATTCTATTAATAATGGTTCATTATTTGAACCTTTATTAACAGATAAATATGCATTCATACCTAATAAAGATATTTTTTTTTCATTTAAATATGATATTTTAATATTTGATTTTTTAAATTTATTTTTTAAAGTATTTAAAATATATTTTGAATTACATACATTAGGAGGAGTATTACAAAGATTTTTAGAAATTTTAATTCCTTTAGATATTATTAAAGCATTTTTAATATATTTTTTAACTAAAAAGTATTTTTTTTTTTTAATAATAAAATTTATATTTGTAATATTTTTATTAATTTTTTTTTTTTTTTTAAATTTATTAAAAAAATATTTTTTTTCCTCAAAAATTTTTATTATATTAAATATTTTTCAATTTGTATTTTTTAAAGATAAATTATGTAAAAAATATGCTATATTTTTATAATTATATTTTTTAATTACTTTAAAGGAATATTTAATAATTTTTATAAAAATTTCTTTGTTTATTTTTTTTTTATTTCCACATCCTATTAAAATATAATCATCTTTTTTTTTTGAATTTATATTTTTAATTATTAAATGAGTATTTATTTTTCCATTAAAATTATATTTTTTTATTTCTTTTAAAATTAAATTTAATTTTAAAAATTTTTCTTTAATTTTTTTATTTTTATATAAACCAATTACAGAACATTCATTATT
This sequence comes from Candidatus Stammera capleta, assembly GCA_036689345.1. Lineage (GTDB taxonomy): Bacteria > Pseudomonadota > Gammaproteobacteria > Enterobacterales > Enterobacteriaceae > Stammera > Stammera capleta_M. Next base: position 298,924 of record CP144799.1, on the reverse strand, counting down.
TAAATAATAATATTTAGGATTTTTTTCTATTTTATATTTCATAAATTTAAATATTTTTAAAAACTATTAATAAATTATTTTAAAAATGTAATTTATTCATTATAATATAACTTATATTTTTTTTTATTAATTTATTTATTAAAATTATGAATTTAAAAGATATTTTTTTTATAGGAAGTAATATTATTTATTTGAATGAACCTTATAAAATAGAATTTATTGAATTTATTAAACCTGGTAAAGGTCATAAATTTATACGTACTAAAATAAGAAATTGAATTAATAACAAATTATTTACTAAAACATTTAAATTTTTTTCTAAAGTTAAAAAAGCTAATATTTATATAGATGATTATATATATATATATAATTATAAAAATAATTGATATTTTTTAAATAAATGTAATTACAATCAAATTTATTTGTCTAAAAATTTAATTAAAGAATATATATTATGGATATATAAAGATAATATATATCATATTGTATTTTGAAATAAAAAACCAATTAGAATTATTTTACCTGAATATATTATTTTAGAAGTTATAGAAGTAGATATTAATAAAAATAGTAATTCTATATCAAATTTAAAGTATGTAAAGTTAATTACTGGTATAAAAATTAAAGTTCCTAATTTTATAAATGTAGGAGATTTTATAAAAATAAGTTCTAAATTTTATTCTTATAAATCTCGTATAAAATAATTATACATAAATATTTTAAATTAATTAATTTATATATTTTATTAATATAATATTTTTTTCATAGTATAATTTTTATTAATATTTAATAATTAATTTAATAAATTTAAATATTTTATTTTATAATCAATATATTTATATATAAATTTTCGGGGTTTTTATGTTAAAAAGTAAGAAAATTTTGATTGTTGATGATGATATAGAATTAATATCTATTTTAAAAAATTATTTAAATAAATATAATTTTTACGTTAAAAATGTAATAAATTCCATTCAAATGCAGAGATTATTAATTAGAGAAATATTTCATCTAATTATATTAGATTTAGTTTTACCAGGAGAAGATGGTTTGTCTGTATGTAAAAGATTACGTGGTGAAAGTAATTTTATACCTATAATTATAGTTACAGCTAAAAATGATGATATAGATCGTGTTATTGGATTAGAAATAGGTGCTGATGATTATATTTCTAAACCTTTTAATCCTAGAGAATTATTAGCTCGTATTAGATCATTATTAAGACGTCAAAGTTATGAAATGTCTAATGTTTCATTACTTAAAGAAGATATTATAGTTAAATTTGGTAATTGTAAATTAAATTTAGTTACTAGAGAAATGTTTAAAGATAATAAAAAAATTTTTTTAACTAGTAGCGAATTTTCTATTCTTAAAGTTTTAATTAATAATGCTAAAACACCTTTATCTAGAGAAAAACTTATGTTTTTAGCTAGAGGTAAAGAATATAATGCTATTGAAAGATCAATAGATGTACAAATTTCTAGATTACGTCGTTTAATTGAAAAAAATTCTGTTAAACCAAGATATATACAAACTGTATGAGGATTAGGTTATGTTTTTGTACCAGATAACGTATTATAATTATACTATGTATTTAGTTATTAGTAAGTAAATTTATTTATTAAATATTTTTTGTAAAAATTATTTTTAAAATAAAACTATTTTTTTTTAAAAAAAATAATTTTATTAAATAAAATAATTTTAATCTACAGGGGCATAAGGATTTGAACCTTAACCCATGATTTTGGAGACCATTATTCTACCAGATTAAACTATACCCCTAAATTTAGGTCTAAGCGGATTTGAACCACTGACCTCACCCTTATCAGGGGTGTGCTCTTGCCTCTGAGCTATAGACCTTAATATAAATTTCTTTATAAGAAAAAGTATAACAAATTTAAATTTTAAAGTCACTATTAATATTTATAATATTTATTTTTTTTTTTAAATTATTTTATATAATATATATATTAATTAATTTATTATAATTTAATAATTTTATGAATAAAAAAAATATATTTGAAAAAATTATATCCGGGAAAATAAAAACTGATCTTATTTATAAAGATAAAGATATAACTGTTTTTTATGATAAAAATCCAAAAGCTTTATTACATATTTTATTAGTACCTAATATATATATAAAAAATATGAATAGAGTAAATAAAAAACATATTTCCCTTTTAGGGAAAATGTTATATTTAGCTTCTAAAATAGCTAAACAAAAAGGTATTAATAAAAAAGGTTATAGAATTGTTATTAATTGTAAAAATAATGCTGGACAAGAAATACCATATTTACATATTCATTTATTAGGAGGAAATAATTTAGGTAAAATGGTAAATTAATATTAATATATCATAATTTTAAATTTTTGATAAAATATATGAAAACAACTAATTATTCTTTATTTACTTCTAAAAATATTTTATGAGATCAAAATAGTAATTTAATATATAATTTAATGATAAAAAGTGGATTAATACGTAAATTATCATCTGGAATTTATATTTGGTTACCAAATGGTATTAAAGTTATTAATAATATTATTAATATCATTAAAAAGTATTTTAATAATATTAACGCAATAGAAATTAATATTCCAATTATACAACCTTCTTATATATGAGAAAAAAGTAATAGATTAATAGAATATGGTAAAGAGTTATTTAAATTTTATGATAGAAATAATAAATTATTTATTATTTCTCCTACTCAAGAAGAAGTTATCACTCAATTAATTTGTAATGAAAATTTAAATTTAAATTTTTTTCCTAAAATTTTTTATCAAATACAAAAAAAATTTAGAGATGAAATTAGACCTAAATTAGGAATATTAAGATCACGTGAATTTTTTATGAAAGATGCTTATTCTTTTCATAATTCATTAAATTCTTTAAATAAATGTTATTTTAAAATATTAGAAGTTTATAAATATATATTTCAAGAAATAGGGTTAAATTTTTTTTATAAACAAGCTAATTGTGGAAATATAAAAGGTTTTTTATCTCATGAATTTCATGTGTTTTCTAAATATGGTGAAGATAATACTAAAGTTAGTATAAATAAAAAATATTTTAATTATTCATATTATTTTAATAAAATTAGTTTTATAAATTATAAAAATAAAAATTTTAAAATTTTAAAACTTTTAAATACTAAAAAATTAAATAATTTAATAAAATTACGTAATTTTATTAAAATTAATAAATTTATTAAAACTTATTTAGTTGAATTTATAGATAATATAAAAACTTTTTTTTTATTTATTTTAATTCCTTTAAATAAAAAAATAGATTTACATAAATTATATTATCTATATCCTTTAGTGCATAAAATTATTATTTGAAAAAAAAATAAAATTAAATATAAATTTAAATTTAAACAATTATTTTTAGGTCCATTTTTAAAATATAAAATTATTGCTGATTATTCTTTAATAAAAACTGTAAATTTTTCTATAGGTTCTAATAGAAAAAATTATTTTTATATTAATACTAATTGATATATAAATATTAATATAAGTGGATTTTATGATATATGTAAAAATTTTTGTTTTTATTTAAAAAATTCTAAAGATAGTAATAAAATAAAAAAAATTAAATCTACTGAAATAGCTCATATTTTTAAATTAGGTGATTATTATTCTTCTATTTTTATAAATAAAAAAAAAATTAATAATAATATATTTATGGGTTGTTATGGTATAGGAATTAATAGAATTATTTCTTGTTTAATTGAACAATATCATGATAATAATGGAATTATATGACCTTTATCTGTTAGTAATTTTAAATTAGGTATATTACCTATTAATATGTATAAATTTAATTTAGTTTATAAAGTTTCTATGAAAATTTATAATTTTTTAATTTCTAATAAAATAGATGTTTTATTAGATGATAGAAAATTATATATTGGGGAAATGATTACAGATTTAAATTTATTAGGTATTCCTAATTTATTAATATTAAGTAATAAAATGTTAAAAATAGGTTTAGTAGAATTTCAAGATAGATTAAATAAAATAAAAAGTTTTTTTTATATAAATGATATTTTAAATTATTTATTAATGAAATATAAATAAGTTATTTTTTTCATTTTATTATTCATGAAGATTTTTTATTTGGTTCTCCTTTTTTGGTTCTAAAAATATTAGGACATAAAATAGGATTTTTATTATAAAATATTATAGGTATATTTTTTCTTTCTCATGGAAAAATTTTTTTTTCTTGTCATATTTTTTTTATTTTTTTTTTTTTTTTTCCTTTTATTTTAATTTTATTTTTAATATTAAATTTTATATAAATAATTTCATTTTTTTTATTTTTTCTAACTAAATTTTTATTATTTTTATATATATTTTTTTTTATATAAAGATAACCATTTTTATTAGGTAAATAAAATTTATCACTAGTATTTTTTCATATTAATAATTTATTAGTTATATTAATATATTTTTTTTTTAAATATAAAAAATTTTTATATTTATAAATTATAAATTTTTTAAAATAAATTTGAAAGTATATTTTATTTTTTAATATTTTTATTTGTTTTCACATTTTTTTCATTAAATTATATGAAATCATTTTTTGTTTATTTAATTCAATTCATTTTCTAGTAATAAAAAATTTTTCTATTTTATTTAATTTATTTAAATTTTTTATATTTAAGTAATTTTTTTTTGTAATACTTTTATTAATTTTTTTTTTTAATAATTTATATAATAATTTTTCTTGTTTAACACAAATTTCAGCACTTCTATATACTGAAGATAAAAAATATGGTCATCTTTTAATTAATTTTTTTATAATTTTAAATCTTAAAAAATTTCTATCTAATTTAATATTTTTATTACTTTTATCTTCAATTCACAACAATTTATTTTCTAAAGCATATTTTTTAATTTTTTTTCTACTTATTTTAAGTAAAGGTCTATAAATAATAATTTTATTATTTAATTTATTTTTTTTTTTTATACCAGATAAACCTTTTGGTCCACTTCCTCTTTTTAAAGATAATAAAAAAGTTTCACATTGATCATTTTTATTATGTGCAGTTAATATAATTTCATTTTTTAATACATATTTTTTATATATTTTATATCTTTCTTTTCTTAGTGAAGATTCAATATTTTTCTTAATTTTTTTTTTTATTTTAATTATTATTAATTTTATATTTAATTTTTTGCATATTTTTTTACAATGTTGAGTTCATTCTTTTGAAGAATAATTTATATTATGATTAATATGTATAGCTCTTATAGAAATTTTTTTTTTAAAAGATTGTTTATATATTTCATACAATAGTACTGTAGAATCTATACCTCCACTAAAACCAATTAAAAAATTTTTATATTTTTTAATTAAATATATGATTTTTTTTTTTATAGACATATTATATATTTTATATTTATTTATTTTATACCAGTATGACCAAAACCAAATTTATTTCTTTTTGTTTTATTTTTAAAACTATTTACTATATTAAAATTTATTTTTTTTATTGGTAAAAATATTATTTGAGCTATTCTATCTTTATGATTTATTTTGAAAGATAATTTACTTCTATTAAATAATGAAATCATTATTTCTCCTTGATAATCAGAATCAATTATACCAATACTATTACCTAATATAATTCCATGATTATGACCTAAACCTGATCTTGGAACTATTACTCCTGTAATGTTTTTATTTTTTATATATATTTTAATTCCACTAGAAATTAGTTTTGTTTCTGAAGGTTTAATAATTATTTGTTTTTTTAAATATGCTTTTATATCTAATCCTGAAGATCCTTTAGTCATATATTTAGGTATTGACGAATCTTTATGTATCTTAAATATTTTAATTTTTTTCATTGTTTTTAGTTATAAATTATATTACTATATTTGTATAGTATAGAAAATTTATTTTTTTTTACTTAATTATATATGGGTCGTTAGCTCAGAGGTAGAGCAGTTGACTTTTAATCAATTGGTCACAGGTTCGAATCCTGTACGACCCATATTTATATATATAAAAAATCTATATGTAATATTTTATTTTTAAATGGATGTTTTTGTATTTCTTTTATTTTAGATTTTATAATTTTATTATTTAATTTTAAGTTAAAAATAATATTTTTAATATTATATTTTTTTTGGTATTTTTCTATCATACTATATGTATAGTCATGTTTTAATAAAAACATTAAATTTTTTTTTTTTTTTCCGTATATTACTGCTGGTATAATATTTTTTTTTCTTATTTTTCGATTATATTTAGATCCTGTTTTTTTTTTATTTTTAATTTTTAATAATATATTTTTCATTTTTATTGAATATTAAATTTAATAATACAGTTATATTAACATATAATATATATATGAATACTAATTTAGTAATTAGATCTAAAAAAATAGGAATTTATATTAATACATATAAATTAAAGAAAATTTTTTATTTAATTAAATATTTAGGAATAAATGTTTTTTCTTTCTTTGTTTATCCTTTTTGGTTATATAAGAAAAATATTTTTTTAAAAAAAAAAATTAAAAAGATATATTTTTTTTTAAAAAAAAATTTTATTACTAAAAAATATTTTTTTGCTCATAGTAGTTTTTGTATTAATTTAGGTCATTATATTAAAGAAAAATTATTTTTGTATAGAAATATGTTTATTGGAGAAATTAATTATTGTAATTTATTAGGAATAAAATATATTATATTTCATCTTGGTTATCATTTAAATAAAATATCTGAATTTAAATGTATTCAAATTATTATTGATTCTATTAATTTTATAATTAATAAAACTAAAAATATTGTTTTATTAATAGAAAATACTTCTGGTCAGGGTACTTCTATAGGTTATTCTTTAAAACAAATAGAATATATTATTTCTAATATAGAAAATAAGTTTCGTATAGGTGTATGTATTGATATTTGTCATACTTTTTCATCAGGTTATGATTTAAGAAATTTTTTTTTGTGTAGACTTTTTTTTTTATATTTTCATAATTTAATAGGTTTAAATTATTTAAAAGCTATTCATTTAAATGGAAGTAAATATAATTTTTTTAGTAAAAAAGATAGACATGATTCTATTAAAGATAATTTAATAGGTAATAGTATATTTTATTGAATTATGAAAAATAATTTATTTAATAATGTACCGTTAATATTAGAATCAAAAAATGAATCTTTATGATCAGAAGAAATTAAATGACTTTATTCTTTGTAATTATTACTCTATAGTAACTATTACTATAGTATATTTTTTTTCATCTGTAATACTAATATTACTTTTTTTAACTCTTTTTTTTTTTAATATTTTAGCAGCATTATTTAAAAAAAATATTTTAGGTTTTCCTTTTTTATTATGTAAAATTTCAAAATCATTAAAATGTATTCCTTTTTGTATTCCTGTACCTAAAGCTTTAGATGCTGCTTCTTTAGCAGCAAAACTTTTAGATAAAAATAGTATTTTATTTTTTTCTTTTTTATATTTTTTAAATTCTAATTTAGTTAAAATTCTTTTAGATAATTTTTTTATAAATATATTTGACATTTTTTTAAATCTATTAATATTTATAATATCTATTCCTATACCTAACATATATATTTTAGTTTCTTAATTTTGGTTTTTTAAATTGTTTTTTAATTGAAGAAGATAATTTATCTAATGATGTTTTTTCTAAATATTCATTTTTGTTTTCTCATGATATTTGATCTTCAGCTAAATAAATATGAATAGGATATCCATTGTCATCTTCCATAATTACATGATACCATGGAGATTTTTTAAATGTTTTATGTATTAATGATTCTTCTAAATTTAATTCTTGAATTGAGTATTTATAATCTATATCTATTATTACGCCTGAAAAACCAAATAATTTATGTTTTATTTTTTGTCCTATATTAAATTTACTTGTTAAAATCATTTTAATCCTTTTATAGTTATTTATTATTAATTATATTGTTTTTTGAATTATCTTTAAAGTTAAATATTAAGTTTATAATCATTTTTTTATTTTAAAATAAAAATATGAAATTAAACTTAATGAAAACATTGCAATTATTGTAATTGGATATCCGTATTTTCAATATAATTCTGGTATATATTTAAAATTCATTCCATATGATGATGAAATTAATGTAGGGGGTAGAAATATTACTGATATTAATGAAAATATTTTTATTATTCTATTTTGTTCTATATTTAAAAATTCAATAGATGATTGTATTAAAAAATTTATTTTTTGAAATATAGATTCATTATGAGGTAATAATGATTCAATATCTCTTATTATTTCTCTAGCTTGTTCTCTTTGTAAATTTTTTAATACTGATTTTCTAATTAAAAAATTTAATGCTCTTTTTGTATCTGTTAAACATATTCTTATTTTTGATGTTGTATCTTCTTTAATAGATAATATTGATATTGAACTATTAAATTCTTGATTATTTTGATCTCTTAATATTATTTTAGTTAAAATTTCCAAATCTTTGTAAATATTTTCTATTTCATTTGCTAATTGTTCTATTTTAATTTCAAATAAATTAAGTAATAATTCATATGGATTACATTGAATTAACACTTGATGTTTAGTTTTAATTCTATAAAAACGAAATGCTGGTAATTCTTTTTCTCTTAAAGAATAAAGTTTATTATTTTTAATTGTAAAAGCTACAGTAGAGTTATTAATTATGTTATTAGAATTTTTATAAAAAAAGAATGAATGTACATGTAATCCATCTTTATCAGTATAAAATCTGGCTGATGATTCGATATTGAATAATTTAGGTTTTTGTATTATTCTTTGTCCTAATATATTGAGAACATATTTTCTTTCTTCTAAAGTAGGATCAATTAAATCAGCTCAAATATAATTAGTTATTTTAATAGGTTTATTTTTTTTATATATTTTAAGTTTTATTAAACCTTTTTTTTTTAACTTAAAAATATTTAACATATTTATATAAAATTAATGATATTAATATATTAATTATATTATTAGATTTTTAAAATTCATATTAATTTAAAATTTAAATAAATTTTATTATTTAATTTTATTAATCTATTATATTTTAATATTTATGTTTTTAAAAAAATGTAGTAATATAATATTAATTATTATTAGTTGTTTAGGAGTTTATATGAATAAAAATATTTTAAATGTTGATAATGATTCTTTTAAAAAAGAAGTTTTAAATTATTCTGGATATGTTTTAGTTGATTTTTGAGCTAGTTGATGTAATCCTTGTAAATTATTTAGTAAAGTTTTAGATAAAGTTTATAAAGATTTTTATAAAAAAATAAAGTTTGTTAAAGTAAATATAGAGAATTCTAATTCTCTTCAAAATAAATATAATATTAAAAGTGTTCCAACTATAATATTATTTCATAATGGTAAAATTTTATCTAATAAAGTAGGATTTTTAAATAAATTTAATTTAATAAATTTTTTAAAGTCTTATAAATTAGATATAATTTAAATATCTTCTTAATTTTTTCTTAATAAATATTTAATAATTCAATATTTGTTATGAACCTTACTCAACTAAAAAACATATCTATTTCTAAATTGATTCTTCTAGGAGAAAAAATAGGATTACGAAATCTATCTAGAATGCGTAAACAAGATATAATGTTTTCTATTTTAAAACAACATTCTAAAAGTGGTGAAGATATTTTTGGTCAAGGTGTTTTAGAAATTTTACAAGATGGTTTTGGTTTTTTAAGATCTTCAGATAGTTCATATTTGGCTGGTCCTGATGATATTTATGTTTCACCTAGTCAAATACGTAGATTTAATTTGAGAACAGGAGATACTATTTCTGGTATAATACGTCCTCCTAAAGAAACAGAACGTTATTTTGCATTATTAAAAATAAATAAAGTAAATTATGATAAACCAGAAAATTCAAAAAATAAGATTTTATTTGAAAATTTAACTCCTTTACATACTAATTGTCGTTTATATATGGAAATTGGTAATGGATCTCCTAATGATTTAACTTCTAGAATTTTAGATTTATCTTCTCCTATAGGTAGAGGGCAAAGAGGTTTAATAGTAGCACCTCCTAAAGCAGGTAAAACCATTTTACTTCAAAATATTGCTCAAAGTATTAGTTGTAATTACCCAAAATGTTTACTTATGGTTTTATTGATAGATGAAAGACCAGAAGAGGTAACAGAAATGTATCGTTTAGTAAATGGTGAGGTTATAGCATCTACTTTTGATGAACCAGCTTTACGACATATTCAAGTTTCTGAAATGGTTATTGAAAAAGCTAAAAGATTAGTAGAACATAAAAAAGATGTAATTATTTTATTAGATTCTATTACTAGATTAGCTCGTGCATATAATACAGTTGTTCCAGCTTCTGGTAAGGTATTAACAGGAGGAATAGATGCTAATGCTTTACATAGACCTAAAAGGTTTTTTGGTGCAGCTAGAAATGTTGAAGAAGGGGGAAGTCTTACTATTATTGCTACTGCTTTAATTGATACTGGTTCTAAAATGGATGAGGTAATATATGAAGAGTTTAAAGGTACTGGAAATATGGAGTTACATTTATCTCGTAAGATAGCTGAAAAAAGAATTTTTCCTGCTATTGATTATAATAGATCTGGTACTAGAAAAGAAGAATTATTAACTTCTTTAGAAGAATTACAAAAAATATGAATTTTAAGAAGAATTATTCAACCTATGAATGAAATTGATGCTATGGAGTTTTTAATTAAAAAATTATCTATGACTAAAACAAATAGTGATTTTTTTAAAATGATGAAAAGTAGTAATTAAATTTATTATTAATTGATATTTTTATTTAAAAAAAATAAAATCTTGTTATAATTATTATATTGGTGGTTATAGCTCAGTTGGTAGAGCTCTGGATTGTGGTTCCGGGAGTCATGGGTTCAAATCCCATTAACCACCTTTCGGTGAGTGGCGCAGTTTGGTAGCGCAACTGGTTTGGGACTAGTGGGTCGGAGGTTCGAATCCTCTCTCGCCGATTTAAATTTTAATAATTTTATGAAAAATATATTAGTTACTTGTGCTTTACCTTATTCTAATGGATCTATACATTTAGGACATATTTTAGAACATATTCAAGCTGATATATGGGTTAAATATCAAAGATTTTTAGGTAATAATGTTTATTTTATATGTGGTGATGATTCTCATGGAACTCCAATAATGTTAAAATCTCATCTATTAAATATAGATCCTAAATTAATGATAAAAAATAATCTTATTAATCATAGAAAACAATTTAAAAATTTTAATATATTTCATGATATTTATTTTACTACACATAGTAAAGAAAATTATTTTTTTTCTTTATTTTTATTAAATAAAATAAAATCTAAAAATTTTTTAATTAAAAAAAACATTATGCAATTTTATGATACATATAAAAATATTTTTTTACCAGATAGATATATAATAGGTTCTTGTCCTGTATGTAAAGAAAAAAACCAATATGGTGATAATTGTGAAAAATGTAATAGTATTTATTATTCTTATGATTTAATTGATCCTGTATCTTTATTATCTGGAAAGAAACCTATTTTAAAAAAATCATTACATTTATTTTTTAAAATTAATTTATTGAAAAAAAATGTAAAAAAATGAATTTTTGAATCTTATCTTCAAGATGAAGTAAAAAATCAGTTGTTATCTTGATTAAATAATAGATTAATAGATTGAAATATTTCTCGTGATTTACCTTATTTTGGTTTTAAAATTCCCGAAGAATTTATTGAAAATAAATATTTTTATGTTTGATTTGATGCTCTTGTAGGTTATATAAGTGGTTTTAAGTATTTTTGTAAAAAAAATAACTATGATTTTTTTGATAATTTTTGAGATATAAATAGTAATTATTATATGTATAATTTTATAGGTAAAGATATATTATATTTTCATGGTGTATTATGACCAATTATATTGGATATTTTAAATTTCAAAAAACCTACAGGTTTAATAGTTCATGGTCATATTTTAATTAATGGTAAAAAAATGTCTAAATCACTTAACAATTATATTAGTACAGAAAAATGGTTAAAATTTTTAGATTCTGATAGTTTAAGATATTATTTTTCTACTAAATTATCTTTAAAAATTAATGATATTAATTTATCTTTAAATGATTTTATAAATATAATTAATTCTGAAATTGTTAGTAAATTTGTAAATATACCTTCTAGAATATGTAAATTTATTGAGTTTTATTTTAATAATATTTTATCTTATAAAATTTCAAATATTAATTTTTATTATTATTTTGTAAATAAATTTTATTTAATAAATGATTTTTTTTTAAATTTTAATTATAAAAAGGTTTTATATGAAATTAATAATATGCTTGATTTATTAAATAAATATATTAATGATATAAAACCTTGATTATTAGCTAAAAATAATAATTTAAAAAAATTACATAATATATCTACTACTATTATTAATATTTTTAAAGTTATTTCTGTATATTTATATCCTATAATTCCAAATTTATTTAATAAAATTGAAAAATTTTTAAATTTTAAATTAAGTATTAAAAATTTTAGTATTCCTATTTTAAATCATAAAATATCTAAATATAAAAAATTGTTTTTACGTATTGATAAATCTGTAATAAATAATTTATTTAAATAAATAATATTTATATATTAAGTTTAATTTTAAAAGGATTTTAATAAATGGCTTATTTAACTGTTCAAAAATGTGTAGAAAAAATTGGTAATAGATTTGATTTAGTTTTAATATCTTCATATAGAGCTAGACAAATACAATATTTTTCTAAAAATACTTTTTTAAAAGATACAAAAAATGATAAACCTACTATTTTAGCTTTGAGAGAAATAGAAAATAATTTGGTAGATAAAAATATGTTAGATATAATTTTTAATAGAAAATTAACTTTTTAATTTTTAATATGAAAATTTATCTTGTTGGTGGAGCAGTAAGAGATGATTTATTAGGTTTAAATATTAAAGATAGAGATTGAGTAGTAATAGGTTCTACATATAAAGAAATGGTTGATTTAGGTTTTAAACCTGTAGGTAATTATTTTCCTGTTTTTTTGCATCCAAAAACTAAAGAAGAATATGCTTTAGCTCGTACGGAAAAAAAAAGTGGTTTAGGATATAATGGTTTTATTTGTAATTTTTCTAAATATATTTCTTTAAAACAAGATTTATTTCGTAGAGATTTAACTATTAATGCTATTGCTTTAAATAAACAGGGTAATTATTATGATCCTTTTAATGGAATAAAAGATATTAAAAATCGTGTTATTAGACATATTTCTTGTTATTTTTCTGATGATCCTTTAAGGGTATTTAGGGTAGCTCAATTTTATACTCGTTTTTTAAATTTTAAATTTTTCATATATCCCAAAACTTTGTCTTTGATGACTAAAATATCTAATTCAGGTGAATTATTGTGTTTAAGTTTTGAAAGAATTTGAATAGAAACTAAAAAAGTTTTAAAAAATTATAATATATTTTGATATTTTTTTATTTTACATAAATGTAAAGCTTTAAAATTTATTTTTCCAGAAATGATATTTTTATTTAATAACAGAAAATTATTAAATTATTTTTATTTGTTATCTAAAAAATTATTTTATTTAAAATGTGGTTTAAAAATAAATTTTGTTTTTATATGTTTTTTTTTTTGTAATACTATTTTGTCTAAAAAATATTTTTTAAATAAAGATTTTATTTTAAAAAAAATTAAAAATTTTTGTAAAAGATTATTTATACCTAAATTATTTTTTTTATTGTTTAAATTTTTATATAAATTTTTATTTGAAATTTATTTTTTTAGAAAAAAAAATTTTATAAAATTTATTACAGATTTATTATATCAATTAGATATATGGCGTAGAAGTTATGTTTTATATGATCTTTTAAAAGTTATTAAAGTTTTACAAATTTTACCTTTTAAAAACAAAAACTTATTTTTATTTTTTAATAATTATTTATTAGATATTTATCATATAACTAGTTCTATAAAAAATAAATATATTATTAAATTTGGTTTTTATGGTATTCAAATAAGTAAAAAACTGTATGATTTGCGTTTTAAAAAAATATATTATTTTTTAAAAAAAAAAGATAATAATTTTAATTAAAATTTTTCATTTAAATTTCATTTAGGTTTTACATTTATTTTAATATTTTTTTTATTTATATATTTTTTATTAAATTTTTTAAATCCAGTATATGCTATCATAGCAGCATTATCAGTACATAGTTTTTTTTTAGTAAAAAAAACTTTTTTATTTATTTTTTTTGTCATATTAATCATTTTTTTTCTTAATTTATTATTAGAACTTACTCCTCCAACTACTGAAAGATTTTTAATATTAAATTTTTTTAGTGCTTTTTTAGATTTATTAACTAATAATTCAGTTATAGATTCTTCTAATGAAAAACATATATCACATTTAAATTGGTATTTATTAATTTTACTAATATTTTTTTTTATAAAATAATTAACATGAGTTTTTAATCCAGAAAAACTAAAATTAAAATTATTTTTATTTATCATTGGTTTTGGAAAATTAAAATTTTTTTTACCATATTTAGCTAATTGAGATATTTTTTTACCTCCAGGATATTTTAATCCTATTAAATTAGCTATTTTATCAAATACTTCTCCTGCTGAATCATCTAATGAATGTCCTATTATTTTATATTTTTTATAATCATTTACTATTACTAAAATAGTATGTGCTCCAGATGTTATTAAAGATATAAATGGAAAATTAGGTTTTTTTTTACATAAAAATACAGACATTATATGTCCTTCAATATGATTTATAGGTATTGTAGGTATATTATATATATATCCTAATGTTTTTGCTACAGTAGTTCCTATTAAAAGTGAATTTTGTAGTCCTGGACCAGCAGTAAATGCTATTGCATTAATTTTTTTAAAATTTATTTTTTTTTTTTTTATAATTTTTTTTATTAAAAAAATTATTTTTTTTGAGTGATTTTTAAATGCTATAGTAGGAACTACTCCTCCATATGAGGAATGAATTTTAGATTGGCTATATATTTCATTACATATAATTCCTTTTTTTTTTATATATATACTTATACAAGTATCATCACAAGATGTTTCTATACCTAAAATAATCATATGTTTTATTTATATTATTATGTTAATATTATAATAATAGATTATATATTTAATTTTTGTAAAATAAAATATTTTAAAATATTATATTGGAAATAAATTATGCCTTTAATAAAAATTAGAGATAATGAACCTTTTGATGTAGCTTTACGTAGATTTAAAAGATCTTGTGAAAAATCTGGTATTTTAACTGAAATTCGTAAAAGAGAATTTTATGAAAAACCATCTGCTAGAAAAAAAAGGGCTAGAGCTTCAGCTATTAAAAGATATATGAAAAAAAAATTTAGAGATAAAAATATAAAATTAAATTTTAAATTTAAATAATTTAAGAATTAAATTCTTAAATATTTATGAAATATATTCCTAAAATTTTTATCAATAATTTATTATTATCTACAGATATTATTAAATTAATATCTTCTAAAATTAATCTTCAAAAATTTGGTAATAAATATAAATGTTGTTGTCCTTTTCATAAAGAAAAAAATCCTTCTTTTTTTGTTAATGAAGAAAAGAAGTTTTTTTATTGTTTTGGTTGTAAAATTTATGGAAATTCTATAGATTTTTTAATGAAATTTAATAACATTAATTTTTTTGAAAGTATTAAAGAATTGTCTGAGTTTAATGGTATTAAATTAATTTTAAATAAAAATATTAATAATAATAAATTTTTAAGTAAAAAATTAAAATATTTTAAAATAATGTTTTCTTTATCAAAAATTTATCATAATTTTTTATTTAAAAATCTAAAATTAAATTTTATTAAAAATTTTTTTATAAAAAGAAATATTAGTATAAAAATGATAAAAGAGTTTTTTCTTGGTTATTCATCTATTGATTTATTTAATAATTTACTAAAATTTTTTAATGAAAAAGAAATTTTTTTTTTAATTAAATTAGGATTATTAGTTAAAAATAAAAAAAATAATATCTATGATAAATTAAATAATAGAATTATATTTCCTATTTTTGATGTATATAATAGAGTAATTGCTTTTGGAGGTAGATCAATAAATAGAAATTTTTTTTTAAAATATATTAATAGTTCAACAAACATTTTTTTTTTTAAAAAAAAATGTTTATATGGATTAAATAATGTTAAAAAAAATAAAATTAAAATAGATAAAATTTTGATTGTAGAAGGTTATATAGATGTTATTACTTTACATAAAAATAAAATTCTATATGCTGTTGGTTTATTAGGTAGTTCAATATCAAAAGAACAAATTAAAATTTTATATTTTTATACAAATATTTTAATTTTTTGTTTTGATGGAGATAAATCTGGTTTTAATTCTATTAAAAAAACTTTAAAATTATTGTTAATTTTTATTAATGAAATTAAAAAAGCTTATTTTATTTTTTTACCTAATAAAGAAGATCCAGATTCAATAATAAAAAAGGAAGGTAAAAAAAAATTTAAAAATCGTATAAAAAATTCTAAATCTATATTTTATGTTTTATTTAAAATTTATTTATTTAAAGAAAATATTAATTCTTATGAAAAAAAATTTTATTTTTCGAAAAAAATTTTATTTTTAATTAATAAAATTAAATCACCTATTATAAAATTATTTTTAAATAGAGAATTATGTTCAAGAGTAGGTTTACATAAAAATGATTTTGATAATTTAATTAATTTAAATTTTTTAAAATTTAAAAAAAAAAAAAATATATTAATATTATTAGTTAGATATTTGATAAGTTTATTATTAAAAAATCTTTTTTTATCTAAATTAGTTAATATATATGATATTATTTTAAATCTTATTAATAAACCTATTCTTAGTTTATTTTTAAATATTATTAATTTATGTATATTAAATAATATTTTTACTTTTAATGAAATTTTAAATAAATTTTCTAAAAATTTTATACGTTTTTATTTAGAGTATTTATTTTTGAAAAATTATTTTTCTATTAATATAAATGATAAAATATATTTTCTAAATTTTTTAGATAAATTAAAAATTTTTTTAATAGATCTAAAATTAGATATGATATTTAAAAAAAATGTATCTAATAAATTTAGTTTTAAAGAAAAAAAAAAAATATGATATTTAATTAAATTAAAAAATTTTAAAAAATAATTATTTATTTAAAATTATGGATATTAATATGAATAAAAAAAAACAATTTTATTTAAAATTATTAATTAATAAAGGTAAAAAAAAAGGATATATAACTTTTTCACAAATACAAAATAGTATATTTTTAAATAAAAAAATAAATTCTTTTAAAATACAGGAAATTATAAATATAATTAATAATTTAGGTATACCAGTAATAGAAGATATTAATGAAATTAATGAATTAATTTTTAATGAAAATAATAATATAAATAGTTCTTCTGTAAATGAAGTTTCTGAGGTTGTTTTGTCAAAAATAAATTCTGAAGTAGGAAAAACTACTGATCCGGTAAGAATGTATATGAGGGAAATGGGTACTGTAGAATTATTAACTAGAGAAGGAGAAATTACTATTGCTAAACGTATTGAAAATAATATTAATAAAATACAATTTTATTTAGCAAAATTTTTAAAATCTATTGATTATTTTTTAAATCAATATTTTCTTGTTTTAAAAGGTAAATTACGTTTATGTGATTTAATTATAGGTTTTGTAGATTATAAAATAGATTTTTCTTTGATATCAGATAAATTTATTCATATAAATAAAAAAAATATAAATAATAATTTATGTTTTATTTATTCTTCTTTTATAAAAAGAAGATTTAATTATTTAAATATACAATATAATTTTTTAAAAAAATTTATTAAAAAATATAGTATTAATCACCCTTATACTAAATATGAGTTTAATAAATTAATTAATATTTTTATGGATTTTAAATTATCTCCTAAACAATTTAATTATTTAGTGTTAAAACATAAAATTATAGTTAATAATATAAATTTAATAGAAAAAAATATTATTAATTTATGTATAAATAAATGTTTAATGCCTAAAAAAATTTTTTATAGTTTTTTTTTAAAATATGGTACAAATAAAAAATGATTATTGAAAGCAATTAGTATTAATAAATTTTGATCTATAAATTTAAAAAAATATTTTAAAATATTAGTAAAAGAATTACATAATTTATTTTTGATAGAAAAAAAAGTTTATTTAAGTATTTTAAAAATTAAAAAAATAAATAATTTTTTATTAAAAAATGAAATAAAAACACAAAATGCTAAAAAAGAAATGGTAGAGGCTAATTTAAGATTAGTTATATCTATAGCTAAAAAATATACTAACAGAGGTTTGCAATTTTTAGATTTAATCCAGGAAGGAAATATAGGATTAATGAAAGCTGTAGATAAATTTGAATATAAAAGAGGATATAAATTTTCTACTTATGCTACATGATGAATTAGGCAAGCTATTACTAGATCAATAGCTGATCAAGCACGTACTATAAGAATTCCTGTACATATGATAGAAACTATAAATAAATTAAATAGAGTTTCTAGACAAATATTACAAGAAATTGGTAGAGAACCAACTCCAGAAGAGTTATCTATTAAAATGATGATTCCTGAAGATAAAATTAGAAAAGTTTTGAAAATTGCTAAAGAACCGATTTCTATGGAAACTCCTATAGGAGAAGATGAAGATTTACATTTAGGTGATTTTATAGAAGATTCTTCTTTAGAATTACCCTTAGAATCAGCTACTTTTGAGAGTTTAAAATCTGTTACAAATGAAATTTTATCAAGTTTAACTCCTCGTGAAGCTAAAGTTTTAAGAATGCGTTTTGGTATAGATATGAATAGTGATCATACATTAGAAGAAGTAGGAAAACAGTTTGATGTTACTAGAGAACGTATTAGACAAATTGAAGCTAAAGCTTTACGTAAATTACGTCATCCTAGTAGATCTGATGTTTTACGTAGTTTTTTAGATGATTAATAATTATTTAAATTTTATTTAAAATATATAAATTTAAATGTATAATATTTAATATGGAAAAAGTTATTAAAGATAGTATAAAAAATAAGATGTGGGAATGTGTTCTTTCTTGTCAAAAAAATATTAATAGATTTAATATTCATAATATGAATTTAAAAATTATATCTTCTTTATATATAGATTATTATGGAAAAAAAACTTCTTTATCGAAATTATCTAGACTAATAGTAGAAAGTAGTAATTCTATCAGAATTATTTTATTTGATTATTCTATAAAAAATAATGTTAAAAAATGTATTTTTTTATCTAAATTAGATGTTAATGTAGTTGAAGATAAAAATGATTTAATTATTATTTTACCTTTTTTAACTGAAGAAAGAAAAAAAAAGAATCTAAAATTATTAAAAAGTGAAATTGAATTATCTAAAATATGCATTAGAAATATAAGAAGAAAATTTAAAAATAAATTTAAATTAATGTTAAAAAATAAAGTTATTAGTGAAAATGAAAATATAAATTTTAATTTAAATTTACAAAAAATGACTAATTTTTATATTAAAAAATTAGATATTATTTTTTTAAATAAAAAAAATAGATAAATTATTTTATTTTCATATATTAAGTTATTTATGATAAATAAACCGAAACATATTGCCATAATTATGGATGGTAATGGTAGATGAGCAGAAAAAAAAGGTAAATCTAGAATTATAGGTCATAGATATGGAGTTTTATCATTAAAAAAAATAATTAATTTTTCTATTAATTATAAAATAAATATATTAACTTTATATGCTTTTAGTATTGAAAATTGATCTAGACCTTATTTAGAAGTTTGTGAATTAATGAAATTATTTACTGTTTCTATTAAAAATGTTATGTATGAATTACATAGAAAAAAGGTTTGTGTAAAAATTGTTGGTAATAGAAATGGTTTACCTAAAAATTTAAGAATTAATATTAATAAAATAGAATTTTTAACTAAAAATAATAAAGGTTTAAAATTAAATATAGCAATTAATTATAGTGGTAAATGAGATATTATTAATTGTATTCAAAAAATATTTCATAAAATTAAAAATAATTTAATTAATGGTAGTGATATTAATGAAAATATTGTTGTTCAAAATTTATGTTTAGGTTATCTACCTGATATAGATTTATTAATTCGAACTGGAGGAGAAAAAAGAATAAGTAATTTTTTTTTGTGAAAAATAGCATATTCTGAATTTTTTTTTACTGATATTTTATGACCTGATTTTAAATGTAGTGATTTTTTAGATATTTTAAAAGATTTCTCTAAAAGAGAAAGAAAATTTGGTAATATAAATTTTTCATCTAAAAATTAAATATTTTTGAAAAAATTTTTTAAATGTATTTGAAATAATTAAATATTTTATATATTTTATGTTAAAATATATAAATTAATTAGTATTTATATTAAAAATTTAAATTTGGATTATTTTTAATTAATTTATATAAAAATTAAATATATATATTTAAAATATAGTTTTTTATTTAAATGTTACTATTAATTTTTTATTTAATTTTGTATTTAAACTACTAATTATTTAAATAATTAGTAAATATTTTTTTTTTAAAAAAAGTTAAAATGAATATTTTTCTTTTATTTATATTTTTATTTTTTTTTTCAACAAAATCATTTTGTATTCAAAATTTTTATTTAAAAGATTTTATATGAAATATTAAAAATAAATTTGATATATATTTATATAAAAAAATTTTATTAAATCATTTAGGTAATATAATTTCTAAAAAAAATATAATTGATATTGTTAATTGTTTATATAAAACTAGATATTTTAAAAATATTAAAATATATGAAGTAAATAATAAATTATTTATATATTTAAATTATAAACCTTTAATATATGATTTATTAATTCAAGGAAATATATCTTTAAATAGTAAAAAAATATTATTTATTTTAGATAAATTTAATATTAAAAAAAATTTTTTTTTAGAAAATAATTTAATTTTAGAAGTAAAAAAAATTTTTTTAAATAAATATAAAGAATTGGGTAAATATAATGTTAAAATTAGTTTTTTAATTTTTTTTTTAAATAAAAAATATTGTATTTTAAAAATTAATTTTAATGAAGGTGAATATTTAAAGATAAAAAATATTTCTTTTAAAAGGAATAGTTTTTTAAATAAAGAAAAAATTTTATATTTAAAAAATGTTAATAATAATTTTAAATTATTAAATTATTTTGTAGATTTTAATTTTTATAATTTAATAAATGATTTATATCGTATAAAAAATTTTTATTTTAAATATGGTTATTTAGATTTTTATTTTAAAAAAATTAAGTTTATTTTTTTAAATAAAAATATATTAAATATAATTATAGATTTATATGAAGGTGATAGATATAAAATATATGATATATTATTTAAAAAAAAAATTAAAGATATTAAATTAAATAAAATTTTAGATAAAATTAAATGAAAGTTTTTTAATAAAAATATATACTATAAATCTACTATTATTGATAGTATTATTTTAAATATAAAAAAAGAATTTAAAAAATGTGGTTTTTTAAATTTTAAAATTAATATAAATTATAAAAAATTAGTTAATAATAAAATTATATTTTTTTTATATATTAAATTAAATAAAATTTTTTATATTAATAAAATTATATTAAAAAATATAAATTCTTATAAAAATAGTTTTTTATATAAAAATATTCCTATTCATAAAAATAATTTATATAATGAATACTTAATTAATTTAGGTAAAAAAAATTTAGAAAATACTAATATTTTTTCTTTAGTATCATGAAAAAAAAAAATAATAAATTCTAAAAAAGATAATAAATTAAATATTATTTATAATTTTAAAAGTGATTATGATAATAAATTTAATTTTGGTATAAATTATGGTAATAATAATAATTTAAATTATGAATTTAATTTATTTAAAAAAAATTTTTTTTATTTAGGAAATGATTTTTTAATAAAAAGTACTAAAACTAAATTTAGTAATAATAGTAATATTTATACAAAAAATTTTATTAATTATTTAAATAATTTTTTTATTAAACATAAATTATTTTTTAATTATTCTTTAAATAATCAATTAAATAATTATGGTTATTTAAATAAAAATTATGGTTATAAAAGTTATATTACATGAAGAGTAAATGATTTTTTAGAATATAATCTAGGTTTAGAATATATATATAATATTTTTAATAAAATGAAACCTTATTTAGGGATATTAAAATATTTAAAATCTATAAATAAAAAAATTAATTTTATTTCTAAAAAAAATCCTTTAATAATTAGTGATTTTTTAATTAATTTTAATTTTAAAATTAATAAATTAGATAATATAATTTTACCTAAATATGGTTTTTATATTTATTTTAATAGTAAATTTACTAGTTTTAAATCAATGAATAATTTTTATAAAATTTATGTTTCTTCATCTAAATATTTTTCTTTAAATAAATATAAAAATTGGATATTTTTTTTACATAATTATATAGGTTATAGTAATAGTTTTAATAATAAAATAATTCCTTTTTATGAAAATTTTCATTCTTTAAATAATAATTTTTTACGTGTTTTTAGTAATGATATTAGTTATAATCAAATTTATACTAATTTTAATAAAAATAAATGTAAAAAAAATAAATATATGTGTTTATCTTCTTATTATTCTGGAGGTAATTTTATTTTTTATTTAAATAATGAATTAGTTTTTCCTAATTTTTTTTTAAATAATTATTATAAAAATTATTTTAGAACCTCTTTATTTATAGATAGTGGTTTAGTTTTAGATACTAATTTAATTAATACATCTAATAATATAAATAATAATATTTCTGATTATAAAAATATAAAAAATATGTTTAAAATGTCAGCAGGAATTTCTTGTAAAATAGTTACTCCTTTAGGAACTATAAATTTATCTTATGGTTTTCCAATTTTATATAATAGTAATGATAAAATACATAATTTTCAATTTAATATAGGTAATTTTATTTAATTTAGTGAGGTGATATATATGAAATTTTTTCTTATGTTATTTATTTATTTATCTTTATCTTTTAATTTATTTGCTGGTAATAAATTAGCTGTTTTAGATTTTGATAGAATTTTTAAAGATTCTTTACAATATAAAAAAATGGTTAATTCAATAAATTATTTTTTATATAAAAAGTATTTATCTATAAATAATGAAATTAATATTTTAATTAAAAGTACAAAAAAAATAAATAATAATTTAAATTTGGTTAATAATAAAAAAAAAAATAATTTGATTTTATTTTTAAATAATAAAAAAAAACAGTTATATAATAAAATTAATAATTTAGAAATTTATATAAATAATAAAAATATTAGTTTACATAATTTATTTTTAATTAGGATACAAAAAATTATTAATTATATTATTAAACATCATAAATATGATGTTATAATTGATAGTAATGCAATATTTTATTTTAGTAAAAATATTTCTAATATCACTGATTATATAATTAATAAATTAAGCTAAAATATACATATAATATATATGTCTGATCCTAAATTTATACATTTAAATATTCATAGTGATTATTCTATACAAGATGGTTTATGTAAAATAGATAAAATAGTTAAAAAATCTTGAAAATTAAATATGCCTTCTGTAGCTTTGACTGATTTTTTTAGTTTATCTGCAATAATTAAATTTATTAAAATTTCTTATAATTATGGAATTAAACCTATAGTGGGTTGTGATATTTGTATTATTTACAGAAATTTTATATATAATATTACATTATTAATAATAAATAAAGTAGGTTATAAAAATTTAACTAGATTAATTTCTTTATCTTATAAAAAAAAATTAAATAATAATAATTTATATTTAGATTATCGTTTATTATTAAAATTTCATGATGGTTTAATATTTTTATTTTATATAAATTATGGTTTTATAAATAACAAAAATTTAGTTAATTATGATTTTGTTGTTTTAGAAGAATATTTATTTTTATTAAAAAAATATATAAATGATAGATTATATATACAAATATTTAGAATAAATTCTTTAAATGAAGAAAAATATTTAAATATTATTATTAAAATTTCTAGTTCTAATAAATTACCTTTAGTAGCAACTAATAAAGTAATTTTTTTAAATAAAAATGATTATATTATTAATAAAATAAAATCTTCTATATATCATAATTGTATTTTTAATAAAGTTGATTTATTTTTAAATTATACTAACCAACAATATTTTAAAAATGAACAAGAAATGTTAAAATTATTTTCAGATATACCTGAATCTATATTTAATACTGTACATATAGCAAAAATATGTAATTTTATTTTTAAAAAAAGAAAGTTAATTTTACCTAAATATCCTTTTTCTAATATTAAATCTAAATATTTTTTAAAAAAATTAGTATATAAAGGTTTATATAAAAGAATAAATTTTAATAAAAAAAAATATAATAAAAAAAAATATTTATTTCGTATTAAAAAAGAATTGAAAATTATAAATACTTTAAATATTTCCGATTATTTTTTAATAGTTATGGAATTTGTTAAATGATCTAAATTGAATAATATATGAGTTGGTCCTGGTAGAGGATCTGGATCTGGATCTTTAATAGCTTATTTGTTGTATATAACAGATATTAATCCTATAAAATTTGATTTAATTTTTGAAAGATTTTTAAATCTTGAAAGAATTTCTATGCCTGATTTTGATGTAGATTTTTGTATGAATAATAGAGATAAAGTTATTTCTCATATAGAAAATGTATATGGTAATAAGTTTGTAGCTCAAATTGTTACTTTTAATACTTTAACAGCTAAATCTGTTTTAAGAGATGTTGGTAGAGTATTTGGTTATTCATATAATTTTATTGATTATTTAGCTAAATTAATACCTTATGATAATAATATAACATTAAAAAAAGCTCTTTTGCAAGAAAATAAATTATTAGAAATATATAATTCAGATAAAGAAGTAAAAAAAATAATTGATATTTCTTGTCGTTTAGAAGGAGTAATTAAAGGTGTAGGAAAACATTCAGGAGGTATTATTATATCTTCATTAAAAATAAATAATTATTGTCCTTTTTATTATGATATAGAAAGTAAAAGATTAGTTACTCAATTAGATAAAGATGATATTGAATATATAGGTTTAGTAAAATTTGATTTATTAGGATTAAGAACTTTAACAGTAATTGATAATTCTATTAGAATGATTAACCTAAAATTAGGTTATAATTTTAATATTAATAAAATATCTTTAAATGATAAAAAAAGTTTTGAATTACTTAAAAATGCTAAAACTACTGCTGTTTTTCAATTAGAATCTATAGGTATGAAAGATTTAATAAGACGTTTAAAACCTTATTCATTTAATGAAATAGTAGCTTTATTAGCTTTGTTTAGACCTGGTCCATTACAATCTGGAATGGTAGATAATTTTATTAATCGTAAAAATGGTAAAGAATTAATATCTTATCCTGATATTAAATGACAACATAAATTATTAAAACCTATATTAAAATATACTTATGGTATAATTTTGTATCAAGAACAAGTAATGAAAATTGCTCAAGTATTAGCTAATTATAATCTGGGATTAGCAGATTCTTTAAGGATGGCTATGAGTAAAAAAGATTATAATAAAATGAAATTACATAAAAAAATATTTAAAAAAGGTTCAGTTTCTTTAGGAATTAATTCTAATTTATCTATGAAAATATTTTCTTTAATGAAAAATTTTTCTAGTTATGGATTTAATAAATCTCATTCTGTTGCTTATTCTTTTTTAGCTTATCAAACTTTATGATTAAAGTCACATTTTCCTTGTGAATATATGGCTTCATTTATGAATGCTGATATTGATAATATTAATAAAATTACATTAATTATTAATGAAATAAAAAGTATGAATATTAAAATTATCCCACCTAATATTAATATTAGTGAATATTATTTTAATATAAATAAAAATAATGAATTAATTTATGGATTAGGAGCTATAAAAGGAATAGGAAAAAATTCTATAGATTGAATAATTAAATTACGTAATAAATATGGTATTTTTAAAGATTTTATAAGTTTTTGTATTTTAACTTTTTCTAAAGTTTCTAAATTAGTATTAGAAAAATTAATTTATTCTGGTTCTTTTGATTGTTTTAATATAAATAGATCTGTTTTAATAAAGTATTTAAGTGATATAATAAAATTATCTAAATATAAAAATAATAAACTTTTTTATAAACAACTTTCTTTATTTAAAGATAAAAATATTAATGAATTAATTTTATATAAAAAAATTAAAAATAATAAATCTCCTGTATGAAAAAAAAAATATATTTTGTATAAAGAAAAAGAAGTTTTAGGTTTTTATTTAACTGATCATCCTATTAATAAATATATTTTAGATATTATGCATAATAATAAAAATATTTTAAGGATAAGATATTTATCTTCTTATAAAATAAATAAGAATATATTAGTTTGTGGGTTAATAAATTCAATTAAATTTTTATTTACTAAAAATAAAAACCAAATATCTATATTAGATATAGATGATAATTCTGGTAATTTAGAATTAATTTTATTTAAGGATATATATATGAAATATTCTTCTTTTTTAGAAATACATAATATTATATTAGTTTGAGGATTTTTAAGATGTGAATCTAGTAAATATAAAAATTCTTTATTAGCTAATAAAATAAAATTAATTAAATCTTAGTTAAAGTAGGAAATTTTTAAAATGTCAAAAATTTGTTTTATTACAAAAAAAAAACCTTTATTTGGTGCTAAAAGATCATATTCTATGAATTCTTCTAAAAGAAAATTTTTACCTAATTTACATAATCATCGTTTTTGGATAGAAAAAAAGAAAAGATTTGTTAAGTTAAAACTTACAGCAAAAGGAATTAAAATTATTGATAAATTAGGTATAGAAAAATTTTTAAAGAAAATAGGTTATTAATATGTCTAAAAGTAAAAGAATAACAATTAAATTAATTTCTTCTTCTGGAAGTAAGCATTTTTATACTTCTACAAAAAATAAAATTAATTGTAAAAAAAAAATTTCTATTAAAAAATATGATCCAATAATTAAAAAACACTGTATTTATAATGAAACTAAAATAAACTAAATAAATTTAGTTTTTTTTAGTTTTTGATGTTTATATTTTTTTTGGTATTATATTTAATACGTATTTTTTATTAATTAATAATTTAGTTTTATTATTTATAAGTAATAAAATATATTTTTTATTTTTAAATTTAATTATTTTACCTACTATTCCTCCTTTAGTTAAAATTTTATCTTTTATTTTTAAATTATTAATAATATCTTCATGTTTTTTTTTTTTTTTTTTTTGAGGATAAACTATAGTTAAATAAAATAATATTA
The DNA here is from genome assembly GCA_036689345.1 of Candidatus Stammera capleta. GTDB lineage: Bacteria > Pseudomonadota > Gammaproteobacteria > Enterobacterales > Enterobacteriaceae > Stammera > Stammera capleta_M. The sequence continues at coordinate 271,437 of CP144799.1, read as the reverse complement.
TAAAAAATATTATTATACTTGTATTTAAATAAAAATTATATTTTAAATTCATTTTTTTAACTTAAATTTCTTTATATTTTTTTTTTAAAAATTTACATACACCTGAATGATTGGGAGTAATTCCTTTTTCACCTAAATTTCATTGAGCTTGACAAACTTTTTTATTTTTTTCAGAATAATTTATTGCATCTATTAATCTAATTATTTCATCTATATTTCTTCCTAAAGATAAATCATTTATAGATTGATGTCTAATAATTTTATTTTTATCTATTATAAATGTTGCTCTTAAAGAAACACCAGTTTTTTTATGTTTTACTTTATATAATTTTTGTATTTTTCTTTTTATATCTGATATTATTGTAAAGTTTATTTTACCTATACCACCATTATAAATTGGTGTATTTTTTCATGCTATATGTGTATAGATAGAATCTATGGATACACCTATTATTTTTACATTTCTTTTTTTAAATTCTTGATATCTATCATTAAAAGATAATATTTCTGATGGACATACAAATGTAAAATCTAATGGTCAAAAAAATAGTACTGTAATTTTATTTTTTATTTTTTTTCAAAAATTAATTATTTTTATTTTATTTTTTGAATTTACTGATTCAGCTAAAAAATTTGGAGCTATTTTAGTTATTAACATTTATTTACCTTAATATTTTAAATTAATATTATTAATGTATAATAGTATCATTACTAATAAAATTTAGTAACAATATTATTTAATAATTTTATTTTAACATATTTATGATAAACAAATTTATTGTTGTAGAAGGTATAGATGGTTCAGGTAAATCTACTTTATGTAAATTTTTAATTAAAATTTTAAATTCTATGGGTATAAAAAAAATTTTATTGGTACGTGATCCAGGTGGAAATTTTTTTTCTGATAAAATACGTAATTTGATTTTATCTAAAAATATTAATTATAGTTTAGTATCTTTAAAATGTTTATTATTAATGATATATGCTTCTAGAGTTCAATTAATAGAAAAATCTATTATTCCTGCTATAAATTCAGGTTATTATGTTATTTCTGATAGATTTTATGTAAGTACTTTAGCTTATCAATACAGTGGATGAAATATAAGTAAAAATTTAATTTATCTACTAAATAATAATTTTATTAATTTACATCCTTATTTAACTATTTATATAGATATTTCTCCTTTAGTAGCAGTTAAACGTCTATTAAATTATAAAAATTTAGATTTTATTGAATCACAAGGAATAGGATTTCTATATAGAGTAGTTTCTTTTTATAGAAAATATTTTATTAATAAATTTAATGTTATTAAATTAAATGGTAATTTAAATATAAAAAATTTATTTTTAAAATTAAAACATGAAATTTATTTATGATTAATAAAAAAAAAATAAAATTATATCCTTGATTAAATTTTTTATATAAAAAAATTATTTCTTCTAAATTTAGGATATATAAAAATTATAATTTATTAATAACTTATCCTTGTAATTTAGGAGTGGATTTATTAGTTTATAGGTTAGTTAAATGAATTTTATGTTTAAATAAAAAAGATATTGTTTGTAATAATTGTGTAAATTGTAATTTATTAAATATTAATAATCATCCTAATTTTTTTTTAATAAAAGATATTTATCTAAATATTTCTTTAATTAAAAAAATTAATTGTTTATTAAATAATAATTTATCTTTTAGTTTTTTTAAAATAATTTATTTTTCTAATTTTAATTTTTTAAATCCTTTTATATATAATTATTTGTTAAAATTGATGGAAGAACCTTATTATAAATTAATATTTATATTCTCTTGTTTTAATATTTATAATATTCCTGCTACTTTTTTTAGTAGATGTTATAAATATAAATTATTTGTTCCAAAAGAATTATTTGTATATAAATGATTAAATAAAAATTGTAATTGTTTAAATTTTAATAAAAAAGAAATATTAACTACTATTCGTTTAAATGGTAATTCTCCTTTAGATTCTAAATTATTTTTAGAAAAAAAATGGTTTTTTAGACTTAAAATATTAAATGTAATTAATAACATTTTATTTTTAAATATTAATGATATAATAAATATGCTAAAAAATTATTTTCTAGATTTTAATTTGTATATGTTATATACTTTTTTTTTTGATTCTTTAAATTATAAACATACAAATAAAATTTACAATTTAGATTGTATATATATTATTAAAAAAATTAGAAAAAATTTATGTACTAAAAATATTAATTTAATTTTAAAAAAAATTATTATTTGTATTAATGAAATTAAAAGTAGATTTAATTTTAATAAAAATATATTGATTTACGATTTTTCATATTATATTTATTTTTTAATTCATAATAAAAATTAAAGGTATATATGTTTTTAATAGATAGTCATTGTCATATTGATATTTTATTTAATAAAATAAAAAATAAAAATATTTATCAATTACTATTATTATTAAAAAAAAATAAATTTTTATATCTTTTATCTGTTTCTACTAGTATTAAAAATTTTTTTTATATTTATAGTATATTTTCTTATATAGATATGATTAAATTATCTTGTGGTATACATCCATATTATGTTAATGAAATTATTAATAGTGATTATTTAGATTTAGAAAAATTTATTTCTTATGAAAAAGTTATTGCTGTTGGAGAAACTGGTTTAGATTATAAATATAATATTAGTAAAAAAAATAGAATAAAACAAATTAATATTTTTTTATATCATTTATATCTTTCTAATAAATATAAAAAACCTTGTATAATTCATACTAGAAATTCTTTTAAAGATACTATTAATAGTATAAAGAAATTTAATATTAGTGATTTTGGAGCAGTTATACATTGTTTTAGTTATACTGAAAGATATTTTTTATCAAAATTTCTGGATTTAGGTTTATATATTTCTATTTCTGGATTAATTACATTTAAAAACACTATTTTACTGCAAAATATAATTAAATATATTCCTTTAAATAGAATATTAGTAGAAACTGATTCTCCTTATTTAACACCTTATCCTTTTAGAGGTAAAATTAATAATCCTACAAATATTATTTTTATATTTAAAAAAATATCTTTACTAAAAAAAATCAGTTTTTATAAAATTATAAAATATAATAAAAAAAATTTTTTAAAATTATTTAATATTAGATAATTTATTTTTTTTAATTATAAAAATTTTGTGTTTTTTATTTTTAAATTTTATTCAATTAAATTTAATTGATCTATTTTTATTTATTATTTTTTTATTTTGATGTCCTGTTTCACATATTAAACAACCTTTATATTTTAAATATTTATATGATTTTTTTAATATTTTTTGTATTATATCAGTTCCTTTTTTTTTACTTATTAAAGCTATTTTAGGTTCGTAAGAGTATTCTTTAGGTAAAAATTTTATATCTTTTTTGTTTATGTATGGAGGATTACATATAATAAGATCATATTTGTTATTTATTTTTTTAAATAAATTTGATTTTATTAATTTTATTTGTTTATTTTTTTTGTGGATTATAATATTTTTTTTAGCTATATTAAGAGCTTTTTGAGATATATCTGTTGCATCTATTTTAGATTTGGGAAAAATATATGAACAACATATAGCTATACATCCACTTCCTGTACATAAATCTAATATATTTTTAGGATAATATTTTTGTTTAATAAATTTAAATTTTTTTTTTATTATTTCTGCTATAGGTGATCTAGGTATTAATGCTCCATAATTAATATAAAATTTTTTATTACAAAATCAAATTTTTTTAGTAAGATAAGCTATAGGTATTTTTTTTTTTATTCTTAATTTAGCTAAAAATATTATTTTTTTTTTATTTTTGTTATTAATTTTAAGATATTTAATTTTTGAGTATTTTGTATTTATATTTATATTAAGTACAGAATATATAAGATGTATAGATTCTGTGTATGCATTATATGTTCCATGTCCATAAAATATATTTTTTTTTTTAAATAAATTAATACAATATTTAAATAAAGTTGATAAAAATAATTTATTTTTCATATTTATATAATATAATATATTTAATAAATATTTTATACGGAAGTGGCGAAATTGGTAGACGCACTAGATTTAGATTCTAGTACTTTTTAATGTGTACGAGTTCAAATCTCGTCTTCCGTATTAATAATGTATCGGGGTATAGCCAAGTGGTAAGGCATCGGGTTTTGATCCCGAGATCCCAGGTTCAAATCCTGGTACCCCAGTTAAAAGGCTACGTAGCTTAGTTGGTTAGAGCACAGCATTCATAACGCTGAGGTCACAGGTTCAATTCCTGTCGTAGCTATAATTTAAAATTTAGTAATTTAGTAATTTAGTAATTTAATTAATTTATGCATAAAAAATTATATATAAAAACTTGGGGTTGTCAAATGAATCAATATGATTCTAATAAAATTAGAACATATTTAAATATTTATGGTAATTATAAGTTAGTTTATTCTTTAGTAAATGTAGATTTAATTATTTTAAATACTTGTTCAGTTAGACAAAAAGCTCAAGATAAATTATTTTTTTTTCTTGAAAATATCAAAAATATAAAAAGAAATAATAAAAATTTAATTATTGCTGTTGGAGGTTGTGTATCAGTTCAAGAAAAAGAAAATATTTTTTTACGAAGTAATATTGTTGATATTGTTTTTGGTCCACAAACTTTATATAAAATTTATGATTTAATTTTAAATTTTGAAAAAAATAAAAAAAAAATTATTGATGTGGATTTTGATAATATAGAAAAAGATGTTAATATTACAAATAATTTAAATATTAATTTAAATAGAAGATCTTTATCTTATGTTTCTATTATGGAGGGATGTAATAAATTTTGTTCATATTGTATTGTTCCTTATACTAGAGGTAGAGAAATAAGTAGATCACCAGAAAATATTATTTCTGAAATATGTAGATTATCTTTATATGGTATTTCTGAAATAAATTTATTAGGTCAAAATGTAAATTCTTATTGTGGTAAATTTAAAAATAATAAAAAATGTAATTTTTCTTGTTTATTAAAATTAATTTCTAAAATTAAAGGTGTGAAAAGAATTAAATTTACAACTAGTCATCCAAATAATTTTAATGAAGAATTAATAAATATGTATAAAAAATCTAAAAAAATAATTAATTTTTTACATTTACCTATTCAAAGTGGATCTGATAAAATATTAAAAATTATGCGTAGGAATTATACAGTTGAATTTTATAAAAAAATAATTCAAAAAATTTTATTTATTAGAAAAAAAATGGTTTTTGGTTCAGATTTTATAGTTGGTTTTCCTACTGAAGATAATAGAGATTTTAATTTAACTATGAAATTAATATCTGATATTAAATTTGATAATAGTTTTGTTTTTATGTATTCTCCTCGTCCTTATACTAAATCTTTTAATTTTAAAGATGATGTTGATATATTAGAGAAAAAAGAAAGATTATATAAAATAAATAATTTACTTTATAAAAATAAATTATATTGATTAAATAAAATGTTGAATACTAAACAATCTGTATTAGTAGATAATTTTTCTAGAAAAATACCAAATTATTTGTTTGGTTATACTGAAAATAATAAAATTATTTATTTTAAAGGAAATAAAAAATTGTTGGGTAAATTAGTTGATATTAAAATTACTAAATTATTTAATAATTATTTATATGGTAATATAATTTAAATTATAATTTAATGATGAAAAAAAAACGTAATTTTAATTTTTTATTAAGAACTAAATATAGTTTAGTTAAACCTAAAACTAAAATACAATTTTCTTATATTAAAAATATTTTTGATAAAATAATTACTTTTGGTATAGGTGTTTCTGGAACTGGAAAAACTTATTTAGCTACAGCAGCAGCTATAGATTTTTTAAAAAAAAAAAAAGTTTATAGAATTATATTAGCTAGACCTATAGTAGAAGCAGGAGAAAAATTAGGTTATTTACCAGGTAGTTTTAATCAAAAAATAAATCCTTATTTATGTCCAATATATGATGTTTTATTTGAGATTTTAGGTCCTAATTTTAATGAAAAGTATATTTCTCATAATATTATTGAAGTAGTTCCTTTAGCTTATATGAGAGGAAGAACTTTTAATGATTCTTTTATTATATTAGATGAAGCTCAAAATACTACTATTTCACAAATGAAAATGTTTTTAACACGTTTAGGTTTTAATTCTAAGGCTGTTATTAATGGTGATATATCTCAAATAGATTTACCAAATAAAATTTCATCAGGTTTAAAGCATGCAATTAATATTTGTAAAAATATTAATGAAATTGGTATAACTTTTTTTAGTATTAAAGATATTATGCGTTCTTCAATTGTAGCTAATATAATAAAAGCTTATGATAATAAAAAAAATATATAATTGTTTTTTTAAATTTGAAAATTATTGTAGTGATTGTTTATTTTTACCTGAAAAATTTTATTTTTATAAATGATTATATAAATTATGTAAATTTTTTAATATTACTAAAAATATTGTATTTATTTTTGTAAGTAAAAAATATATTTTATATTTAAATAATAAGTTTAGAAATAAAAATATTATTACTGATGTTTTATCTTTTTCTTATATGAATATAAAAAGTAATTGTTTAGGTGATGTATTTATTTGTCCTTCTTTTATTTTAGAAAAATCTTTTAAAAGAAATATAAATTATTTTTTTTATTTTGCATATTTATTAATACATAGTTTATTACATATTTTAGGATTTAATCATAATAAATATTATGATTTTAAAATTATGAGATACACTGAATATTTTTTTTTATTTAAATTAAAAAAAATTTATTTTTTAGAAAATTTATTGGTAAATAAAATTTATGGTTAATTTAAATTCTTTAAAAAAATTTAATACTTTTAATTTGGATATTAAGTTTGATTTTATATATATTGTAGATAGTATATCAGATTTAAAAAAAATATTATTTTTAAATTTTAAAAAAAAAAGATATAGTATATTTTTAGGTTATGGTAGTAATACTTTATTTTTAAATGATTTTTATGGTACATTAATAATTAATAGAATTAAAGGTATTAAGATAAAAGAAAATATTGATTTTTGGTTTTTAAATGTTTATTCAGGAGAATCATGATCTAATTTTGTTAATTTTACTATTTATAATGGTATATATGGTTTAGAAAATTTATCTTTTATACCTGGATCAGTTGGTGGAGCTGTAGTTAATAATATAGGAGCTTATGGTTTAGAGTTACAAAAATTTTTTTATTATGCTAAAATATTAGATTGTTATACCGGTAAAGTTTTTTTTTTAAAAAAAAAAAACTTTTTTTTTTCTTATAGATATAGTGTTTTCAAAAATTTTATTAATAATCGTTATATAATTTTAAAAGTTGGTTTTTTAATTAAAAAAATATGAAAACCTTGTCTTTTACATAAAAATTTATTATTATTTTTTGATCCTTTAAATAATAATATTAATGTAGAAGATATATATAAAAAAATTTTAGAATTTAGAGAAAAAAAAATTCCTAATCCTAAAATTTTTGGTAATATAGGTAGTATATTTAAAAATCCTGTAATAGATATATTTCATTATAAATATATAAAAAAAATATATTTTCCTTATTTTTCTTATTTTAATTATTTTGATAGTTTTTTAATTAAAAATAAAATTAAAATTCCTGCAGCTTTATTAATTGATATATGTGGTTTGAAAGGTTATACTATTGGATGGGCTAAAGTTTATGAAAAACAACCATTAATTATTATTAATTTAGGTTATGCTTCACCTAAACATATTTATTCTTTAAGTTTATATGTTAGAAAAAAAGTATTTAAAAAATTTAATATTTTTTTAGAATTTGAAATTAAAATAATAGATTTTTTTTATTTATTAAAAAATGATAATTTTTTTAAAGTTTAGTTTTTGAATAGTTTTAAGATATAAATTATATTTTTAACTTTAACATTTTTAAATATTAATGAATACTAATTTTATAACTCAAAAAAAAATATATTTTTTTATATTATTGTCATTTTTTTTTATATATATAAATAATTATGTTTTATGTAGAAATTTTTTTTTAATTAGATATATATTAAATATTTTTTTTTCTTTTTTATGTTTTTTTTTATTTAAGTATACTAGTTTAGGAAAAAAAATATTTTTATATTTTATAAAATCTAAATTAGAAATTTCTCAAATTTATTGACCTTCTAAATATGAAGTTATTAAAACAGTTATAGTAGTATTTATTTTAAGTTTTTTAATTTCTATTTTAATATGAATGTTTGATAATTTTTTATTATATATTATTTCTTTTATTATTAGTTTGAGGTTTAATTAAATGGTGAATTTGAAAAAAAAAAAAAATTGGTATGTTATACAAGTTTTTTCTAGTTTTGAAAAAAAAGCAATTAGTTCTTTACGAGATCATATAAAATTATATGGATCAAGAGATGATTTTGGAGATATTTTAGTTCCTACTGAAGAAGTAATAGAAATTAAAAGGGGTGTACGTAAAAAAAGTGAACGTAAATTTTATCCAGGTTATTTTTTAATTAATATGGTTATGAATAATAGAAATTGATATTTAATTCGTAAAGTTCCTAAAATTATAGGATTTATAGGAGGTAATTTAGGTCATCCATGTCCTATAAATAATAAAGAAATAGAATTTATAAAAAATAAATTACATAAAATTAATGGTAAACCTAGACCGAAAATTTTATTTGAATATGGTGAATTAGTAAGAGTAAATAGTGGTCCTTTTTCAGATTTTAATGGTACAGTAGAAGAAGTAGATTATGATAAAAATCGTTTAAAAGTTTCTGTATTAATTTTTGGAAGATCTACTCCTGTAGAGTTAGATTTTTCTCAAGTAGAAAAAAATAATTAAATTTTATTAATTTTTTTAAAAAAAAAAATGTCTAAAAAAATATTTTCTTATATTAAATTACAAGTTTTATCTGGTATGGCAAATCCTAGTCCTCCTGTAGGACCTATTTTAGGTCAAAAAGGTATAAATATAATGAATTTTTGTAAGTTATTTAATAAAAAAACTAGTTCTTTAGATAAAGGTATACCGATACCTGTAGTAATAACTATTTATTCTGATCGTACTTTTGATTTTATAACCAAAACTCCTCCAGTTTCATATTTAATAAAAAAAGAAGCTTCTTTAACTTCTGGTTCTAAAAAACCTGGTCATGATATTGTAGGATATATTAGTAAAAAAGCAATATTAAATATTGCTAAAATAAAATTTTCTGATACTTATAGCTCTAATTTTAAAAAATTATCTAAATCTATAATTGGAACTGCTTGTTCTATGGGTATTTTAATAAAAGATTAGTAAAATTTAATATGAATATTAATAAATTGAATTATAATAAAAGTAATTTAATAAAAATTTTTGATTTTATAAAAAAAAAATCTAAATTTAATTTTATAGAATCTATAGATATAGCAATAAATTTATTTATAGATACTAAAGATATAAATCAAAATATTAAAGGAAGTATTTTATTACCTTATGGTATGGTAAAAAAAAATAAAGTTATTGTTTTTGCTTCTAAATCTAAAGAAAATATTGCTTATTCTTCTGGAGCTTATTTTGTTGGTATGGAAAATTTATTAGATAAAGTAAAAAATAATTCTATTAAATATGATGTAGTTATATCTTCTTTAGAGGGTGTTAAATTAGTTAGTAAATTAGGTCAAATATTAGGTCCTAAAGGTTTAATGCCTGATTTGAAATTTGGTACTATTACTGATGATTTAAAAAACAGTGTTGAAAAATTTAGTAGAGGTCAAATTACTTATAAAAATGATAAATTTGGTATTATACATAGTGTTATAGGTAAAATTAATTTATCAAGTGATCAATTATTAGATAATTTTATTTGTTTTATTAATTCAGTAAAATCTAATAAACCCAATAAAATAAAAGATGATTTGTTTTTTAAAAAGATTTTTATTTCTAGTACTATGGGAAAAAGTTTTTTAATTGATTTAAATAATATTTAATATTATTTTATTGGTGGATAAATGTTTAAAGTAAATAAAGATAAAAAAAAATTTGTTTTTGAAATAAAAAAAAAATTAGAAAAATCTTTGTCTATAGTGGTACTAAGTTTTAGTAAATTATCGGCAAATAATTTAAATTTATTTCGTAAAGATGCTAAAAATAATCATGTTAATTTTATAGTAGTACGTAATAATTTATTAAAAATTTCTATTAGAAAATCTAATTTAGATTGTTTAGAGAATTTTTTAATTGGTCCTATTATTTTAGGTTATTCTACTAAAAATTATAATGGTTTATTTAAAGTTTTAAATAAATTTTTAGTTGAATATAAAAATAATTTAATTTTAAAATGTATATTAATTGATAAAAAAAAAGTTTCTTTAAAATTAAGTAAAAAATTATCATTTTTATCTTCAGTTAAAAAATGTTTAAGTTATTTAATTTTTATTTTAAAAGATTTTTTTTTATTTAAATTATTACGTTCTTTATTAATTATTAAAAACATTAAATGTTAGTTATTTAAATTTATTTGGATGTATTTATGAATATAAATAAAGATAAGATTTTAGATCAAATTTCTTCTATGTCATTAATTGATTTAATTGAATTAATAAATGCTATAGAAAAAAAATTTGGAGTAAGTTCTAGTGATTATAAATTTAATTCTTCTGAAAAAATTAATTTAAAAACTGTAGAAGAAAAGAAAAATGAGTTTGATTTATTTTTAAATTCTATAGGTAATAATAAAATTGCGGTTATAAAAATAATTCGTAATTTTTTGAATTTAGGTTTAAAAGAAGCAAAAGATTTAGTTGAGTCTTTTCCTGTACTTATAAAAGAAAAAATTAATAAAAAAGATTTGGATATATTAAAAAAATCTTTAGAAGATGTTGGGGCAACAGTAAGTATAAAATAAATATTTAATTTATTAGTTTATGGGATAAATATGATTTGTTTTTATTCTGAAAGGAAATGTATACGTAAAAATTTTAGTAAAATTCCTCAGATATTAGATATACCATATTTATTATCTGTTCAAATAGATTCTTATAATAATTTTTTGTATAGTTTTAAAAAAAAATTTTCTGGTTTAGATTTATCTTTTAAATCTGTTTTTCCTATTAGGAATTATAATAAAAATATTGAATTACAATATATAAGTTATAGATTTGATAAACCTTTTTTTGATGATAGAGAATGTAAGATTAGAGGTTTAACTTATTCATTGAGTTTAAAAGTAAAATTATGTTTAATAGTTTACGATGTAGATAATATTTCTAAAAGAATTATTAAATCTTCTAATGAACAAGAAGTTTATATGGGTGAAATACCTTTAATGACAGATAGAGGAACTTTTGTTGTTAATGGTACTGAAAGAGTAGTAGTTTCTCAATTACATCGTAGTCCTGGTGTTTTTTTTGATAGTAATAAAGGTAAAAATAAAATTTATTCTTCTGGTAAAATTTTATATAGTGCTAGAATAATACCATATAGAGGATCATGATTAGATTTTGAATTTGATATTAAAGATAATTTATTTGCTCGTATTGATCGTAGACGTAAATTACCTGCTACAATAATTTTAAAAGCTTTAGGATATAATAAAGAAGATATATTAAAAATATTTTTTAATTTTATTAAAATAGATATTTTAAAAAATAAATTATTTATGCATTTAATTCCTAATAGATTAAGAGGTGAAATATTAGATTTTGATATTATTTTTAATAATAAATTTTATGTTAAAAAAGGAAAGAGAGTAACTTTTAAACATATTAGGAAAATGGAAAAAAATAATGTTAATTATATTCAAATTTCTAAAGAATATATTGTAAATAAAATTTTAGCAAAAAATTATAAAATTTTTTTATCTAAAAATAAATATTCTATTTTAGAATCTAATACTAAGTTAAATATCAGTTTATTAGATAAAATTATTAATTCAGGTATTTCTAATATTAAGATTTTATATATAAATGAATTAAATCAAGGTCCTTATATATCTAATACTTTATCTATTGATAGTACTTTAAATTGTGATGAAGCTTTAATAGATATATATCGTATGATTAGACCTGGTGAACCTCCTACTATAGAGGCAGCTAAAAATTTATTTAATAATTTATTTTTTTCTGTTGATAGATATGATTTATCTAAAGTAGGTCGTATGAAATTTAATATGTCTATGGGTAGAAAAAATATTAATGGTCTTATGGTATTAGAATCTCAAGATATTATAGATACAATTAAAAGATTAATAGATATTAGAAATGGTGTTGGTTGTATTGATGATATAGACCATTTAGGTAATAGAAGGGTAAGATCAGTAGGTGAAATGGTTGAAAATCAGTTTCGTATTGGTTTAGTTAGAATAGAAAAAACTATCAAAGAACGTTTATCTTTAAATTTACCAAATAATTTTTTTCCTAAAAATATTATAAATGCTAAACCTCTTACAGCTATAATAAAAGATTTTTTTTGTTCTAGTCAATTATCTCAATTTATGGATCAAAATAATCCTTTATCTGAAATTACTCATAAACGTAGAATTTCTGCATTAGGTCCAGGAGGTTTAACTAGAGAAAGAGCTGGTTTTGAAGTTAGAGATATACATCCTACTCATTATGGTAGAGTTTGTCCTATTGAAACACCTGAAGGTCCTAATATTGGATTGATTAATTCTTTATCTATTTATGCTAGAATTAATGAATATGGTTTTTTAGAAACTCCTTATAGATTAGTTAAAAATGGTTATGTAACTAATGAAATTCATTATTTATCTGCTATTGAAGAAGGTGATTATGTTATTGCTCAAGTTAATATTTCATTAAATGAAAATAATTATATTAAAGATGAGTTTATAATTTGTAGATATAAGAGTGAATTTAATTTATTTAATTCTTGTCAAATTAATTATATGGATATTTCACCTCAACAAATTGTTTCTGTAGGTGCTTCTCTAATTCCTTTTTTAGAACATGATGATGCTAATAGAGCTTTAATGGGAGCTAATATGCAACGTCAAGCTGTTCCATGTTTAATAGCAGATAAACCTTTAGTTGGTACAGGTTTAGAATATATTATAGCTAGAGATTCAGGTATTTTAGTTTTGTCTAAAAATAATGGTATTATTAAATATGTAGATTCTTCTAAAATTATAGTTGAAAAATATGGTGTTTTAGATGAATTTAATTTATTTAGTAAATTTGATATTTATAATTTAATTAAATATTCTAGATCTAATCAAAATACTTGTATAAATCAAAAACCTATTGTTATTTTAGGTGAAAAAGTTAATAAAGGTGATGTTTTAGCTGATGGTTTTTCTACTGATTTAGGTGAATTAGCATTAGGACAAAATGTTAGAGTAGCTTTTATGTCTTGGCATGGATATAATTTTGAAGATTCTATTTTAATTTCAGAAAGAATAATTCATAAAGATATATTTACTACTATACATATTCAAGAATTATCTTGTATTTGTAGAGATACTAAATTAGGTGCGGAAGAAATTACTTCTGATATACCTAATGTAAGTAATTCAGTTTTATCTAGATTAGATGAAAGTGGAATTATTTATCTTGGTGCTGAAGTGTCTGGTGGAGATATTTTGGTAGGTAAAATAACTCCTAAAGGAGAAACTCAATTAACTCCTGAAGAAAAACTTTTACGTGCTATTTTTGGAGAAAAAGCTTCTGAGGTAAAAGACTCTTCTTTAAGAGTTCCTAGTGGTTGTAGTGGTACAGTAATAGATATACAAATATTTAATCGTGAAGGTGTTATAAAAGATAAAAGATTATTAAATATTGAAGAAGAAAAATTAAAAAATATTAAAAATAAAATATTAAATGAATTAAATTATTTTAAAAATGTTTTAATACAACATGTAAAAAAAATTTTTCAAGATAATAATATTAATTGTAATTCTGATATTAGTTATGAAAATATTTTAAATTTTAAAATATCAGATATATTTATAAAAGAAAAAATTGATAATTTATTAAATTCTTATATTAAATTAGAAAAAATTTTTTATAAAAATTTAAAAAAATATGAGAATAAAATTGTTCAGAATAATGAATTATCTCCTGGGGTATTAAAAATTGTAAAAATTTATTTAGCTATTAAACATCAAGTACAAGTTGGAGATAAAATGGCTGGTAGACATGGTAATAAAGGTGTAATATCTAAAATATGTCCTGTAGAGGATATGCCTTATGATGATAAAGGTATTCCTGTTGATATAATTTTAAATCCTTTAGGTGTACCATCTAGAATGAATATTGGACAAATTTTAGAAACACATTTAGGTATGGCAGCTAAATTAATAGGTGATAAAATTAAATTTATGTTAAAATCTAATTTTAAAATTAAAAAAATAAGAAATTTTGTTCAAAATATTTATTCTTTAGGTAAAAAAAATGTTGATTTAAATTTATTTAGTGATAAAGAATTTTTAATATTAGCTAAAAATTTGTCTAATGGTTTTCCTATATCTACTCCTGTTTTTGATGGTATTAAAGAAAATGAAATAAAAAATTTATTTAAAATTGTTAATATATCTAGTTCTGGACAGATTACTTTATATGATGGTTTAACTGGTAAAAAATTTGAAAGACCTATTACTGTAGGATATATGTATATGATGAAACTAAATCATTTAGTAGATGATAAAATACATGCTAGATCTACAGGATCATACAGTTTAATTACTCAACAACCTTTAGGTGGTAAATCCCAATTTGGTGGTCAAAGATTTGGAGAAATGGAAGTTTGAGCTTTAGAAGCTTATGGTGCTGCATATACTTTACAGGAAATGTTAACTGTTAAATCTGATGATGTTAATGGTAGAACTAAAATATATAAAAATATTGTAAACGGTAATCATCAAATGGATCCTAGTATGCCAGAATCTTTTAATGTTTTAATTAAAGAAATTTGTTCTTTAGGTATAAATATTGAACTAGAAGATGATTAATTTTAATAAATGTATTTAATTTTAATATTTAAAGGTTATTGTTTGTGAATAATTTTACTTGTTTTACTAAAAAAAAAATTTTTAATAAAGAATTTAATTCTATAAAAATAACTTTAGCTTCACCTGAAATTATTAAATCTTGATCATATGGAGAAGTTAAAAAACCAGAAACTATTAATTATCGTACTTTTAAACCAGAAAGAGATGGGTTATTTTGTTCACGTATATTTGGTCCTATAAAAGATTATGAATGTTTATGTGGTAAATATAAGAGATTAAAATATAAAGGTGTTGTATGTGAAAAATGTGGAGTAGAGGTTACTAAAACAAAAGTACGTCGTGAAAGAATGGGACATATAAAATTATCTGCTCCAGTAGCTCATATTTGATTTTTAAAATCTTTGCCTTCTAGAATTAGTTTATTGTTAGATGTATCTTTACGTGATGTAGAAAAAGTTTTATATTTTGAATCTTATATTGTTATTAATCCAGGAAAAAGTAATTTAAAATTAAATCAAATTTTGAGTGAAGAACAATATTTAAATATTGTAGAAGAATTTAAATATGATTTTGATGCCCGTATGGGTGCTGAAGCTATATATTATTTATTAAAAAATATTAATTTAAATAAAAAATATAAAAAATTATTTAAGGAATTAAAAAAAATTAATTCAGAAATTAAAAAAAAAAAAATTAGTAAACGTATAAGGTTAATAGAATCTTTTATTAATTCAGGTAATAAACCTGAATGAATGATATTAAAAATATTACCAGTTTTACCTCCCGATTTAAGACCACTAGTTCCTTTAGATGGGGGTAGATTTGCTACATCTGATCTTAATGATTTATATAGAAGAGTTATAAATCGTAATAATCGTCTTAAAAGACTTTTAGATTTATCTGCTCCTGAAATAATTATTAAAAATGAAAAAAGAATGTTACAGGAAGCTGTTGATGCATTATTAGATAATGGTAGAAGAGGATTTATAATTACTGGATCTAATAAAAGACCATTAAAATCTTTAGCTGATATGATTAAAGGTAAACAGGGAAGATTTAGACAAAATTTATTGGGTAAAAGAGTAGATTATTCAGGTAGATCAGTTATAACTGTTGGTCCATATTTACGTTTATATCAATGTGGTTTACCTAAAAAAATGGCTTTAGAATTATTTAAACCTTTTGTATATGGTAAACTTGTTAATCAAGGTATTGTTAATACAATTAAATCAGCTAAAAAAATTGTTGATAATGAAGAACCTATTGTATGAGATATATTAGAAGAGGTTATTAAACAACACCCAGTTTTATTAAATAGAGCTCCAACATTACATCGTTTAGGTATACAAGCATTTGAGCCTTTATTAGTCGAAGGTAAAGCAATTCAATTACATCCTTTAGTTTGTGCTGCTTATAATGCTGATTTTGATGGTGATCAAATGGCTGTTCATGTTCCTCTTACTTTAGAAGCTCAGTTAGAAGCAAGAGCATTAATGATGTCTACTAATAATATTTTATCTCCTGCAAGTGGAGAACCTATAATTGTTCCATCTCAAGATGTTATATTAGGTTTATATTATATGACTAAAGAAAAAGAAGGTTCTTTAGGTGAAGGTATGTTAGTTTCTGATTATAATGAAGCTAAATTTTTATATTCTAGTAATTTAGTATCTTTACATACAAAAATTAAAGTTAGAATAATAGAATATAAAAAAATTAATAAAAATAAATTTATTAAATATAAATTTATTAAAAATTCTACTATTGGTAGAGTTATATTATGAAGTATTTTTCCTAAAGGTTTATCTTTTTCTTTAGTAAATAAGATTTTAAATAAAAATGAGGTTTCAAAAATTTTAAGTATTTGTTATAAATTATTAGGTTTAAAAGAAACAGTTATTTTTGCTGATAATATTATGTATATGGGTTTTAAATATGCTACTATATCAGGTTTATCAGTAAGTATTAATGATATGAAAATACCTAAAAATAAAAATGATCTTATAAAAGAAGCAGAAAATGAAGTTAATGAAATCCAAGAACAATTTCAGTCTGGTTTAGTAACTTTAGGTGAAAAATATAATAAAGTTATAGATATATGAGTTACTGCGAATGAAAAAATAGTCCAATCTATGATGGAAAATTTATCTGTAGAATTAGTAAATATTAATGGAGTACTAAAAAAACAAGATTCTTTTAATAGTATTTTTATGATGGCTGATTCTGGTGCAAGAGGTTCTGCTGCTCAAATACGACAATTAGCTGGTATTAGAGGTTTAATGGCTAAACCAGATGGATCAATAATAGAAACTCCTATAACTGCTAATTTTAGAGAAGGTTTAAGTGTTTTACAGTATTTTATTTCTACTCATGGTGCTAGAAAAGGTTTAGCTGATACAGCTTTAAAAACTGCTAATTCAGGTTATTTAACTCGTCGTTTAGTAGATGTAGCTCAAGATTTGGTAGTTACAGAAAAAAATTGTAAAACTAAAGAGGGTATATGAATATCTTCTATTATAGAAGGTAATAATATAAAAGAATCTTTAAGAGATCGTATTTTAGGTAGAGTTTTATCTAATAATATATATTATTCTAATTCTAAAAAAATTTTGATTAAAAAAAATACATTATTGAATGACAAATATTGTGATTTAATAGAAAAATCTGCTATTCATATTATTAAAGTTCGTTCTGCTGTAACATGTAAAACTAATTTTGGAATATGTTCTTATTGTTATGGTTTAGATTTAGCTAGAGGTCATTTAATTAATAAAGGAGAAGCTGTAGGTGTAATAGCTGCTCAATCAATAGGTGAACCAGGTACTCAATTAACTATGAGAACATTCCATATAGGAGGTGCAGCTTCTAGAGTTTCTATTGATTCTAATATAAAAGTTAAAAATAATGGATTTATAAAATTAATAAATTTAAAATCTATTACAAATATTAATAATCATTTAGTTATTATTTCACGTAATGTAGAATTACAAGTAATTAATGAGTTAGGATTAATTAAAGAAAATTATAAATTACCTTATGGTTCTATCGTAAAAAAAAAAGATGGTGATAAAGTATCTATTAATGAATTAGTAGCTTTATGGGATCCTCATATTATACCAGTAATAACTGAAGTAAGTGGTTATGTACAATTTATTGATATGTATGAGGGTCAGACAATGAAACGTCAAATTGATGATTTAACTGGAATATCTTCTATTGTAATTTTAGATATGGTTGATATAATTAATAATAAAAATAAATATTTTAGACCTTCTATTAAAATAGTAAATAAAAATGGTGAAGATATTTTTATTTCTGGAACTAATATACCAGTTCAGTATTTTTTACCTAGTAAAACTATTATACAATTAGAAAATCATTCATATGTTCATTCTGGAGATATATTAGCAAGAATTTCTAAAGAATATGGAGGAACTAAAGATATTACTGGTGGTTTACCTAGAGTAGCTGATTTATTTGAAGCTAGAAAACCTAAAGATATAGCTGTATTAGCGGAAATTTCTGGTATTATAAATTTTGGTAAAGAAACAAAAGGTAAAAGACGTTTAATAATTAATTCTTTAGATAATAAATTTATTCATGAAGAAATGATACCTAAATGAAGACAATTACACATTTTTGAAGGGGAATTTATAGAAAAAGGAGATATAATTTCTGATGGTATAGAATCTGCTCATGATATTTTAAGATTAAGAGGAGTAGAAGAAGTAACTAAATTTATTGTTAATGAAGTTCAAGATGTATATAGATTACAAGGAGTAAAAATTAATGATAAACATATTGAAATTATTATTAGACAAATGTTACGTAGAGTAACTATTTTGGATGTAGGTGATTCAAAATATTTAAATGGAGAACAGTTAGAAATTTCTAGAGTAAGAATTATTAATAAAAAATTAAGTAAAAATAATAAAAAAACTATTAAATATAGTCGTAATTTATTAGGAATTACTAAAGCTTCTTTAACTACAGAATCTTTTGTTTCTGCAGCTTCTTTTCAAGAAACTACTAAAGTATTAACTGAATCAGCAGTATCAGGTAAAAAAGATGATTTAAGAGGTTTAAAAGAAAATGTAATTGTAGGAAGATTAATTCCTTCTGGTACAGGTTATTCATACCATTATAAAAAAAATAAATATAAAAAAAGTAGTAATAATTTAAATTCTAATGAAGAAATAGCTAGTGCTAATTTAAAAAAATTATTAAATTATCAAGATTTATTGAAAAATAAAAATAATGTTTAATATTTATATATTAATGAGTTTTTATATTATTATTAATAATAATGAAAAAAAATGTTTTTAGTGCTATACAACCTAATGATAATATTACTATAGGTCATTATATAGGTGTAATAAAAAAATGAATTTATTTACAAAATAAATATAATTGTTTTTATTGTATAGCAGATTTACATTCTTATACTGTTAATTTAAATAAAAAAAAAGAAAATATTTTGGATATTTTATGTATATTAATATCTTTAGGTATAGATTATAAGAAATGTTCTATTTTTTTACAATCTAATGTTTATGAACATTTAAAGTTATATTGGTTATTAAATTGTTGTACATATATAAATGAATTAAAACATATGACTCAATTTAAAGAAAAATCAAAAAATAATTATCAATTTATTAATTGTGGTTTATTTAATTATCCTGTATTAATGGCATCTGATATATTATTATATAATTCTAATTATGTACCTATAGGTAAAGATCAAATTCAACATTTAGAATTTACTAGAATAATAGCTAAAAGAATAAATAAATTATCATGTAATAAAATTTTTAATTTACCTAAATATATTTTATCTTCTTGTTCAAAAATTATGTCTTTATTAAATCCTTATAAAAAAATGTCTAAATCTGATTTGAATAAATATAATGTTATTTTTTTATTAGATTCTCCTGAATTAATTTCTTTGAAAATAAAAAGTTGTGTTACTGATAGTGATTTACCTCCTAAAATAATTTTTGATTTAATCAAAAAACCTGGTATATCTAATTTATTAAATATTATATCTGGTATTAAAAATATATCTATTTTAGAATTAGAGAAAAAATTTGTTGGTTATTCTTATAAAGAATTTAAGAAAATAGTTATTAATGAAATAAATTTATTTCTTATTTCTTTACAAGAAAAATTTTTTTATTTTCGTAAAAAAAAAAAATTTTTGAAGAAAATTTTGTTACAAGGTAAATTAAAAGCTAGAATAAAAGCTAAAGAAACTATATTTTTGATTAAAAAATTATTAGTAGATATTTAATTATCAATTTATAGGATTAATATTATTTTTTTTTAAAAAAATATTAGTTTTTTTAAAATGATTACATCCTAAAAATCCTTTATTAAATGATAAAGGGGATGGATGTGAAGAGGTTAAAATTAAATGTTTTTTTTTATTAATAAATTGAATTTTTTTTTGAGCATATTTACCTCATAAAATAAATACTATATTTTGTAAATATAAATTTATATATTTAATAATATTATTTGAAAATATTTCTCATCCTATATTTTTATGAGAGCATGGTAAATTTTTTTCTACTGTTAAAATAGTATTAAATAAAAATACTCCTTGTTTTACTCAATTAATTAAATATCCATTTTTAGGTTTTTTAAATCAAGAAAATTCATTTTTTAATTCTTTATATATATTAATTATAGAAGGAGGTAATTTTTTAATTTTAGGTAGTACTGAAAATGCTAAACCATGAGCTTGATTTTTATTGCAATATGGATCTTGGCCTAAAATTACTACTTTTATTTTATTAAATTTTATTAATTTAAATATTTGAAATATATTTTTTTTAGCAGGATAAATAATTTTTTTTTTATGGTATTCTTGTTTTAAGAAATTAATTATTTTAAAAAAATATTTTTTTTTTTTTTCTTTCTTAAAAAAAAATTTTCAATTTTTCATTTTATTATTTTTTATTTTTTTTTATCTTAATATTTATATATATATTGATTTTAAATTTAAAATTTAAATATTTTTTAATACTTTTTTGTGCTAGATTTATAATTTTTTTTATTTTATTACCAGATTTTCCTATTAATATATTAATATATTGTTTTTTTTTAACATAAATAGTATTTTTTATACTTATTTTTTTTTTTTGTTTTAAAATATTATTTATTTTAAATTTAATAAAATATGGAATTTCATCTCCAATTAATCTAAATGTTTTTTCTCTTATAATTTCTTTAAATATAAATCTATTATTGTAAATAGTTTTTATATTAGTATTAAAAAATAATTTTGATTTAATTAAATATTTCTTTATAATAATTTTTAGAATATTTATATCTTTTTTTTTTTTTGCACATAATGGTAAAATAGTATTTTTATTAATATAACATTTAATTTTTTTTATATATGGTAATAGTAGTAATTTATTTTTTAATTTATCTATTTTATTTATTAATATTATAAATGGAATTTTATATAAATTTAGTTTATTAATTATTCATAATTCTTCGAAATTATTTTCTTTTTTAATTACTAAAATTATTAAATTTATTTTTGAATTAATATTATTATTTTTTAATATAGATATTGAACAATTAATATTTTTATTAATATCTGTAGTATATTTAATTCCTGGAGTATCAATATATATATATTGATATTTAGTATTTTTATTATATATACCTAAAATATTTTTTTTAGTGGTATATTTTTTTTTAGAAGTTATGGATATTTTTTTATTTATTAGTTTATTAAATAATGTTGATTTTCCTACATTTGGTTTACCTACTAAAATAGAAATACATATTTTTTTTTTATAAATATTATTTTTTAACATTATTATTTTTTATTAAACCTATTTTAATTAAAGATTTTTTAGCTGATTTTTGTTCTGCTTCTTTTTTACTATATCCTATACCTTTAGTAATTTTTTTAAGTAAATTAATTTTACATTTTACTATAAAAATTTGTTTGTGTTCTTTGCCTTTTTTATCTGATATATAATATTTAGGTAAAGGTAATTTAATTTTTTGTAAATATTCTTGTAGAATAGTTTTATAATCTTTTTGATTATTTTTTTTATTTAAAATTTTATTATTTTTATAATTAAAAAATAGTTTTTTAATAATATTTTCTATTATTAAAATATTTTTACTATCTATAAATATAGCTCCTATAATAGCTTCTAAGGTATTAGCTAAAATGGATATTTTATATTGTCCTAACATTTTTAATTCTCCTTGTCCTAATAAGATATATTTGTTTAATTTAAGTTTTTGAGCTATTTTAGATAAATTATTTTTATTTACTAAATTAGCTCTTATTCTAGTCATAAAACCTTCTTTTTTTTTATAAAATTTTTTATATATTTTTTTAGTAATTATAAAATTTAATATTGAATCTCCTAAAAATTCTAATCTTTCATTATGATTATTACTATAACTACGATGTGTTAATGATAAAAAAAGTATTTTTTTATTTATAAATGTATATTTTAGTTTTTGTTCTAAATAATGAAATTTATTCATAAAATTATTTAAAAAATTTTACCAATTCTATCTAATCTTATTCCTGTAGGTCAATTATTTTCTTGTTTTTCTAAACTCATTCATATATATTGAACTTTACCTATTATAAGATCTTGATGTAAAAATCCTCAATATCTACTGTCTTCACTATTATCTCTATAATCTCCTATTACGAAATACATATTATTAGGTACAATTCATGAATTAATTTTATTTTTATGTTTTGTAAAAGGTAATAATAAAATTTTATGTTTATAATTTTTTAAATATTCTATTTTTTCATTTAAAAAAATTATTTCTGAATTGTAATTTTTTTTTATTTTTTTATTTATATTTCAAATATATTCTCTAATGTTTTTATTTAAAAAAATTATTTCTTCTATATATGGACTTATTTTTTTATTTGTATATTTAACGATATTAATATATTTATTTTTGTTTTTACTAAATTTATATATATAAATTTCTTTTTTTTTTTCGTTATATATTATTTTATCTTTAGGTAATCCTATTATTCTTTTAACATAATTAATATTTTTATTTTTAGGATATTGAAAAACAACTATATCTCCATAATTAGGTTTACCTATATTTAAAATAGTATTATTATTTAATGGATTTTTAATATTATAAAATAGTTTATTTACTAATATTAAATCTCCTATTAATAATGTGGGCATCATAGATGATGAAGGTATTATGAATGGTTCATATATAAATGATCTAAATATAAATATTAATATTAAAGTTGGTAAAAATTCTATTAATAAATTATTAATTTTTTTTTTATATATTTTATTAATTATTAAAATACTAATACTATATAATATTAGTATAAATAGTATTCTATTAAATATTATCATTTTACATTATTTTAAATGTTTTAAAAAATATTTTTTGTGATACAATAATGTTTCCTATTTTTTTCATTTTTTTTTTTCCTTTTTTTTGTTTTTGTAATAATTTTTTTTTTCTTGATATATCACCACCATAACATTTAGAAGTAACATTTTTTCTTAATGCTTTTAAATTACATTTAGTAATTATTTTATTATTACATAAACCTTGTATATTAATTTCATATTGTTGTTTTTGTATATTATTTTTAATTATTTCTAATTTTTTTTTACTGTGATTTATAACATTATTTTTATGTATTAATGTTGAAAATCCATCTATTTTATTTTTGTTTATCATTATTTCAGATAAAACTATATTAGATGTTTTATATTTTTTAAAAGAATATTTAAAAGAAGCATATCCTTGAGTAATAGATTTTAATTTATTATTAAAATTAGTTATAATTTCTGATGTTGGTATTTCATAAATTAAAGAAACATTTTTTTTAGTAAATAGTATATTTTTTTGTTTTCCTCGTTTATTAATACATAATTTCATTATTTTACCTAAATATTTTAATGGAGTAATAATAAAACATGTAGATATAGGTTCTTTAATTTTTTTAATTTTATTTTTATGAGGTAATTTTAATGGATTATCTATATAAATAATTTTATTTTTTTTATCTATAACTTTATAAGTTACACTTGGTAAAGTAATTATAATATCTAAATTGTATTCTCTTTCCAATCTTTCCTTAATAATTTCTAAATGTAATTTTCCTAGAAAACCACATCTAAATCCAGATCCAAATATTAATGATTTTTCTTGAGTAAATTTTATTGATGAATCATTTAAACTTAATTTTTCTAGTGATTTTTTAAATTTTATAAAATCCTTATTTTCATAAGTATATAAACTTGCATATATTTGAGGTTTTATTTTTTTAAATTTTGGTAAATTATTTTTTGCAGGATTATTAAATTTAGTAATTGTATTACCTATATTGATATAATTTATTTTTTTAATATTACAGGATATTCATCCTACTTCACCACATTTTAAATTACTAAGAAATTTTTTTTCAGGTTTGTTTACATAAATATATTCAATGTTATATTTTTTGTATTTATTTATTAATTTTATTTTTTCATTTTTTTTTAAATATCCATTATAAATTTTAATTAAAAAAAATGCTCCTAAATAATTATCAAAATATGAATCTATTATTAATGCTTGTAGAGGTAAATTTTTATTTCCTTTTGGTGGATTAATATTTTTAATAATACTATGAATAATTTTTTTTATACCTATGTTTTTTTTTGCTGAACATAAGATTATGTATTTTTTTTTTATATTTAATAATTGTTTTATTTGATTTTTAATTCTTTTTATATTTTTATTTACTAAATCTATTTTATTTATTACAGGTATTATTTTAATATTTAATTTTTTTGCTATATTATAGTTTGCTAATGTTTGTGCTTGTATACCTTTAGTAGAATCTATAAGGAGTAAAGCTCCTTCACATATATATAAAGATCTAGAAACTTCATATGAAAAGTCTATATGTCCAGGTGTATCTATTAAATTAAATTTATATATTTTATTTTTATGTTTATATTTTAATTGTACACTTTGTGATTTTATTGTTATACCTTTTTCTTTTTCTAAATCCATTGAGTCTAATATTCTTTGTTTATTACTTTGTATTTTTGTTTTAGTACATTTTTCTATTATTCTATCTGATAAAGTTGATTTTCCATGATCAATATGTGCTATAATAGAAAAATTTCTTATATATTTTTGCATTTGAATTAATTTAAAGTTATTAATAATTATATTATATTATTGTTAATATTAAATAATATACTTAAATTTATTTAATTTATTTATGAATAATATTATTACAAGATTTGCTCCTAGTCCAACAGGTTATTTACATATAGGTAATATTCGTACTGCTTTATATTCCTGATTATATGCTAGGAAAAATAATGGTAAATTTTTTTTAAGAATTGAAGATACTGATATAACTAGAAATAATTCAAAATATGTAAGTCATATTTTTTATGTTTTAGAATGATTAGGTTTATATTGAGATGATGATCCTTTATTTCAGTCTAAGAGAATTGATTTATATGTATATATTATTAATGATATGATTAAAAAAGGATTAGCATATAAATGTTATTGTTCATATGAAAGATTAAATAAATTACGTAATTTTTGTTTGTTAAATAAAATTAAACCTAAGTATGACAATTTTTGTAGAAATAAAAATTTAAATAAAAAAAATAGTTCTTATGTTGTTAGATTTAAAAGTCCTTTAAATGGAAAAACTTTTTTTAAAGATAAAGTTTTTAAAAATGTAACTACTTCTAATAGTGAATTAGATGATTTTATTATATTGAGATCTAATGGAATACCAACTTATAATTTTTGTGTTGTATTTGATGATTACAATATGTCCATTACACATGTTATTAGAGGTGAAGAACATATTAATAATACACCTAAACAAGTTAATATAATTAAGTCATTAAATTATTTTGTTCCTTATTATATTCATTTACCTATAATTTTAGATGAAAAAAAAAAAAAATTATCAAAAAGAAATTTAGATTCTAATATAAAAAAATATTTAAAATCTGGTTTTTTACCTGAAGCAATATTAAATTCTTTATTACGTTTAGGTTGATCTTATAAAAATAATGAAATTTTTTATGTTCATGAAATTAAAAGTATATTTAGCTTTAAAAATATTAATAAATCTCCATGTATTTTAAATTATAAAAAGTTAATTTGAATTAATAAATATTATATTTCACATTTATCTTATAAAAAATTGGAGTTTTATTTTAAAAAATTTATTTTATTTAATAAAATGAATATTTTAAATATTTCTAATTTAACTGAAATAATATCATTTATTTCTTCTAGAAGTTCATTATTAAAAGATATATATAGTTTTTGTGTAATATTTGATAATAATTTTTTTGTTTTAGATAAAAATATTATATTTATATTTAAAAAAAAAATTTTTTATAAAATATTATTTTATTTTAAAAACAAAATTTTAAATTTATTTTTATGAAATATTAATAATATTAATAATATTATTTTAGATTTATTAAATAAATTTTTTTTTTTAGATAAAAATATTATTTATAAAACTTTAAGATTTTTTTTAACAGGGAGAATAATAACTCCAAGTATATCTATAGTACTTTTATTTTTAGGAAAGGAAAAAACAATTTTAAGATTAAATATTTCTATAAAAAAATTATTTAATTTTTGTTTTTATTAATTTATTTAAAATAATTAATTGTTTAAAATTATTATTATTATTTAAATAATTTATGATAGATTTATATTTTAATTTACTAATATTTTGAATTTTTTTTTTGTTTTTGTTTAAAAAAATAAATTTTTTAAATTTTTTAATACTTTTACTTATTTTTTCTGATGTTGAAATACCAATATATGGTATTGATAATGAATATATTAAATTTTTAATTTTTATATTATTTTTAGAATAATTTATAGAATATAAAATTTTTTTTGCTAATTTAGATTTTATTTTAGGTATAGACATAAGTTGTTTTTTTGTTATTTTAAATATATCTGATATATATTTTATGTATTTATATTTTATTAATTTTTTTACTATATTAGAACCTAAATTAATTATATTAAATCCATTTTTTGAAATAAAATTAATTATAATTTTTGTAAATTGTTGAGGACATTTTAAATTATTAAAGCATTTTGGTTTATTTTTATAAATATTAATTTTTTTTTTACAAGATGGACATTTTTTAATTATATTTAGTGTATTATTTTTATTTTTTTTTATTTTTTAAAATTTTATAAATTTTAGGAATTACATCTCCTGATTTTTCTACTATGATATAATCTTGTATATTTATATTTGATGTTTTTAAATATTTTAAATTATATAAATTTATATTATTTATATTTGTTCCATTAATATTAATAGTATTTATAATTCCTATTGGAGTTATAATACCATTTTTTCCTACTTTATATTTAATATCTATTAATTTAGTTACTTTTTTTTCAGAAGGAAATTTTCATGCTATTGCTCATTTTATATATTTTCTATTATTTTTAATATTATTTTGTATTTTTTTATTATTTATTTTAATTACTATTCCATCTATATCAAAACCAATATTTTTTCTGTTTTTTTTTATTTTTTTGTAAAAATTTACTATCTTTTTAAAAGATTTTGTTATTAAAGTATTTTTATCTATTTTAAACCCTATTTTTTTTATTTTCTTTAAACATTTTGATTGTTTAGAAAAATATGTTCTATCGTTATTTATGTTAATATCATAACCTATAAAAGATAATTTTCTTTTTTTAAGGATTTTTTTATTTTGTAATCTTATTGTTCCTGAAGTTAAATTTCTGCTACTAGAAAAATTTTTTTTTTTGTTTAAATGTATAAAGTCTTTTTTTTTAATAAATATTTCTCCTCTTACTTCTAAATATTTTTTTATATTTTTTTTTTTTAAATATTCTGGTATAGATTTTATGAATTTAATATTTTTAGTAATATCTTCTCCATATATTCCATTACCTCTAGTTAAAGCTCTATATAAATAATTATTTTTATATAATATACTTAATGCAATACCATCTATTTTTAGTTCACAACTAAATTTTATTTTAGAATATTTTTTTCTTATTTTATTTATATATTTATATATTTTTTTGGTTGAATATTCATTTTTTATTGATAACATTTTAATATTATGTTTTTTTTTTTTAAATTGTTTTAGTAATTTATAATTTATATTTATTGTTGGTGATGTTTTTTTTTTAAATAAAGGATATTTTTTTTCTAATTTTTCTAATTTTTTTATTAAAAAATCATATTTTTCATCGTTTATTAAACTTTTATTTTTATTGAAATAATAAAAAGAGTATTTATTAATTTTACTTTTTAATTTTTTTATTTTTTTTTTGATTTTATTTGTCATAATTTAAATTTTTATAAATATATTAAATATAATATGGTTAATTTTTTTATTTTTTATATATTTTTTTTTTCTATATATTATTTTTCATTCTTTTTTATTATATTTAGGAAAAAATTTATCTCCTAAAATATTTTTATTTATATATGTTAAATACATTTTATTAGATCATTTTATTAATTGAGAATATATTTTTTCTCCACCAATAACCATAATTTCTTTTTTAGTTTTTTTAGCTATATACAAAGCTTGTATAATTGATTTTACAAATATTATTTGAGTATTTTTTTTATATAAAATATATTTTTTGTTTATTTTTCTAGTAATTATAATATTAATTCTTTTTTTTAAAGGTTTTTTAATTGATTTTCATGTTTTATTTCCCATTATAATTGTTTTATTTATAGTATTTTTTTTAAATCATTTAATATCTTCTTTAATTTTCCAACATAAAGAATTTTTTTTTCCAATAACATTATTATTAGATAATGCAGCTATGATACTAATCATATATTTTAAATAATATTTAAAATTTATTAATTTTAATTCTAAATATAGAATAATATTTTTTTTAATTTTTTTTATTTTTTTAAATATTTTTGTTATAAAATATAATTTATATATTTTTTTAAAAAATCTAATTTTATTTTTTATATTAATTATATATAATTTATTTTATAATATATATATTTTAGAAAAATATAAAGTTTATATTTTATATTAATGAAAAATAAAATTAAATTTTTATATAAAATAATTTTTTGTGTTAAAAATTAATATTTAATTTGTATTTTAATAAAATATGTATTTACTTAATAAATTTTAATAAATTATTTTTTTTACTAGTAATAAAAAATTATTTTTTTTTGATTAAAGATATAGATTTATTTATTGATAATATATATATAATATTTTATAATTAAGAATTAAATTTTTTATTAATAAGATATATTTTACTTAATAAAAAGTTTTATAATTAATTAAATTGTAAAATTATTTTAGATATTTATAGATAGTATTAATTTTTAAAAGACTATAATAATTTTTTATTATTATAAATAAACATGATATGTAAATGATTAGATATTTAAAATTTAATTTTTTTTAAATTTTATCTAAAAAATTATATTTTAAATAATATTAAAAAATTATTTTAATAAATAATAGTATTACTTATATAGATAAGTATTAATTTAATTAATTTAAAAAAATTTTAAATATATTTAAATTTAGGTAAATAAATATATTTGATATTTAAAATCAAAAGTATTTTTTAAATAAAATTATGAAATTGATATTTTATTTAAAATAATAATTAGAATATAGTAATATTTTTTTTATAAAAAAATATTTAAGATAAAACAAAAAAATAAAAAATTAATTTAAATTATAATTTATAAACTAAATTTATTTAATATATTTAATATATTGTTTTTTTAATAAATATAATTTTTTACTAAAAACGTTTAATTATTAAAAATTTTTTTTGCCAATAGTTTTTAATTAATTTTTTTTATATAAGAAATATATAAAGTTATAAAATTATTATTATTTTACTTAAAAAAATGATTATTTTTTAATTTATTTATTTAATTTTTAATTTAAAAAGATTTATTATTTTTGTAATATTTAAATATATTTTAAAAAATATATTTTATATAATAACTAATATGTTAGTAGATAATAATAATATTATTGTAAATTCTATAAATTTTGATATATAAAATATATGATTAAATTTAGAAATTACATTAATTATTTATACTAGTTTAGTAAATAAAAATTATATAAAATTAAAAGAGAATATATTTTAAAATTTAAATTAAAAAAAATTAAGTTTTTTCTAAAATAGATATATATATATAATAAATTTTTTAAAAAATTTTTCGTATTTTTTATTTGTTTTTATAAAAAAATATTTCGTATTCTTTAAATGTATTAATAAAAGTTACATTTAAATTTAATTTATTTTTTATTCATTTACCTAAACTTTTTATTCCATATATTTCAGATATATAATGTTTTAAAATTATTATATTAATATCATATTCTTTAAATATATAAAAATCTTTTTCTGATAATTCTCCAGTTATATATGTGTCAATATTATAATCTAAAATAGATTTTTCTAAAAATTTACTTCCATTACCACTACATATTCCTATTTTATAAATAGATTTTTTAATACTTTTATAAAAGTAAATATTTTTATTTTTTATAAGATTATAAATTTTTTTTTTATTTTTTATTTTTCCTATTAACACTGGAAAATTTTTATTAGGTAATTTTTTAATATTAATATAATTTTTTTTTGCTATTTGAATATTATTACCTATTTTAGGGTGAATATCTAAAGGTAGATGTCAAGAATATATATTTATTTTATTAAGTATAATTTTATGAATTCTTTTTTTTAATATACCAATTATATTGGGTATACTATTATTTCATAATATACCATGATGTGCTATAATTGCGTCATATTTATTTAAAATTGTTTTTTTTATTATGTATTTATTTATAGTTACGCATGTAATAATATTTTTAATTTTTTTTTTTCCTTCTATTTGCATACCATTAAAAGAAATATCTCTAATATATTTAGATTTTAAATATTTACTTATAATTTTATTTAATTTTATATTATTCATAATTTTATTTATTACGGAGGCAGAGAGATTCGAACTCTCGAACGATTACGTTGACGATTTTCAAGACCGTTGCTTTAAACCACTCAGCCATACCTCCTATAATTTTAATATATTAATGTTCCTTCTTTTTTACCCATTATTATATTATATAATGCATTTTTTTTATATATATTATATATATATATAGGTAATTTATGTTTTTTAGCTATGTAATAAGATACAGTATCCATTATTTTAATATTTTTTTTTATTATATTTTTATATGTTATATTATGAATGAATTTTGCATTTTTATTTATATTAGGATCACTATCGTAAACTCCATTAACTTTTGTAGCTTTAATTAATATATCAGATTTGGTTTCTATTGCTTTTAAACAAGATGCGGTATCAGTTGTGAATAAAGGATTTCCTGTACCTGAAGTTATAATTACTACTTTATTTTTTTCTAAATATTTATTAATTTTAATATGGTTATAAAAATCACATATTCCATTAATATTTAATGTAGATACAATTTTAGTATTTATTTTATTTTTTTTAAAAAAATCATATAATATTAATCCATTTATAGTTGTAGATAACATTGCTGCTTGATCAGATATTATATTATCTATATTTAGATAATGTAAATCTTTTCCTCTTAATATATTACCTCCTCCTAATATTATAGAAATTTGGATATTTTTTTTTAATATTTTTTTTATTTCTTTAACTATATGTATTAATATATTTTTATTTATTATTTTTTTTTTTTTTAGTGATTCACCACTTATTTTTAATACTATACGTTTATACATTTTAAATTTTAAAATTACAAAAATTAATTACTTTAATATTATTTTTTTTTAAATATTTTTTTACTGATATTTTATCATTAAAAATAAATTTTTGATTTAATAAACAAATATTATTTATTTTTTTATTTAATATTTTTTTTCTATTTTTTTTATTATTTATATATAAATTAATTTTTTTTATATATTTTTTAATAAAATTTAAAGGTATTTTTTTTTTATTAATAAATTTTGGATTCATAGCTACTATATGCATAGCTATTTTTTTAAATTTTTTTAAATTTATTTCTTTTTTTTTTAATTTTAGTTTTAATAAAGAACCCATTTTATTATTAGTATGTATATATTTAGTTAAATATTTACCTTTCATGATACATATATTTTTTATTTCTATATTTTCATTAAATTTAGATATTAAAAAATTTTTTCTTTTTTCAAAATAATTTAGTATATTTTTTTTACTTATATTTTTACTATTTAAATAGTAATTCATGATTTTTTTAATAAAAAATTTTATTTCTATATTTTTAATTGTGAAATCTGTTTCACAATTTATTTGTATTATAATAGCTTTATTATTTTTAATTTTACTAAATATACCTCCTTCTTTGGGATTTTTTTTTTTAATATATATATTTTTTTTTAAATATATAATAGATTTTTTTAAATCAAAATTATTTTTTTCTAACGCTTTTTTACATTTTTCTATACTTATAGAAGTTATATTTCTTATTTTTTTAATTAATTCAATGTTCATATATATTATTTATTTAGTATTTTAATAATTTTATTGCAATACCATTCTATAGATTTTGAGGAATCATCATTTCCTGGAATAATATAATCTAATCCTTCAGGGTTAGTATTTGTATCTACTATTGAAAATATTTTTATATTTAATTGTTTAGCTTCTTTAATTGCTATATTTTCATAATTAGCATCAATTACAAATATTGCGTCAGGTAAACTACCCATATTTTTAATTCCATCTAAATTATTTTTTAATTTTTTTAATAATCTTTTTTTTTGTAATACTTCTTTTTTAATTAATTTATCTAATAATTCGTTTTTATATTCTTTTTCTAATTCTTTTAGAAATTTTATAGATTTTTTTACTGTTTTTCAATTTGTTAAAGTTCCTCCTAATCAACGATAATTAATAAAAAATTGATTACATTTTATAGCAGTATTTTTTATAAAGTTACTTGCTACTTTTTTAGTTCCTACAAATAGTATTTTTTTTTTTTCTTTATTAATTTTTTTTAATTTTTTTAATGCTAAATTAAATAATTTTATAGTTTTATCTAAATTTATAATATGTATTTTATTATATACTGTATATATATAAGGTTTCATTTTAGGATGTCAATGTTTAGTTTGATGTCCAAAATGTATTCCTGCATTTATCATTTCTTTTATAGAAAAATTCATTATTATTCCTCTTATTTTTAAAATTCAATTTTTATATTATTATATATAAATATTTTATATAAAAAAAATAAACTAATATAGATAAATTAAAAATATATGTCTTATATAATTAAAAATTCTAAAGAAATAAAAAATATTAAAATTTCTGGTAAAATAGCTAGAGATGTTTTATTTTATATTTCTAAGTATATAAAACCTGGTATTTCTACAGGTAGAATTAATGATATTTGTTATGATCGTATAGTTAATTTTCATAATGCTTATCCTGCATCTTTATTATATATGGGTTTTCCTAAATCTATATGTACTTCTATTAATAATGTAGTTTGTCATGGTATACCAAATTATAATTGTATATTAAGTGATGGTGATATTATCAATATTGATATAGCAGTTTGTAAAAATAATTATTATGCAGATACATCTAAAATGTTTTTAGTTGGTAAACCTGATTATAAAGCTATTAAATTATGTAAAATAACTAAAAAAAGTCTTTATTTATCTTTAAAATGTATTAAAAATGGAACTGAATTAAAAAATATCGGTAGAATTATAGATAATTATGTTAAAAAAAAAGGTTTTTCTGTAGTAAAAAATTATTGTGGTCATGGTATAGGTAAAAATTTTCATGAAAAACCTCATATTTTACATTATAAAAATAATTATAATTTTTTTTTAAAATCTGGTATGGTTTTTACTATTGAACCTATGATTAATTTAGGATCAAAAGATACTATATTAATGAATGATGGATGAACAGTAAAAACAAGAGACGGTAGTTTATCAGCTCAATATGAGCATACTATTTTAGTAACAGATTATGGATATGAAATTTTAACTATATAATTTAAGTATTTTTACCGTAATATATTTCTTTCATTTCTTTTCATAAAAGAGAGATAATTTTTTTTTTTTTTATTGTATTTATATTTTTTTTATTTTTTAAAATATAATTATTTATATCTATATATTTAAGTATCATTTTAGTATGAAAAATATTTTCTTGATAAATATTTATATCAATAAAATCATATTTTTTTTTTATTTTTTTATTAATAAAATTTTGTATGGAATTGATTTTATGATCTACAAAATATTTTTTTCCTTTGATATCTCTTGTAAATCCTCTTATTTTATAGTCTATTGTAACTATATCTGATTCTAATTTTTTTATAAAATAATTTAATGCTTTTAATGGTGATATTAAACCACAAGTAGATATTTCAATATCTACTCTAAAAGTAGATATTTTACCTTCTGGATGACTTTCTGGATAAGTATGTACACATATATGACTTTTATCTAAATGCACTAAAATAGTGTCTGATTTATTTTTTATTTTTTTAATTTTATTTTTAATATTTCCTTCACTTATTAATATAGCTACACTAGCACCTTGTGGATGATAGTTTTGACTAGCTATATTTAATATTTTTGCTCCTATAATTTTACATATTTTTTTTAGAAATTTAGTTAATCTATTAGCATTATATTTTTTATTAATATAATTAATATATTTTTTTTTTTCTTTTTCTGAATATGTATAACAAATATTATAAATACAGAAATTTAAACTTTTTGTTAAATTATTAAATCCATGTAATTCTATTTTTTTCAATTTTTCACCATTTAATAAAATTAATTTATTTTTTTAACTATAAATTGTGGTAATGCAAAACTATAAATATGTATCATAGGATTATAGTATTTGAATTTATGTAAATTATTATTTTTATATAAATTATTTATATTTATTTTTTTTAAATTTATGTTTTTAGATGCTCATATAAAAAATATGTTACCACCATAATATGTTGGTACATTTGTTTGATATAGACCTTTATAATTAAATATTTTTTTAATATTATTAAAATTTTTTATAATTTCTTTTTTTTGTAAAATTGTTCCACTTTGTGTAACAAAAATACCGTTTTTATTAAGAGATTTTTTACAGTTTAAATAAAAATTTTTAGTAAATAATTTTTTTCCTGGACCTACAGGATCTGTTCCATCAATAATTATTATATCAAATTTATTATTATTTTTTTTTAAAAA
The DNA here is from genome assembly GCA_036689345.1 of Candidatus Stammera capleta. GTDB lineage: Bacteria > Pseudomonadota > Gammaproteobacteria > Enterobacterales > Enterobacteriaceae > Stammera > Stammera capleta_M. The sequence continues at coordinate 236,136 of CP144799.1, read as the reverse complement.
TTTAATACCATTTTTATTTAAAATATTTACTCGAGAATCATTAAAAGAATTTTCATGTATTTTAAATAAATATTTTTTTGAACATGAAATTATTTTTTTATCTATTTCTACTAAAGTGATAGATTTAATATTTTTAAATTTAATTATTTGTTTTAAACAACCACCATCTCCTCCACCTATAATTAATATTTTTTCAGGATTAGGATGACTTAATATAGGTATTATACATATCATTTCATGATATATAAATTCATCAAATTCTGTAGTTTGAACAATATTATCTAATATTAATAAATTACCTATTTTATTATTATTTATTATTAATATTTTTTGATATTTAGTTTTTTTTTGATAAATTATTTTATTTATATTAATAAATTGACCGATATTTAAATGTAATTTTTCTAATCATATATTATTTGTCATATTTTTTTTTTAAATTAATTTAAAAGTTTATATTGAAAATTTTATATTTAATTTATATTAAGAAATTTTTAAATTTATTATTTGTTTTTCTTTTATTTCTGATAATATTTTACAATCTATACATAAATTTGCAGTAGGTTGAGCTTCTAATCTTTTAATTCCTATTTCTGTACCACATGTTTCACAATATCCAAATTTTTTTTCGTTAATTTTTTTAATAGTTCTTTCTATTTTATTTATTAATTTTTGTTTTCTGTCTTTGTTAATTAAATTAAAAGTAAATTCTTCTTCTTGTACAGCTCTATCTATAGGGTCTGGAAAATTAATTGATTCTTTATTATTAAAATATTTTCTTTTAGATTTTGAAGTTATTTGTTTATATAAAGTAAATAAAATTTTTTTAAAATGATTAATTTGTAAATTATTCATATATTTTTCATTAGTTTTTTTTTTATAAGGTTTAATATTTTCTAAATCTAAAATATTTAAAGATATATTTTTTTTATTATGTTTTATATACATTTTGATTTTATTTAAAAATTAGTTAATTATATTTATTTATGTTTTTCAAAAGAATTATTAGACTAAAATATATTTTATTTTTTAAAATATTTCTATTTAATTTAAAATATCCAATTCTTTCAAATTGAAAAATATTGTTATTATTTTTAAATATTGATTTTTCTATATACCCTTTTTTAATTATTAAAGATTTTTTATTTATTAAAGATAATAAATTTTTTTCTTTATTTGGATTAGATAAATTAAATAATTTATCATAAATTTTAATTTTTATTTTAAAAGAATTTTTGATAGATAATCAATGTATTATTTTAATTTTTTTTTGTTTTTTTTTTCTATAGAATTTACATTCTAAATGAGAAATTTTATTATTTTTTTTTTTAATAATTTTTATAAATTTAATTATTCCTACATATTTTAATCTTATTTTATTATTATATAAAAATTTTTTTTTTTTTAAAGAAAAATATTTTTTAAAATCATTTTTTTCTATATATATTTCTTTACTAAAATAAATTTCTCTTTCTCCCATATTTTTATTAAAAGGGTGATTAGGTATTTTAATTTTTAATAAATAATCTTTTTTAATATTTATACATATTATTTTTAATGGATTTATAATTCCAATAATTCTATGAGCAGTATTATTTAATTCTTTTCTAAGATATTTTTCTAAAATATTTATATCTAAAATACTTTCTTGTTTACTTATACCTAAAGATTTACAGAAATTTATAATAGATTTTGAAGTATATCCTCTTTTTCTCATACCTGAAATAGTCATTAATCTAGGATCTTTTCAACCTTTAATAATTTTTTTTTTTATTAATTTATTAATTTTTCTTTTAGAAGTTAAATTATAAGTAATATTTAATCTAGAAAATTCATATTGTTTAGGTACATGTTTTACATCAATATTTTTAAGTATTCAATTATATAAATATTTATTATTTTGAAATTCTAATGTACATATAGAATGTGTTATTTTTTCTATAGAATCAGCTATACAATGAGCAAAATCATACATAGGATATATACATCATTTGTATTTTGTTTTAGGATGTTTAAATTTTTTAATTCTATATAAGACAGGATCTCTTAATAGAATATTTTTAGATTTCATATTTATTTTAGCTCTTAAGCATAATTTACCTTCTTTAAAATATCCTTGTTTCATTTTTTTAAATAACAAAATATTTTTTTTAATACTTCTATTTCTATATGGACTATTTATACCCGGTTTTGTTAAAGTTCCTCTATATTTTTTAATTTCTGATTGATTTAATTCATCAACATAAGCTAAATTTTTTTTAATTAATTTTTTTGCGTATTTATAATAAATTTTAAAATAATCTGATGAATATTTTTCTTTTTTATATCATTTAAAACCTAATCATTTTAAATCTTTTTTAATAGATTTAATATATTTTTTTTTTTCTGTTTTAGGATTAGTATCATCAAAACGTAAATAACATTTACCATTAAAAATTTTAGCTATTTTAAAATTTATGTATATAGATTTTGCATGTCCTATATGTAAATAACCATTAGGTTCTGGAGGAAAACGAGTAATAATTTTGTTATATTTTTTATTTAAAATATCATTATATATTATTTTATATATAAAATTTTTTTTATTTATCATTATTTATTTAAGGAAAATTTTTTATTATATTTAATATATTTTTATTAATTTTTTTTTTTTTATTTTTTTTAAGTATATAGTGTATAATTTTTTCATTTTTTATACCTATACATTGTCCTAATTTGTTTTTTTTAATTAATTCAATAGAATGAAATGCCATTTTAGATGCTAATATTCTATCTAATGATACTGGTCTACCACCTCTTTGTATATGACCTAATGAAGTAGCTCTTGTTTCAATATTTGTTTTTTTTTCTATTTCAATTGCTAATTTTTTAATATTATATATATTTTCTGTAATAATAATAATATTATTATTTTTTTTTTTTATATTTTTAATTATTTTTTTTTTATTAAATGGTATTTCAGGTATAATTACTGATTTACATGAACATGCTAATGAAGCTGATAAAGCTAAGTTTCCACATTTTCTACCCATAACTTCTAATATTGATATTCTATTATGAGATAAAGAAGTATCTTTAAGATTATCTATTGCTTTAATAATGTTTTCTAAAGCTGTAAAATATCCAACAGTATAATCTGTTCCGTAAATATCATTATCTATAGTTCCGGGTATATTTATACAAGGTAAGTTCATTTTATTTAATTTAAATGCTCCTTTATATGATCCTTCTCCTCCTATTACAATTAATATATCAATTTTTTTTTTTATTTTTTTAATTATTTTTTTTCTTATTTCATAATTTTTTAATTCTGGAAATCTAGAAGATTTTAAAAATGTTCCTCCAATATTTGATATATTAAATATATTTTTATAATTTAATAGTTTGATATTATTTTCATATAATCCTTTGAAACCATTATATATACCGTATATATAAAAATTATTTTTAAAACATAAATTGGTAATATTATATATTAATGTATTCATTCCTGGTGAATCACCACCACTAGTTAGTATACCTATTTTTTTAGTCATTTTTTTTTAAAATTTGATAAAATTAATATATTTAATATTATCAGATAATATATTTATTTTTAATATTTTATTTTTAATTTTTTATAAAATAAATATATTTATGTATTTTAAATAAATAATAAAATTATTTATTAATATTTATATATATAAAATTTAAATGTTATAATTAATTATAATTTATTTATTATTTATTTTATTAATATAAAAATGTTAATACAATTTTTAGGTACTAATGCTGGTTCTCCAAGTATTAAAAGAAATGTTACTAGTATGGCTTTAATATTAAATGATAATGATTTTTATGAAGTATGATTATTTGATTGTGGTGAAGCTACTCAACATCAAATTTTACATACTTCTATAAAATTGAGTAAAATTAAAAAAATATTTATTACTCATATGCATGGAGATCATATTTTTGGTTTACCTGGTTTATTAACTAGTAGATCTATTAATAAAGTTTCTGAAGAATTAGAAATTTATGGAGGTAAAGGAATTAAATTTTATATTGAAATGTTTTTAAAACTTAGTCATTCTTATATTAATTTTCCTTTAAAAATTTTTGAAATTAGTGAAGGTGAAATATTTAATAAAAATGGATATAAAATTACTTCATTTTTATTAAATCATTCTATAGAATGTTATGGTTTTAGTATTAAAAAAAAAAGTAAAATTGGACATTTAAATGTAAAAGAATTAATTTTAGATGGTATATTTCCTGGTCCAATATATAAATATTTAAAATTAGGTCAAAAAGTTAATCTTTTAGATGGAAGAATGATAGATGGAAAAAAATATTTAGGTAAAAAAATACAAAGTAAAAATTTAGTTATATTAGGTGATACAGCTCCTTTAAAAAAAGAATATAGTTTTTTTTTTAATATTGATGTTTTAGTTCATGAATCTACACTAAATCATAATATGCTAAATATAGCTAATAATAGAGGTCATTCTACTAATATACAGGCAGCTTTATTGGCTAAAAAATATTTAGTTAAAAAACTTATTCTTACTCATTTTAGTTCAAGATATAATTATTCAGATTTAAGAAAAATGTTGAAAAAATGTATCAATATATTTCCTAATACTAAAATAGCTAATGATTTTTCGATATTTAAAATTTAATTTTTTTTTTTATAAATTTTAATATTTTTTTAAAAATATTCATTAGTATAAAATTGATTATAAAACTAAATATTATTTCATTACTTCTATGTAATCAGAAGAATATTCTACTTAAAGTAAGTATTATTAATAAAATAATAATAATTTTACATAATATTTTTTTTTTTTTTTTTCATAATAATATTATTCAATAACTAGTAAATAATGTATGTCCTGAAGGAAAAGAACTATCTTTTTTATTTTTTCATTGATTAGTTATTCATTTAGGTATATATATTTTTTGTCTATATATATTATTTTTATATATTTTATGTTTTAAAAAAAAAATATTATATGGTCTTGGAATAAAAATATAATTTTTTATTATTGTTTTAATTATAAATGATGTTGATAATAATATATTTATTAATATTATTATATATATCATATCATTAATATGATATATATTTTTATATACTAAAAGTAATATTAAATGAGTAAAAAATATTAAAGGGAATTCTATTAATTTATTAATTATATGAATTAAATATAATATTTTTCAAAAAAAAATATTTGTACTATATATAGGTAATAAAATCTCATTATTTATAAAAATTATTATTAAAAATAATAAGTTTTTATTTTTTATATTATTTTTAAATATTGTATAATGTTTCATTATTTATTAAAAAATTTTTATTTTTTTATATATAGAAAATTTAAGTTTTTTTTTTATTTTTTTTTGAAAATATTTATTATATTTTTCTTTTTTGGAATAAAGAAAAATTTTTTTATTTTTTTTTTTTATATATTTTTTATTAAAAAAAAAATTTATTTTTTTTTTAATTTTATATATATAATCTACGAAATATATTTTTTTATTTATGATTTTTTTTATTTCTTTTATTAAAAAATTATAGTGTGTACACCCTATTATAATAGTATCTAAATTTTTTATTTTTATTTCTTTTTTAAAGATATTTTTTATTTTTTTAATATTAATTTTATTGTTTTTTATTTTTGATTCTGCTTGATATACTAATTCATGAGAATATTTTTTTATTATATTTATATTTTTAGGTAGATATTTTTTTATTTTTTTATTTACATAATAAGAGTTAATAGTTAAATATGTACCTAAAAGTAAAATAGTTTTTTTTTTAGTTATTTGGAAAGATTTTTTTATTGCTGGAAATGTACCTATTATTGGGAATTTAAATTTTTTACGCAAATATGCTAAACTAATTATACTAGCTGTATTGCATGCTAATATTAGCATATATATTTTATATATTTTATTTAAATATCTAATAATTTTAAATGTTCTTTTTGTTATATATAAATAATTTTTATTTCCATAAGGAAATTTTAAATTATCCATAAAATATATAATTTGTTTGTTTTTAGGTAAATTATTTTCTATATTCTCTAATATAGATAGTCCACCTACACCAGAATCTAAAAAAATAATACTTTTATTCTTTTTTTTTAACATCTAAATTTTATATTTTATATTATTTCGTTTATTAAAATTAAATTTTATGTTAATTTATTAAATTAATTATTATATTATTATACAATAATATTTTATGTATTATATAAATTTATATTTTTAATTTTGATATTTAAGGTAAAAATATGTTTAGAATAGGAATTTTTTTTGGTAGTGATACTGGTAATACTAAAAATATAGCTTATCAAATTTATGAAAAAATAAATAAATATTTTTATACTAGTATTTTTGATATTCGTAATAGTACTATAAATAATTTTATATCTTGTGATATTTTAATATTAGGTACATCTACATGGTATTGTGGAGAATTACAATATGATTGAGATATTTTTTTAAAAAAGTTTAAAAAAATTAATTTTTTTAAAAAAATAATATGTTTTTTTGGTTGTGGTGATCAAAAAAATTATGGTAATTATTTTTGTGATGGTATATATAAGTTATATAATATAATAAATAAAAATAATTCTTTAATAATTGGTTATTGACCTAATAAAAATTATTTTTTTGATAATTCAACTAGTTTATTAAATAAAAATTATTTTTTAGGTTTAATAATAGATGAAGTTAATCAATCTAAACTTACTAATAAAAGAATTAATTCTTGAGTAAGTAAATTATTAGTTGATTTATATAATTTAAATATTTAATATAGTTATATACGATGAAAAAAAAAATTTTGTTTTTTATATTATTTAATATATTTTATTTAAATGTATCTTTTCCATTTAGTTGTATAAAATCTAAAATATGAATTTTATTTTCTTCTAGATATAAAATAGAAAATTATATATTAAATTATATTAATAGATCAAAAAAAGAAGTATTATTAGCAGCATATCAACTTACTAGTAAAAATATTATTTATTCTTTAATAAAAGCTTATAATAGAAATGTAAAAATAAAAATATTATTAGATGGTAAAAATATTACAAAAAAAAAATATTTTTTAAAAAAGTTATATAATTTACATATACCTATAAAATTAAATTTTAATTATAATATTATGCATAATAAATTTTTAATTATTGATAATAATTCTGTAGAAACTGGATCATATAATTATACTTTTTCAGCAAATCATTTAAATGCTGAAAATATTATTTATTTAGAATGTTTTCCTAAAATTGCTTTAAAATATAAAAGAGAATTTTTAAGATTATGAAATTTAAGTTTTTTTTTAAAAAAAAATAATTTTATTTAATATATAGAAATTTAGTAATTTATTTTATATATATATATATTTAATTTATAATTGGAGTTTATATTTATGTCTATTGTGAAAATACAAGATGTTGATTTATTAGGTAAAAGAGTAATGATTAGATTAGATTTAAATGTTCCTATAGATAAAGGAGTTATTTTATCTGATAAAAGAATTAAATCTTCATTACCTACTATTGAATATGCTTTAAATAAAGGTGCTAAATTAATATTAGTTTCTCATTTAGGTAGACCAATAGAAGGTATTTATAATAAAAAATATTCTTTATTACCTATAGCTAATTATTTACAAAAAAAATTAAATATTAATGTTGAATTAATATCTGATTATTTAAATAAAAAAATATTTTTTTCTGAATTTGAAAATAAAATAATTTTATTAGAAAATGTTCGTTTTAATATTGGAGAAACTAAAAATAATGTGAATTTATCTAAAAAATATGCACAGTTATGTGATATTTTTGTAATGGATGCTTTTGCTACTTGTCATCGTTCTCATTCTTCTACTTTAGGTATAATAGATTTTGTTCCTATAACTTGTATAGGTTTTTTATTTTCTTCTGAAATTAATGCATTATCTAATATAATAGATAATCCTAATAGACCTATGGTATCTATTATAGGAGGAGCTAAAATTTCAACAAAATTTAATATTTTAAATTATTTAGGTAGTAAATCAGATACTTTAATAGTTGGAGGAGGTATATCTAATACATTTATAGCTATTAATAATAATGTTGGTAAATCTTTATATGAATCTTCTTTTTTGAATTTAGCTAAGAAATTACTTAATAAGTATAATATATCTATTCCTGTAGATTGTAGAGTAGGTAAAAATTTTTCTAAATCTGCAAAATCATATTTACGTTCTATTAATAATATTAATAATAATGAAGAAATAATGGATTTTGGAGATAAAACCATTAAAATGGTATATAAAATTTTATTAAATGCTAAAACAATATTATGAAATGGGCCAGTAGGAGTTTTTGAATTTCCTAATTTTAGAAAAGGAACAGAATGTATATGTAAAGCCATATCTAAAGGTAATTCTTTTTCTGTTATAGGTGGTGGAGATACTATATCAGCTATAGAATCTTTTGGTATTGAAGATAAGATTTCTTATATATCTACTGGTGGTGGTTCTTTTTTAAAATTTCTTGAAGGTAAAGAATTACCGGTAATATCAGCTTTAAAAAAAAAATCAAATTTATTTTAAATTTTAATATTAATAACTATGAATTTTTTAAAATTTTTAAAACCTGGTGTTTTATCAGGTATGGATATGAATAAATTATTTTATTTTGCAAAAATAAAATATTTTGCTTTACCAGCTATAAATTGTATTGATACTAATTCAATTAATTCTGTTTTAGAATCAGCTAAAAAATCTAATACTGTAGTAATAGTACAATTTTCTTTTTCTGGTTCTTGTTTTTTTATTGGTAAAAATCTTAATAAGAAAAATAATATAAAATCTGCTATTTATGGTTCTGTATTAGGAGCTAAATATATTCATGAAGCTTCTATATTTTATAAAATACCAGTAATTTTACATACTGATCATTGTACAAAAAATTATTTATCTTGATTAGATGGTTTATTAGAATATGATAATGATTTTTATAAAAGTTATGGTAAATCTTTATTTAGTTCTCATATGATTGATTTATCTCAATGTAATATTAAAGAAAATATAGATATATGTTGTTTATATTTAAAAAAATTTAAAAAATTAAACATAAATCTTGAAATAGAATTAGGTTGTACTGGAGGGGAAGAAGATGGTTTAGATAATAGAAATATATCTCGTAAAAAATTATATACTAATTCTAAAGATGTATTATATACTTATAGTAGATTAATTAAAATAAGTAATCTTTTTACTATAGCAGCATCATTTGGTAATGTACATGGTGTATATAAAGCTGATAATATACGTTTATTACCAGATATTTTATGAAAGTCACAAAAATTAATTAAAAAAATGTATTCTATAAAACAAATTAATCCATTAAATTTTGTTTTTCATGGTGGATCTGGTACTAGTAAAAAAAATATTTTAAAATCTATTAAATATGGTGTAGTAAAAATTAATTTAGATACTGATATTCAGTGATCTTCATGAAAAGGTATATTAAATTATTATTTAATAAATAAATATTATTTAAAATCTCAATTAGGTAATCCAGATGGTGATTTTAATCCTAATAAAAAATTTTATGATCCAAGAATATGATTAAGATATAGTCAAAAATATATTATTAAATATCTTATTAAAACATATAAAATATTTAATTGTTTTAATTTATTAAAATAATTTTAATTATTTTAAATAATATTTCATATATTTGATGGAGTTATAATTTTATGTAATGATATATCTCATTTATTTTTTGGTAATTTATATTTATATAATTGGTAGTCTAATCCTATTCCTATTAGTAAAATATTTTTATTTTTTTTAATTATTTTTTTAAAATATTTATCATAAAAACCTTTTCCTTTACCTAATCTAGTTCCAAATATATCAAATGATATTAATGGAGTAAATATTATATCTATAATAGATTTATTTTTTTTATAATTTGTTTCTAGAATATTAAATTTATTTTTAAATAAAAAACATTTATATATATATTTGGTAAAAATAATTTTTTTTTTTTATAACAGGTTATTTTAGGTAAAAAAAAATTTTTTTTTTTATTTATTTTAACTAATTTAATTAAATTTATTTCATATTTATTTGGATGATATATAGCTATATTTTTAGATAAAATAAATCTTTTATATTTCATAATTATTGATATAATTTTTTTATTTTCTTTTTTATTTATACCAAAATAATTTATTTTTTTTTTATAAAATAATCTTATAATTTTTTTTTTTTTTAAAATATTCATTAATTATTTTTTTGATGTTATTTTAATTTTGGATATTAATATTGATCCTGTCCTTATATTAGAATATATATTAATATCATTACTCATATTTTTTATATTAAGAAATAGTTTTTTAAAATTTCCAGATATTGTTATTTCATTAGTAAAAAAAGTTATTTTTCCTTTTTCTATTCAATATCCTGAAGCTCCTTTTGAATATAATCCTGTAGTTATATTTACTCCTTGACCTAATAATTTATCTATTATCAACCCTTTATTTATTTTTTTTATCATTTGAGTTAAATTAATATTTTTTTTTTTTTTTATAAAACATCAATTATGTATACCTCCTGAATTACATGTATTTTTTTTATTTAATTTTTTAGATGAATATGAATCTAATATTCATGTTTTTAATATACCTTTCTTAACTACATTATATTTATAAGTATTAGATCCTTCTGTATCAAAAGGTTTTGAACCTATACCTTTATATATAAAAGGATTTTCTATAATATTCATTCATTTAGGTAAAATTTTTTTATTCATTTTTTTTAACATAAATGATGTTTTATTATATATGTTATGACCATTTATAGATTTTATTAAATATTTAAATATTTCTGTACTAACTTCATTATTAAATACTACTGGTATAATTTGTGTTAGAATTTTTTGTATATTTAATTTTTTACTTATTTTTTTAGTTATTATTTTACTTAAAAAATGATATTTAGTAATTAAATCTGTTAATTTATGACTATAAATATATTCATAATCATATTCCATATTATTACTATTTTTATTTTTAATAATTACATTTTCTATTAAAAAATAAAATTTTGAAGAAAAATATTTTATTTTTTTGTAATCGTTATATATTCATAAATAATTAATATTTTTATTAAATATTACTCCTTCACTAATTATGTTTTTATTTAAATTTAATGTATTTTTTTCTATATTTTTAGATATATCAATCATTTCATTTATTGATATATCATCATTAAAAATTAATCCTAAATTAGATTCATATTTTTTATTATATAAATTATAATCTATTAATTTATTATATTTATCTTTAGAAATATTTTTTATAGTACTATTAATATAATTAATACAATTAATTAGTATATTTTTATTTAAATTATTACATTGAAAAATACATTTTTTATAATTATTAATTACTTTAATATTAATTTGTTGATTATTTATTATATTTATATTTTCTATTTTTTGATTTTTAATTTGTATATTTGTTTCTTTACTTTTTATTAAATTTATTTGTATATTTCCTTTAATATTTTTTTTTAAGTAATTAAATGATTTAATAATTGTATTTTTTATTTTTTTTTTAGTATTCATATTTTTTTATTATTGTATTATAATAATTTATTATAGATTAATTTTTTATTAAATTAAAGATAAGGTTTTTAATTATGAGTTTTAAAAATATTCCTAGTGGAAATGATTTTCCTAATGATATATTTAGTATCATAGAAATATCTTCTGGTTTTTTATATCCTGTTAAATATGAATTAAATCATAAATATGATGTTCTTTTTGTTGATAGATTTATTAATATTCCTATATCTTATCCATGTAATTATGGATATATAAATAAAACATTATCTCAAGATAATGATCCTTTAGATGTTCTAGTTATGTCTTGTAATTCTTTAATACCATATTGTGTAATAAATACTAGACCTATTGGTTTATTAAAATTAATAGATGAATCTGGAGAAGATTTTAAAATTTTATCAGTTCCTAATTATAATATTTCTGATCAATATAATCATATTCAAGATATTAATGATGTAAGTAAAGATTTTTTAAATAAAATATCTTTTTTTTTTGAAAATTATAAATATTTGGATAAAAATAAATGAGTTGAAAATTATGGTTGAGATGATGTTCATAAAGCTAAAGATTATATTATATCTTCTTATAAAAGATATAAGTTAAAGTTTTCTATTTAATTTTTTTTTAAAAATTTTTATTATTAATAACACTAATTTTTTGTATATATTTTTATTTCAAATTTTTTCAATTGAAGTTATTCCTGGTGATGAATTAACTTCTATTAAAATAGGTTTATAATTTATATTTCTTATTATATCTACTCCAGAAAATATTAGTCCTAGTTTTTTAGTTGCATTTATTGCTATTTTTTTTTCTTTTTTTGTACTATAAGTTTTATATGCTTTTCCTCCTTGATAAATATTTGAACGATATTCTCCAGGTTTAGCTATTCTTTTAATATAAGCTAGAATTTTTTTATTAAATACTATATATCTTATATCATGAATATATTTTTGTTGTATATATTCTTGAATTAAAATATTATTTTCTTTTTTAAAAATTTTTTTAGTAATATTTATATATTCTTTTATATTTTTAACGTAAAAAATACCTTTTCCTTGACAGTTGTTTAATGTTTTAATAATTTTAGGAAAATTATTATTATTTTTTATAATAAAATTTATATTGTAATTTTTATTTATGTATATTGTATTAGGTATAGGAAAATTATATTCTGATAATTTTTTTAACATAAATAATTTATTATTACTATTTATAATAGAAAAAGAATTATTAATTGTAATTTTACTTATTTTTTCTAATTCTTTAATAATATATATACTTTCGTAATTTTTTTTATGTGAACTTATTCTATTAATTAGAATATCTATTCTAGTGATTTCTTTTTTTTTGTAAAAAATTTTAGTTTTATTTTTTTTGATTTTTAAATAACATTTTTGTGGATTAATAAAAATTATTTTATGTTTATTTTTTATTATTTCATTAAATATTTTTTTACAAAAAGGTGAATTTTTGTTATATGTTAATATTATAAATAATATCATATAGATTATTTAATTTTTTAAAATATTATTTTTCTTCTTCTTCATATTTTACTCCTATAAGTTTTAATATTAATAGATATAAATTTATAAAATCTAAATATAATATTAATGCTCCTAATATTGAATATTTTCTAAATTGTTCATCATATTCACTAGTTATATAATTACCTATTTCTTTTAATTTTTGAGTATCTCATGCTATTAATATTGAAAAAGATAATATACCTAAGTATGATGTAATTAATACTAAATATGAATTTTGTATCATTATATTTATAATTGTAGATATTATTATTCCTACTAAACACATTAGTGCTAAATTACCTATTTTAGTTAAATCTTGTTTTGTACTGTAACCTCATATACTCATTATTCCAAACATTATACTAGTTGTTAAAAATGTTGTTGTTATAGATGTATATGTATATATTAAAAATATACTAGAAATAGATAATCCAGTTAATATAGAATAAAACATAAATAATGTTATAGCAAAATTAGCTGATAATCTATTTATCATATTTGATAATAAAAAAACTACTATTAATTGAGTAATTAATATAGTAAATAAAAAAAGTTTATTAAAAAAAATCATTTCTAAAAGAAATGGTATTTTAGTTGTATATCAAGATGTAAATGATGTTAATAATAATCCACATGACATTCATCCATATACATTATTTATATATGAATAAATTGTATTAGTAGTATTATCATAATTATAATATGAATATTTTTTCATAATAATTTTTATTTTAAATTGTTATATTTTTTTTTTAAATCAATTTATCATTTGTTTTCATGATTTTTTAGCAATTTTTTTATTGTATGTTGGTCTATAATCAGCAAAAAATCCATGTTGTGCATTTTTATAAATAATTATTTTACTTTCAGAATTTTTTTTATTTATTTTTATAGACATTTTATTTACTAATTTGATAGGAATACTTTTATCTTTTTCTCCATATAAACCTAATACTGGTATTTTAATTTTATCACCAATATCTATTGGGTGAATGGGGTGTTGATTATTTTTAATATCATTTATTCTTCCATATCATATTACTGAAGTTTTAATTTTAGATTCTTTAAAATATGAATATAGTCAAGTTATTCTACCTCCTCAACAAAATCCTGTTATTGCTATTTTATTTGTTTTATATTTTTTTTTAAAAAATTTAATTACTTTATTAATATCATTTATAATTATTTTATCTGATAAAGTATTAACAATATCTCTTAATTTATTTATATTCTGTTTAAAATCAATATTTTTAATTCTAAATAATAATTCTGGAGCTACAGATAAATATTTATGTTTAGATATTTTTTTACATATTTTTTTTATATTATTATTAACTCCAAAAATCTCTTCTATTACTAATATAATTTTTTTTTTTTTAAAATAAGAAAAGTTTTTAGGTTTATAATAAAATACTGGTAATAAATTTTTATCTTTTGTTTTTATATTTATTTTTTTAATTTTACTCATAATATTTATTAATTAGTTTAAATAATTTTTTATTTTTATTATTATAAAATAATAAATTATTATAAAATAATATAATTTATGTTTTTATGTTTTATTTATTTTATTTTTAAATTTATTACTAGATTTAAATCTAATAATTTTTTTAGAAGGTATTTTATATTTTTTTTTATTTTTAGGATTAAATCATATTTTTTTTTTTATTTTTTTTAAAAAAAATTTTCCAAAGTTTTTTATTTTTATAATATATTTTTTTTTTAAAAAATATAATATATTTTTAAAGAACATATTAATTACAATACTAATTTTTTTTTTACTAATATTTCTTTTTTTTTTTATATAATTTATTATATCATTTTTATTATAATTTATTTTAATCATTTATTAATGCTGAAAAATTTTTTTTTAATGTTTTTTTGCATTTATTTATTATTTTATTTATTTCTTTATCGTTAAGAGTTTTTTTTTTATCTTGTATTATTATTCTAAGTGTTATATTTTTTAGTTTTTTTTTTTTTAAATTTTTATTGATATAATTTTTAATTACAATAATTTTTTTAATTCTATTTTTATTTATTAAATAGCATTTTTTTATAATATCTGTTATTCAAATATAATTTGATAATATTAATGTTATATCTCTGATATTATTTGGATATTTAGATATATTTTTAATTTTTTTTTTCTCTGATATTAAAATATTTTTTAATTTTATTTCAAATAAATAAATAGGGTATTTAAAAGAATAATATTTTTGTATTTTATGGTTTAACATACCCATAAATCCTATTTTTTTTTTTTTAAATAATATTTTTATATTTTGGTAATTATCTAAGATTTTATTTTTAGATGGTTTTATTTTTATAAATCTATATTTTTTATTTTTTTTTAAAAAATATTCTAAATCTCCTTTTATATCATAAAAATCAAATATATTATTATTTTTAATAAATCAATTTTCTTTATTTCTATATCCATATATAGCAGCTGAAAATATAATTTCTTGAATTATTTTTTCTTTTTTTTTTGTATAACATGTACCTATTTCAAAAAATTTAATGTTTTTATGTTGTCTTTTAGAATTAAAATATATATTTTTAATTAATCCTGGTATTAAAGATGTTCTCATTAATTCCATATTTTTAGATATAGGATTATATATTTTAATGTATTTTTGTTTGTTTAAAAAAAAATGTTTTTTTTTTTTATTAAAAAAATGAAAGTTAATAACTTCTTTATATCCTATATTAGAAAAAAAAAATTTTATTTTATTTATTTTTTTAATATTATAGTTTTCTTTATTAAATATTAATTCAGATATAAATGATTTATTTGGAATATTATTGTATCCAAATTTTTTAGTTATTTCTTCTATTAAATCTTCTTTAATTTTTAAATCATTTCTTCATGGAGGAGTTAATATATATAAATATTTTTTTTTTTTAAGTATTTTACATTTTATTTGTTTTATCATTTTTATAATATATTCTTTTTTTATATTTATACCTATTTTATTTTTTATATATTTATATGGAAGTTTAATAAATTTTTTTTTATATTTATATTTTTCTTTAGTAATTATATTGCTAATTTTACCTCCACATATTTTTTTTAATAAATAAGATGTTTTATTTAAAAAATAAAATTGTGTATATTTATCATAGTTATTTAAATATTTATTTTGATTATTTAAATATTTATTTTTTATTTTTTCTATATATTTAAAAGAAAATAATGGAGCTATTAATACTATATTTTTAGTTTTTTTTGTAGTACTAAATTTTTTAGTATTTTTTTTACTTAAAAAAAAATTATTGATATATAAGTTTTTTTTTTTATTTTTATTTATATATTTGTATTTATTATATTTTTTAATTTTATTTAAATCTAAAGAAATTATTTTTTGTCCTGATTCTATTAATATATATATTAATAAATCTAATATATTATTTTTAATATTAATTTCTAATTTTTTTAATCTTTCTAATATAAATTTAGGTGTTATGAATTTATATAAATTAATTTTTTTAATTAATAAATATTTATAGTTTTGAATTATTTTTTTATTTCAAAATTCTATTTTAATAGAGTAATTGTTTTTAATTTTATTTTTAATTTGATATTTTTTATTTATTATTTTTTTTTTACTTAATATAGATAATTCTCTTGATAAACCATATATATTATTACAATCATATCTATTATATGGGATATTAATATCTAAATAATTATATTTTTTAATGATATCTAATTGTTTTTTTATTTGTTTTTTTTTTACATATAATATTCATATATAAATATTTTTAATTTTTGTTTTATAAATATTAAATATTTTATTTTTTTTTATATCATTTTTTTTAATAAATATATTTTTTTTTATTAAATTTTCTTTTTTGTTTTTAATATTTAAAATAATATTATCTTTTGTTTTTATAAATGATAAATTTTTATTTACGTTTTTATAAAAAATAACTTTTTTAAGATAATATTTATGGTTAATAATATTTATATTTTTATTTTTTATTTCAAAACTATTTTTTTTTAATATAAAAATAATATTTTTAATATTTAAATTACTTTTATAGTATTCTCTAATTCAATTCTCAAAAAATTTCATTATTTTAAAATTTAAAATTGGTTTAAAAATTCTACATTATTTTTATATAATATTCTAATATCAGAAATATTATATTTAATCATTAGTAATCTTTCTATTCCAATTCCAAATGCTAATCCTGAATATATTGTAGGGTTAATTTTGCAGTTTTTTAATATTTTAGGATGTATTAAACCACATCCTAAAATTTCTAATCATTTATTATTATTATTTTTAATAATTACTTCTGAAGAAGGTTCAGTAAAAGGAAAATATGCTGGAATAAATTTTATTTTAATTTTTTTTTTAAAAAAATAATTAATAAATTCATTAATTATGTATTTTAAATTAGAAAAATTTATTTTTTTATCAATTATAAAACAGTCTAATTGATGAAACATAGGAGTATGAGTTTTATCGTAATCTCTTCTAAAAACACAACCAGAAGTTATTATTTTTATAGGTGGTTTTAAATGTTTTAAACATCTTATTTGCATACATGAAGTTTGAGTACGTAATATATTTTTTTTATTAATTCAAAATGTATCTTTTATTGATCTTGAGGGATGATATTTATTAATATTTAATGCATTAAAATTATAATAAGTATTTTCTATTTCTTTACCATATACATTTTTAAAACCTAATTTTTGAAAAAAAAATTCTATTTTATTTATTGTTTGTGTTATAGGATGTATATTTCCTTTTAAAAAAAAAATTCTTCCTGGAAGAGATAAATCTATATATGTATTTTTTTTTGTATTTTTATTTTTTTTTTTTAAATGTTTTATTTTATTTAAAATATATTTTTTAATTTTATTAATTTTTTTTCCTCATTTTGGTTTTAATTTATGAGGTATTTTATTGAAATTTTTAATAAAAATATTAATTTTACTTTTTTTACCTAAATATTTTATACGTAATTTTTCTATACAATTTATATTTTTAATTTTTTTAATTTTATAATTAAATTTTTTAATTAGTTTTTTAAAATTAAACATTATTAGATAAATTATTTTTTTTAATTAATAACATTATTTTTTTAAATAAATAAGGATTATTATTTATAATATCAGCTAAAATTTTTCTATTTATTTTTAAATTAATATCATTTAATTTTTTTATAAATTTACTATATGATATACCATATTCTCTTACTTTAGAATTTATTTGTATTATTCATAATTTTCTAAAGTTTCTTTTTTTTTGTTTTCTGTCTCTATAAGAATATTGTCTTGATTTTATTACTGCTTGATAAGCTGAACGATATGTTCTGGATCTAGAACTATAATATCCTTTAGATAATTTTAATATTTTTTTGTGTTTTTTATGAGATATTTTACCTCTTTTAATTCTTACCATATTTTTTCCTTATAAGTATGGAATACCTTTAATAATTAGTTTATTATTTATTTTATTTACTATTTTTTTACCACGTAATTGTCTTTTTCTTTTTTTTTTTTTTTTAGTTAAAATATGACGTAAATTAGTTTGTTTAAATTTTAATTTTCCTGAAGAAAGTTTTTTAACTCTTTTAGATATAGCATGAATAGTTTTTATTTTTGGCATGGTTATATTATTGTTTTCTAGGATTTAATATCATAGTTATTTGTCTATTTTCAGTTTTTTTAGAAAAAAAAATTAATTGGGAAAATTTTTCTAATTTTTTATATATTTTATTTAAAATATCAATAGCTATATTTTTATATATTATTTCTCTTCCTTTGAATTTCATGGTAATTTTAATTTTATTTCCTTTTTTAAGTAAACGAGTAATATTTTTTATTTTTATATTAAAATCATTTATATTAGTACTTGGTCTAAATTTAATTTCTTTGGTATTTAAATATTTATTTTTTTTTTTTATATTTCTATTTTTTTTATATAAAAATTTACCATAATCAAATATTTTACATATTGGAGGATTATTTTTTGAATTTATTTCTACTAAATCTAAATTTAGTTTTTTTGCTAATTTTATAGCTTTATTAATTGAAATTATTTTAATTTTTTTTGTTTTATTTTCTATAATTTTAATTATTGGTGATTTTATTTCATAATTAATTTTATGTAATTTATTTATTTTTTTTTTTTTATAAATTTTAATAATTTTCTCCTTTTAATATTTATTAATTTTAATAAATTTTTTAAATAATTTTTTAATACACATTACAGAAAATTTATTTTTTAAGGTTTTTCTTACATTAACAGTATTAGAATATAATTCTTTATCGCCGCATACTATCATGTAAGGTATTTTTTGTAAAGTATACTCTCTAATTTTAAAATTAATTTTTTTATCTTTAAAATCTCCTATAGATCTTATATTATTATTTTTTAATTTTTTTAATATATATTCACAATATTTTTTATGTTTTTTAGAAATATTTAATACTACGATTTGTATCGGAGTTAACCAAGTAGGTAATCATCCGTTATTATTTTCTAATAATATACCTATAAATCTTTCTAATGATCCTAATATAGCTCTATGTATAATTAATGGTCTCTTTTTTTTATTTTTTTTATTTAAAAAATAAATATTTAATTTTTTAGGTAAATTAAAATCTAATTGTATTGTTCCACATTGTCATTTTTTATTAAATGAATCTTTTAAAATAAATTCTATTTTAGGTCCATAAAATGCACCTTCTTTTTTTTTAATTTTAAATTTTAATTTTTTTTTTATAAGAATATTGATTAATTTTTTTTCGTATTTTTTTCATGTTTTTTTTTTACCTAAATATTTTTTTGGTTGAGTAGAAATTAATATATTTATTTTTTTAAATTTAAATATTTTATATATTTCTTTTGTTATATCTATACATTTAGATATTTCTTGATATATTTGTTTTTTCAAACAAAAAATATGTGCATCATCTTGTGTAAATGATCTAGTTCTCATTAATCCATATAATGATCCTGAATATTCATTTCTATGACATATACCAAATTCAGCTAATCTTATTGGTAAATCTTTATAAGATCTAATTTTTTGTTTATATATATTTATATGTCCTAAACAATTCATAGGTTTTATACATAATTTTTCTTTTTCTGATTCAGTTGTAAAAATAAAATTATTATAATAATATCAATGTCCACTTTTTTTTCACATAATTTTATTTATTAAATGTGCACTTTGTACTTCTAAATAATTATATTGATTAATTTTTTTTCTTAATAATTTTTTAATATTTTGTAGTAATAAAAATCCTTTATAATGTCAAAAAATTATTCCTGGTGTTTTATCATTTATATGATATAAATCTAATTTTTTATTAATTAATCTATGATCAATAATTATATTTTTTTTTATTTTTTTTTCAGAGATATATTTATTTTTTTTAGTTTCAAAAAGAATTTTATATATTTCTTTTTTTTTATTTTTTATATATTTAATATTTTTAATATCTAAAAAAAATAAATTTTTTTTTATTAAATTTTTATGTAATTTTTTATTTAAATTATATTTAATTAAATCATATATTTTAATATTATTATTTATTTTTTTTTGTTTATATTTTTTAACTAAAAATAGTATTTTATTTTTTATTTTTAAAAAATTTTTATTAGATATTTTATTTTTTATATTTAAAAAAAAATTTTTATTAATATATTTAAATTTATTAAGTTTTATTTTTGGTAATATTTTTTTTAAAATATATTTAAAAGTATTAATTAATAATTGTAGAATTTTTTTACCTAAATTAGAGTTTTTATGTATTAAATTTAATTTTTTATTATTATAAATGGTATAATTATTATTAAATATTTTTTTATTTATATATACTCCTATATAATTATTTTTATTTAAATGATTTTTTTTAATAAAATTTATTATTGAAATATTTTTTTTGAAATGATATATTTTTCTTAAATATTTTATTTTAATCATTATTAATCTCTTATTAATTATTTAAATATATATATTATATAATATATATATTATTTATAGGGGTAATGTGTGAATTTTAAAAATCATTTATTTTTTTCTATATTTTTTATATTTTTTTTTGTAAATATTTTTGATGTTTTTATTTATGTAGATTTATGGCATATGTTATTATCAAGTGTAATAACATGTTTATTACCTGATCTTGATCATCCTAAATCTATTTTAGGTATTAAAACAATATTTTTATCATTTCTAATATTTAATTGTTTTGGACATAGAAATATAACTCATAGTTTTTTATTTTTAATTTTTATATTCTTTTTTTTATTTTATTTAAATTTTATTTATTTAAATTTTAATTTAGATATAATCATTGGTATGATATTAGGATATTTAAGTCATATTATAGCAGATTTATTTACTTATAGAGGAATAAGTTTTTTTTGACCTTTAAATTTAAAATTAAAATTTTTTATGTGTTTTTTTTTTTATCATAAAAATATTAAATATTATTTTTGTATTATATTTTTTATATTTTCTTTTTTAATAAAGAAAATTATATTTTTATTAAATTTTAATTATTATTAATATGTTTATATTATATCAATCAAATAGTTTAGATATTTTAAAATATGTTTTTTTATATAATTTTAAGAAAAATATTAATTATAATAATATTATTATATTAATTCCTGATCATAATTTATCTTTGTTTTTAAAAATGTTTTTAGCTAATAATTTAGGTGTTTGTGCTAATTTAAATTTTTTTTTACCTGGTAAATTTATATGAAAATTATATAGAAAATTTTTTCCTAAGTTGTCTAAAAATTATTTTTTAAAAAAAAATAATTTAATATTTATAATAATGAATGTTTTACCTAAATTACTTTATCTTAAAGAATTTAGTTCGTTAAAAAAATATTTAATAAATGATTTAAATTATAAAAAATTATTTAATTTATCTTGTAAAATAGCAGATATTTTTGATAAGTATTTAATTTATCGTGTTGATTGATTATATAAATGAGAACACTATAAATTAATTGATAATTTAAAAGATAATATTCATCAATTATGGCAATCTATTCTATGAAGAGAAATAGTTTTTTTTTATCGTAAAAAATTTAAATTTTATTTAAATAGAGAAAATATTTATTATAAATTTTGTAATTTATTAATTTCAAATAAATATATATTAAAAAATTTTTTATCTGAATTATTTATTTTTAATATTTCATATTTACCTCCTATATATTTAAATACTATATATCAATTATCTAAATATATTAATGTACATTATTTTATAATTAATCCTTCTTCTAAATATTGGTATGATAAATTTAATTTTAATAATAAAAATTTAGATTTTTTAAAAAAAGAATCTAAAAAAAATGATTTTTTTTTATATAAACTTAATCCACTATTATTAAATAGTGGGAAAATATTTTCTGAATATTTATCTTTATTAAAAGAATTTGATTTAATTGAAATAAATTGTTTTGTTAAATTTTCTAAAAATAGTTTATTAAATAAAGTTAAAAATAATATTTTAAATTTTAAAAATTTTTTATATGAAAATAATTTAAATATTAAAAAAAAAAATAAAAATAATTCTATTATTATAAATTCTTCTAGTGGATATATTAATGAAGTAATAAAATTAAAAGATTTTTTATTTAAATTAATTAAAAATAAAAAATATCATGTATATGATATACTTGTTGTAGTTAGTGATTTAGATAAATATTATTCATATATAAATATGATTTTTTCTGATCTAGAATGTAAAAAATATTTACCTTTTCATATTATGCAGAAAAATTTTACTTATGATAATAAAGTTTTAAATTTGTTTTTAGATTTATTAAATATTTCGAATACTAGATTTATATTTAGTAAAATACTATATTTTTTAAAAAATAAAGTTTTTTTAGATAAATTTAATATAAGTATTGATGAATTTGAAATTATTTCTGATTTTATTAAAAAAGACGGTATATGTACGGATATAAATAATTTTTTTATAAATATTAATTTTAACAGTTTTGATTATGAAAATTTAATTTATAGTATTAAACGTATATTATTAGGTTATGCTATTAATGATAAATATTGTTGTTGAAATAATATTATTCCTTATCCTACTATAAGTAATAATTATTTTTATACTTTAATAGGTAAATTTTCTGATTTTGTATTTAAAATTTATTATTGAAAAGATATTTTAAATAAAAAATATTATTTAAATGATTGAATTAATATATGTAAAAAATTTTTAGATATTTTTTTTTTAAAAAAAACTATTAAAAAAAATTTTTTTTTAAATTATAAATTTTGATTTAGTTTTTTAAATAAATATAGATTATTTTTTTTTCAAAAAAAAATTAATATTGATTTATTTATTAAAATATTAAATTATTTTTTAGTAAAAAAAAAAAATAAACAATATTCTATTAGTCATATAAATTTTTCTTCATTTATTACATTATATGGTGTACCTTTTAAAGTAATATGTTTTTTAGGTATGAATGATAATATTTATCCTAAAAATATATTTTATTATAATTTTGATTTAATTTATTCTAATCCTAGAATAGGAGATAAAAATAAATTAGATTATGATAAATATATTTTTATTAAATTTTTATTATCAGCTAAAAAAAAAATATATATTAGTTACCTAAATTTTTCTTTTGAAGAAAACAAAAAATGTTTTCCTTCTAATTTATTAATTAATTTAATAAATTATTTAGGTGATAATTTTTTATTTAAGAATAAAAAAAATAAAAATAAATTTAATATAATAAATAATTGTTTAAAATTTAAGAATAAAAAAAAAAAAATTTTTATCAAATTAATAAAAAAAAAACATATTTTTTTGAAAAGAATTCATTTATTTTTATTAAATCCTATAAAATATTTTATGTTTTTTTATTTAAAAATTTCTTATTTTATGAGTGGTAGTTTTATTGATTATAATAATTTATTTAGTTTAAATATGCAAAGATTTTATTCATTTAGATTAGATATAATAAATTTTTTTTTTAAATATAAAAAAATAGATAGTAAAGTTATTTTTTATTTACAGTCTTTAAATTTACTTCCTTATGGTTCTTTAGGAGAAATTTTATGAACTAAAGAAAGAGAAAAAATTTTATTTTTAATTAAAAATGTTTTATATTCAATATTTGAAATTAGTAAATATAATTTTTTTATTAAAATACATGATTTTAATTTTTATGGTACTATTTTTTTATATAAAAAATCTTATTTAATTAAGTGATTACCTAAAAATTTAAATTTAATAGATGCTTTATTATTTTGAATAGATCATTTAGTTTATTGTATTTTAGGAGGGAAAAAATCTAGTATTATATATGGTTATAATGGTATTTGAACATTTTTACCTGTAAAAAAAAAAAGAGCTGAACAATTTTTATATAAATATATTATGTTTTATTATTATATTAATGAAAAAAATATATTTTTTTTACCTAAATCTAGTCATATTTGAATATATAATGCTTATAATTTAAGTACTAAAAATATATTAAGTAATTTTTTTTTAAAAAAAGCTTTTAATAAAGTAAAAGATACATTATATGGTAATTATTTTAATATTGGTGAAATAAATGATATATATATATATAATTATATAAAGAAGTTTAATTTTAAAATTAATGTAAATTTTATTATTAATAAATCAGAAGAATGGTTATTAAATATGTTTAAGTATTTAAATTTTAATATTTAAATTATGTATATTAAAAATTTTTTTTCAAATATATATTTAGGTAGAAGTAATTTAATTGAAGCATCTGCTGGAACTGGAAAAACTAATTTAATTTCTTTATTATATTTACGTTTTTTATTAGGTATAAATACAGAAAAATTATTTTCTAATTTATTTATAAATAATATTTTAGTAGTTACTTTTACTGATTTAGCTGTTTTGGAAATTAAAAATAGAATTTTAGATAATATTAAAAATTTACGTATTTCTTGTATTAAGAATTATCCTATTAATAATATTATTAAAGAAATTTATTTTTGTATTAAAAATAAATCTAATGTAATAGATTTATTAACTAAATATGAATATTATATAGATAATATTTCTATTTTTACTATACATAGTTTTTGTAAGAAAATTATTTATTCTAATTTTATTGAATCTAGTATTGACTGTAATAATATTATTATAGATAACGAGAATAGTTTAATTTATGAGTTGATAATTATATTTTGGCGTAAATATTTTAGTTGTTTATCTACTAATATTATTAAAATTATTTGTAGTTATTGATCTAATCCTTCGAAATTATTTAATTTTTTATTACCAGTATTTAATATTATAAATTTTAATTTTAATGAAGAAAGAAAATATTTATCTATAGAGGATTGTTA
This sequence comes from Candidatus Stammera capleta, assembly GCA_036689345.1. Classification (GTDB taxonomy): domain Bacteria; phylum Pseudomonadota; class Gammaproteobacteria; order Enterobacterales; family Enterobacteriaceae; genus Stammera; species Stammera capleta_M. The sequence goes on along the minus strand of CP144799.1, from coordinate 210,617 downwards.
TAATAAAATTATTGTTTATATTAATAAAATTAAAAAATTATTATTAATAAATTATAATATAATTTATGATTTTTTTTTTTTTAAAAAAAAAATATTTAGTGTTTGAAATTTAAAGAGGTGATTTTTAGAAATTAAATCATGATGTAATAAAGAAACTATAGATTTTTATATACCTAGTTGTTTAAAAAAATTTAGTCTAAATTTTTTGTTAAAAAAAAATATTATAATAAATTTTAATTATATTTATATATTTAAATTTATAGATGGAATTTTTTTAAAAACAAAAGATTTACGTAATTTTACAATTATTTTTTGTATTAGTTTTATTAAAAAAAAACTTGTTAAACTTAAAAAAAAAAAATTGTATTTAAGTTTTAATGATTTAATAATAAAATTAAATCAAATTTTAATAGAAGATAAAAAATCTATATTAATTAATATAATTAGAAAAAATTTTCCTATATTATTAATTGATGAGTATCAAGATACAGATTTTTTACAATTTAATATATTTAATAAAATTTATTTACATAATTATTCTAAATTTAGTACTAAATTAATTTTATTAGGTGATCCTAAACAATCTATTTATTCATTTAGAGGAGCTAATATATTTAATTACATAAAATCTAAAAAAAATATAGATTTTTTTTATACTTTAGATAAAAATTGACGTTCTTCTATTAAATTTATTAAAAGTATTAATTATTTATTTAGTAGAATAAATAATGTTTTTGTTTTTAAAGAAATAAAATATTTAAAAGTAAGTTATTCTAAAGAAAATAATTTTTTTTTAATTAAAAATGATACTAAATTAATATCTTCTATAAATTTTTCTGTTTTTAATAATTTAAAAACTAAAAATTTTAAAATTAGTTTAGCAAAAGCATGCGCTATACAAATAGTTAATGTATTAGATAAAAATAATAATTTTTTTTTAGTTAATAATAATATAAGAAGATTATTAATTCCTTCTGATATAGCAATATTAGTTCATACTAATTATGAAGTTAGTTTAATTTTTAATGCTCTACAAGAATTTAATTTACCTATTAATTCTATTTTAGAAAAAAGTAATGTATTTCATACTTATGAAGCTAAAGAATTATTTTTTTTATTAAAATCTATTCTTTTTCCTGAATCTTGTGTATTAATGAGTAGTGCTTTATCTACTAGTTTTTTTGATTTTAATTTAATTAATATTAAAAATATTATTAATAATGAATTTTTATTAAATAAATTTATTAATGATTTTTATTTTTATAAAAATATATGAAATGAAAATGGTATTTTAGTAATGATTAAATATATTTTAAAAAAAAATAAAAATAAAAATATTTTTTTAAAAATTAAAGATAAATTATGACTAAATAATATTTTACATATTAGTGAAATTTTAGAAAAAAAATATTTTAAAATTAAAAGTAAAAAATTATTACTTTTTTGGTTTAATGATAGTATTATTAATAACACTGAAAATAAAGAAGAATATTATATAAGATCTTCATATAATAAAAATGGTATAAAAATTTCTACTATACATAAATCTAAAGGATTACAATATAATGTTGTATGATTACCCTTTTTAATTAATTTTAAAATAAATAATTTTTATTTTTTTTTTCATAATAGAAAAAATTATAGAGTTAATATTGATTTATATAAATTAAAAAAGAATAAATTTTTAGTTGATGAAGAGATTTATTCTGAAGAAATGCGTTTATTTTATGTAGCTATTACTAGATGTATATATCAATGTAATATATTTATATATGAATTAAATGTTAAAAATAAAAATTTTTGTTTTACTTATTTAGGTAGATTAATAGGTTATAATAAAAAATATTTTTTTAATGATTTGAAAAATATTATTACTAGTTATTTTAATTTTAAATATATATATTTTAATTTTTTTGATATTATTTATTATTTAAATTTTAAAAAATATTTTTTAAATAAAAATTATATTACTAATGATATTAGTAAATTTTTTTTTTATAAAAATAAAAGATTTATTTTAAATTTTTCTAAAATTACTTCTAATAAATTTATTAAAAATAATTATATATATACAAAAAATTTTATTTATAAAAAAAAAAATAATTATTTTTTACCTAAAGGTAAAAAAATAGGTAATTTTTTTCATAAAATTTTAGAAAAAATTAATTTTTTAAATTTATTAGATAATAATACAATTTTATATTATATGTTAAAATTTAATATTTTAAAGAAATGATTTTTTTTTATAAAAAATATTTTATTTAATGTTTTGAATGTTAATTTAACAACTAACAATATTTGTTTATCTAATAAAAAAATATCTTTTTTATATAAAGAATTTGATTTTTTTTTACCTATTAAAAAATTTAATTTTAAAAAATTTATGATAATTTTTCAAAAGTATGATTGTATTTTAAAATGAAATAAAAATATTATTTATAATAAAAATAATTTTGAAGGTTTTTTCAATGGAATTATTGATTTAATATTTTTTTATAAAAATAAATATTTTATAGTTGATTATAAAACTAATTGATTAGGTTATGATTATATTAATTATAGAAATAATATTTTATATAAATATATTTATTTACATAATTATAATGTACAATATATATTGTATTCAATAGCATTACATAATTATCTTAAAATTAACGTTATAAATTATAATTATAATAATAATTTTGGAGGTATATATTATATATTTTTACGAGGATTATTTTTAGATAATAATAGAAAATCTTTTACAGGTATTTTTTATACTAGACCTAATTTTTTATTAATTAATAAATTAAGTATGTTTTTTAAAAAAAAATAAAATGTTTAGTGAAATTAATTTTTTTTTATCTAATTGTCTTAAAAAAAAACAAATTAGTTTAATAGATATATATTTTTCTAAAATATTTGAATTTTATAATTTTGATTCTGATATTATAATGCTTTTTACTATGTTAGTAAGTTTATCTAGTAGATTAGGTAATATTTGTTTACCTTTAAATAATATATGAGATAAACATATATTTTCTAATTATATATTGGATTTTTTGTATTATTTTTTTTCTAGATATATTTCATTAAATAAATGTATAGAAATTTTATTTAAATATAGAATTATAAGTAAATATTATTTTTTAGATAAAACTCCTTTAATTTTATATAATAATTGTATTTATTTATATAAATTTTGAGTATATGAAGATTATGTAACTAATTATATTAATAAGAATTTTTTAGAAAAAAATAGTTTATGTTTTAGTAAAAAAAAATTATTTCAATATTTAGGTAAATTTAATTTAGATGTATATCAAAAATTATCTATTATAGGATCTATTATAAATAAAATTTCTATTATTTCTGGTGGACCGGGTACTGGTAAAACTAATTTAATTTCAATATTAATTTTAGTTTTATATAAAATATATAAATTTAAAAATAATAAATGTATTAAAATTATTACTTTTACTGGAAAATCAGCTTCTAATATAACTTATTTTTTAAGAAAAAAATTTGTTTTTTTAAATAAAAATAATGTATTTAAAAATATTTTACCGAAAAAAGCTATTACTATTCACAAATTTTTAGGATTTAATTATAAAAAAAATGTAATTAATAAAAATGAAAATAATATTACAAATATTGATATTTTAATTATAGATGAATCATCTATGATAGATATATCTTTAATGTTTTATTTGTTTTCTTGTTTAAAATATATAAAAAAAATTATTTTTTTAGGAGATAGTAATCAGATTGGACCTATAGAATCAAGTTCATTATTTAATGAAATATGTAAATTTAGTAATAATTCTTTTTTTTTTAGTAAAAAAAAATTATATAAAAATATATTAAATAATATTTTAAATTTAAATATTAAATATATTAATTATTTATTAAGTTTTAAAAATATTTTTTTTTTAAAAAAAAATTATCGTTTTAATAAAAATTCATGTATTTATAAATTAACTAATTTAGTTAATTTAGGTTTTTTAAAAAAAATAGATAAATTTTTATATAAAAATAATTTTAAAAAAAATTTTAGTTTTTATGATTCAAATAAATATGATTTTTATTTTTTATTGAATTTTTGTATAAAAAAATATATGAAATATATTAATTTTATAAATTTTAATTTTTCTTTAAATAAAATATGAAAGATTTTTAATGATTTTCAAATTATAACTATTGTAAAAAAAACTTATTTTGGTATTAATTTTTTAAATAAATATATAAATAATTTTTTTTTAAAAAAAAATTTAGTTAAAAATATATTATACTTTTCTAATTTAAATTGTTATCATTATATGGGTGAACCTATATTAATTAATAAAAATAATCATGATTTAAAATTATTTAATGGTGATATAGGTTTTTTTATTTTTTTAGAAAATGAATTTAAATTATTATTTTTAAATTTTAATAATGATATTAGATTTATTAATTATAAAAGTTTAACTAATTGAGATAATAATTGAGTTATTACAGTACATAAATCTCAAGGTTCTGAATTTAAACATATATTATTAGTATTACCTGATTATAATTCTAATTTACTAAATAGAGAAATAATTTATACTGCTTTAACGAGAGCAAAAAAAAAAATTACTATTTATGGAAATAAAAATATTTTTTTAAATAGTATTAAAAAAAGAAATATTACTTATAATAATATAGTAAATAAATTATTAATTTAAATTTTTAAAATATTATGTCTTATTATCAATATATACAATTTTTTAAGAAATTATTTATATTAATTAATCCTATAGGTTTAATACCTATATTTATATCTAATATAGATAGTATTAAAGAAAGTGAGAAAAAAAGATTTAATTTATATATTAATTTTATAATGTTTTTTATATTATTATTTTCTTTTTTATTAGGAGAAAAAATTTTAAAATTATTTGATATAAATATAAATATATTACAAATAACTGGTGGTTTATTGATTTCTTTTAATTCTTTTAATGTAATTAATAATTGTTCAGATAATTTTAATACAGAATATAACAAAAAAAATGTTAATTTTATTAAATTATTAACTCCAATATCTTTTCCTTTAATGGCTGGTCCTAGTTCTATTACTATGTTAATTTCTTATGGAAATAATTGTAAATATTTTTTAGAATATTTTTTTTTTATTATTTCTATAATTTTATTTTGTTTTTTTTGTTGATTATTTTTTGAGATAGTTGTTTTTTTTAAAAACTATTTTTCTAATACTATAATAGTAATTTTTAATAAAATATTTTCTGTTATTTTATTAACTTATGGTATACAAATAATTTTTATAGGTATTAAAAATTTTTTTTTATTGTAAATTAATTATTAATATAATATATATATATTTATTTTTTTATTATATATCATGAAATTATATTAAAATTTATTCAAGATATATGTATACCTTTTTTAATATATAAATCACATATTTTAATTAATTTAAATATTTTAATTTTTTTTTTATTACTAAATTTATTAATATTATTTATTATATATTTAAATAAAATATTTAATATTATTAATTTGTTAAAATTATTTTTTTCAATTTTTTTAATTAATATTGAATTTTTTTTTATATTTTTTTTATTTAATGATTTTATAAATTTTTGTATAATTTTATTATTTAAATATTTTTTTTTTAATATATTAGTAGAATTTTCTTTTTTTTTATTAGTATTAATAATACATTTTATAAATTTTATAGGATATTTTTCTTTAAATTTATTAATTTTTATTTTTTTTATATTTTTTTTAAATTCAATATTTAAAATAATAAATATATTATTTATTTTTCGTCAAGATATTTTATTTAAAATTTTTTTTTTAATTAATTTATTTAATTTTTTTATTTTTTCTATAAAATTTATCACAATAATTTTTATTTTTGAAAAAAAATTTTGAAAAAATATTTTTTCATATATATTTTTTCAATTTAAATCATTATCTACTACTATATTAATAGTAGTAGTATTTTTAAATTTTAATTTAATACTATTTTTAATAATATTTTTGTATTGGTTTTTTTTAAATATATCATTTCCATATATATAATATATTTTTTTGTATATTAATTTTTTTTTATTCATATTATTTATTTTTTAGTAACAAAATTTATAATTTTATTTTTTATATATATTATATTTAGAATATATTTTTTATTTTTTATAAATTTATTAATTAAATTATTTTTATATATTGAATTGATTATTTTTTTTTTTTTTTCATTTTTATATATAAAAATTTTTTTTTTAGTCTTTCCATCTATTTGTATGGCAATTTTAATTTTTATTTTTATATTTAAATATTTTTTATTTACTTTAGGTCATGATATTTTATCAATAGTGTTTTTATTTATCATTTTTTTTCATAAATAAAAACTTATATGAGGAGTAAAAGGATAAATTAAAATTAAAATTTTATTGATACTTTTTTTTTTTATTAAATAATCTTTTTTATTAATAATTTGGTAATTAATTAATATATTTGTAAATTCCATAATTTTAGATATTACAGTATTAAAATTATTTTTTATATTTATATTTTTATTTATTTCATAAATTATTTTATTTAGAAAATATTTTATATAGATTTGTTTTTTAGAATAATTATTATTTATTACATTAATTTTTTTTTTATTTTTTTTTTTAAAATTTAAAACTAAATTTCATAAACGATTTAAAAATCTATAACATCCTAATATATTATTTTCATTTCATTCTAAATTTTTTTCTATAGGAGTTGAAAAAATAATAAATAATCTTAATGTATCTGCTCCATATTTTTTAATTATTTTAATTGGATTAACACCATTATTTTTTGATTTAGACATTTTTTGTTTTCCAATATATTTTAATTTAATATTTTTATTTTTTAATAAAAATATTTTTTTATTATTTAATATTTTTTTTTCTACTTTTTTAAAATTTACTCAAATTTTTTTTTTTTTTTTATTTATATAATAATATGTATCTACTAATACAATTCCTTGACAAATTAATTTTTTTACTGGTTCATTAGATTTTAAAAAACCTATTTTTTTAAAAAATTTATGCATAAATCTAAAATAAATTAAATGCATAGTAGCATGTTCTATTCCACCTATATATATATCTACAGGTAATCAATAATTAGCTTTTTTAACATCAAAAATACCTAAATTATAATTAGGTGATGTATATCTTAAATAATATCAAGATGATTCTATAAAAGTATCTAAAGTATCAGTTTCTCTTTTTATTTTTTTATTTTTAATTTTGTAAGTATTTCATGATTTATTTTTTTTTAAATAATTACTGGAAAAATTTTTATTTTTTAATTTAGGTAAAATTATAGGTAATTTATTTTCATTTACTAATTTATAAGAATTATTATAATATTCTATAGGTATAGGTACTCCCCAATATTTTTGTCTAGATATAACTCAATCTTTGATTTTAAAATTTATTTTTTTTTTTATTATTTTTTTTTTTAATAAAATATTTTTTATTTTTTTTATATATAAATTATTTTTTTTTTCTGTATATTTAGTATTAGAATGTATAAAATTATATTTTTCTATAAATATATTATGTTTCTTACAATAATTTTTTATTATAAAAATAGCTTTAGTATTATAATTTTCTTCTGTAAAATTTGTTATCCATATAGGTAAAATTTTATTATTTGTTGGGTTTATAGTATATAGTTTTGTATAGATACCAAAACATTTTTTTTTATTATTATATATTTTAGTTTTAATTTTTTTATAAAGTTTATTATTTTTTTTTTTTATTATTGATATTATTTTATGATCAATAGATATTGATATACATACTGAATTAAATATATCTATAATTTTAGATACAAATATTTTTATATATTTTTTTATTGAATCGATAAATAATTTTATCTCTATACCTTTACATTTACCGATTCATTTTTTTTGCATTTTTTTTACTTTTTTAGGTCAATATTTTAGTTCTTTTAGGTCTTTTAATAATTTATTAGCATATTTAGTTATTTTAATAAATCATTGTGAAATATTTTTATATTTTATTATTGAATTACATCTTCAACATTTATTAGATATTACTTGTTCATTTGCTAATACAGTTTTATCTTTTGGACATCAATTTACTTTACTTTTTTTTTTGTATATTAATTTATGTTTAAATAATTTTATAAATAATAATTGTTCTCATTTATAATAATTTATTTTACAAGTATTAATTTCTTTATTTCAATCATAACTTATTCCTAACATTAATAATTGTTTTTTCATATATTTAATATTATAAGAAGTTCAGTTATGTGGAGATATATTATTTTTTATAGCTGCATTTTCAGCAGGTAATCCAAATGAATCTCATCCTATTGGATGAAGAACATTTTTATTATTCATACGTTTATATCTAGCAATAATATCTCCTATAGTATAATTTCTTACATGACCCATATGTAATTTTCCTGAAGGATAAGGTAACATACATAAACAGTAATATTTTTTTTTTTTTTTATTTATTTTAGAATTAAAAATATTATTTTTAACTCAATATTTTTGAATTTTTTTTTCTATTTTTTTATGATTGTATTTTTTCATATTTAAATTTAGTTATTTTTTAAATGATGTTTTATTAAATGTTTTTTTATTATTATCTTGCTTTTTTTTTCAAAAAAAATTTTTTTTACTATTTTTTATATTATTATTTTTAAATATAATTCTTTCTTGAAAAATAAATTTTTTTAGTTTATTTATTATTAAATTAATATTTTCTAATATTTTTTTTTTTATATTTATTAGTATATTCATATTTTTATTATTTTTATTTTTTGAATTTATATGTGTATCGTTATTTTTAAACTTTAAGTGATTATTAACAATATATTTTTGTTTTATATTTTTATTTTTATTTGTATTTTTATTTTTTAAAAGATATTTTACTCCACTTTTTTTAATTCTAATAATAGAATAATTTGGTGTTTCTATTTCATGATTAGGTATAATTATAATTTTAATTTTTTTTTTTTGTCTTTTTTCTATATAATATAAATGATTTCTTTTTTCATTTAGTAAATATGAAGCTATAGTAATTGGTACTATAGCGTGTATTTTTTTAGTATTTTGTTTAAGAGATTCTTCTTCTATAATTCTTAATATAGATAAAGATAGTGATTTATTATCTCTAATATTACCTGAACCACAACATCTTGGACATATATAATAACTAGATTCTTTTAAAGATGGATTTAATCTTTGTCTAGACATTTCTAATAAACCGAATTTAGAAATATCTCCTAATTGGATTTTAGCTCTGTCTTCTTTAATTATTTTTTTTAATTTATTTTTTATTATTTTTTGATTTTTTGTTATAGACATATCTATAAAATCTATTACTATTAATCCTCCTAAATCTCTTAATTTTAGTTGTCTAGCTATTTCTTCAGTAGCTTCTAGATTGGTATTTAAAGCTGTATTTTCTATGTTTTTATTTTTAGTAGATTTAGATGAATTTATATCTATTGATGTTAATGCTTCTGTAATATCTATTGTTATAGATCCTCCTGAAGGTAATCTTAATTTTCTTTTAAATGCAGATTCTATTTGAGATTCTATTTGAAAATATATAAATAATGGTATATTTTTTTTATAAAATTTTATTTTTTTTATAAAATCTTTTTTATTTAGTTCATGCATTTGATTTATAGCTAATTCATATATTTTATAATTATCAATTATAATTTCATTTATATCATTATATAAATAATCTCTAAATATACGAGTAAAAATATTATTTTCTTGATATATTAATGAAGGTGCACTTTTTTTTTTAGAATATTTTTTAATATATTCTCAATGTTTTAATTTTAAAGATATATCTAATTGTAATTCTTCTAAAGATTTATTTATTCCTGAAGTTCGAATGATTAAACTCATATTTTTAGGTAAATTTATTTTTTTTAATTTAGACTTAATTTTTTTTCTTTCTTTACCTTCTATTCTACGAGATATTCCATTAGATTGAGGGTTATTTGGTAATAAAATTAAATTATTCCCTACTAAACTTATAAATGTTGTTAATGCTGCTCCTTTATTATCTCGTTCATCTTTATATATTTGTACTATTAGTTCTTGTCCTTCATGCAATATATTTTTAATATTATTAGTTTTTTTTTTATTTAAATATTTTTCTGAAATTTCTTTTATAGGTAAAAACCCATTTTTTTTAGATCCATAATCTATAAAAACTGCTTCTAAACTTGGTTCTATTCTAGCTATTTTACCTTTATAAATATTTAATTTTTTTTTTTTATATTTAGTATTTTCTATATTTAAATCATATAATTTTTGTCCATCTACTAATGCTATTCGTAATTCTTCTTTTTGTGTTGCATTAATTAACATTCTTTTCATTTTTACTTCTCGAATTTATTTGTTTCAATATTTTAAATAAATTTTATTTATTTAATTTAAATATTAATTATTACATATTTATTTTTATATTTTGAATATATTTTTTATGTATTTAAAGAAAAATTATTTATAATATTTAAATGAAAAAAAAATTTTTTTTAAATTTTATTACTATTGATAATAATTCTGTTAATCAAAGAATAGATAATTTTTTATTTAAAAAAATAAAATATTTATCTAGGAATAAAATATATTCTTTAATACGTAAAGGTAATATTAGAATAAATAAAAAACGTATTTCACATAAATATAAATTAAAATTATTTGATGTAGTAAGATTACCTTTAATAAGATTAAATTCTTTAAATAAAAAAATATATATAAGTAAAAATAATATTTTAAAATTTAAAAATATGATTATACATGAAGATAAATTTTTATTAGTTTTTAATAAACCTTATGGAATTTCTGTACATGGAGGTACTAATATAAATTTTAATATAATAGATATTTTAAGAAATGAAATATATAATAATTATTATTTAGAATTAATTCATCGTATAGATAAAAATTCTTCTGGTATATTATTAATAGCTAAAAATAGAATAGTTTTATGTAAATTACAACAAGATTTTAAAAATCATAATATTATTAAAAAATATTTTATTTTAGTACATGGTAATTGACCTAAAAATATTAAATTAATAAAGAATTTTATATCTAAAAAAAAATATAATAATTTTTTTATTTATAAAAAAAAATTTTCTCAAACTAATTTTAAGATTTTAAAATATATTAATAATTATACATTATTATCTGTTCAAACATTGACTGGACGTAATCATCAAATAAGATTACATACAAGTAATTTAGGATTTCCTATTATTTTTGATAATATTTATGGTAATAAGTATTTAGATAAAATTCTTTTTTCAAAAATAAAAATAAGTAGATTATTTTTACATGCTTATTTTATTTCTTTTTTTCATCCTATTTTAAAAATTAAAAAAGAAATTTGTATTAATTTAGATAAAAAATTATTATTAATTTTAAATAAAATAAATAATTTAAATTATTAACTATTAAGGAGTTTTTATGGCTGTACAAAAAAGTAAAAAAAGTAGATCTAAAATAGGACATCGTAGATCTCATAAAAGTTTAAAATTACCTAATTTATTTTTTAATAAAAAAACAGGTAGATATTCTTTATATCATCATATTTTAAATGTTATTAAAAAATAATAATTTTTTTTATATAAAATATTAATATTATTTTTGTATAATATAATTTATATAGTTATTTTAGATAATGTATAATATTAAATAAGTTTAATTTTAATTAAAAAGTAAAGGAATTATTAAATATGTCAAGTCTAGAGGAACGTATTAAGGAAATTATTAGTGATCAATTGGGTGTTAAATTGGAAGAAGTAGAGAATAATAAATTTTTTATTAATGATTTAGGAGCAGATTCTTTAGATATTATAGAATTAATTATGGCTTTAGAAGAAGAATTTAATATTGAAATTTCAGATGATTTAGCGGAAAAAATAGATACTGTTCAATCTTCTATTGACTGTGTTAAATCATTAAAAAAAACTATTCTTTAATAAAAAAAAATTTAATTAATTTTTATTCCTAGCAAAAATAAACTAATTATATATATACTACCGCTAGTAATAGTTATAAATAATAGTTTCATTAATCTAAATCTAATACTTAGATTAATGAAATTATTAAACAAATAATTATAAAAAAAATTTAAAAAAAATGACATAATTATACTTGATATAATAATTTTAATAAAAAATAATATTCAATTATATTTAATATCAATAATTTTTTTTTTTTTTAATTGTAAATATAATATAATAGAATTTATATAAGAAGATATACTTATAGATAATGCTAATCCTGCATATTTAAACATTTTTATTGTAAAAATATTTATTATTTGAGTACTTATTAAATTTAAAAAAGCAATTTTAATAGGTATTTTAGTATTATATTGAGAATAAAAACATGGTGTGATAATTTTAATAAATATTAATCCTGTTAAACCAAATGCATAGGCAATTAAAATTGTAGATGTCATTAAAACATCTTTTATAGTAAATTTTCCATATTTAAATAAAGTTATAATAATTAATTTAGATGTAAAAATTAAAAATATAGATATAGGAATACTTAATAATAATGTAATTTTAATATATTTATTAATTAATTTATTAAATTTTAAATTATCGTTTTTATGATAACTATTAGATAATTGTGTTAGTAATATACTACTTATTGTTGTACCTATTATACTTAAAGGTAATTCTATTAATCTATCTGCATAATATATTCAAGATGTAGATCCTTCTTGTAAATATGAAGTAATATTACTATTTATTATTTGGGATATTTGGTACATTAACATACCTAATATGACTGGACATATATTTACAAATATTTTTTTTATTCCTGGGTGAAATAAATTTATTTTATTAAATTTTATTTTTAATGGTAAATATTTTATACTAATTTTTTGGTATATTAATTGTAATATACCACCAATAATTATTGATCAAGCTAATCCATATATTGGTTTATGAAAATATTTAATAATAAATAAATTACAAAAAATTATTGTTGTATTTAAAATAATTGGTATAAATGTAGGTGGTAAAAATATATTTCATATATTTAATATAGATGTTAAATATGAAGATAAAGATATTAAAATTATGTAAGGAAAAGTAATTTTTAATATATTAACTGTTAATTGAAATTTATTTTTGTCTTTTATAAAACCTGGGGACATTATTTTTATTATTTGTGGAGCTATTATTATTCCTAATATAGTTATTATTGATAATATTAGTAGTAATATAAAATATACTGTAGAAATTAATTCGTTAATTTTTTTTTTCGAATATTTTTGTTTATATTCACTTAATATAGGTATAAAAACATATGAAAAAGCTCCTTCGGCAAATATTTTTCTTAACATATTAGGTAATCTAAAAGCAGTATAGAAAGAATCAGTTTCTATATTTATACCAAAAACATTTGCTATTGTTATGTCTCTTATAAAACCTATTATTTTAGATAGAAAAGTTGATAAACTTATTTTAATTATGTTTCATAACATATATATTTAAATAAAACATTATTTTAATTTTTGTATTAATTTATTTTTTTATAAGTAGATTATTAATTATTTAATAATTAAATTTTTATTATTTTTATAATTTAAAATTTTTTTTTGTATATATAAAAATATAATTTTAAAATTTATTAATTTATTAAAAGTTAATTTTTTAAATAAATTTATTTTTTTTAAAAAATTATGTATTTTTTTATTTAAATTATTTTTTATTTTTTTATTTTTGTAAGCAATGATAATTATTGCTAATATACCTTTAATAATTGATGTATTGCTATCTCCATTTATTTTAATAATATTATTTTTTTTTTTTATTTTTATTCATATATTACTTTGGCATTTATAAATTATATATTTTTTTTTACGTATATTTTCATTATTTAATGGTAGATATTTACCTAAATCTATTAAATATATTAATTTTTCTTTGTTATTTCAACATAATTTTAAATTATATAAAATATCTTTTTTATTAGGTAAATTTTTCATATTTATTTAAGTAATTTAATTATTTTATTTAATGTATAAATAAATGTATTTATATCTTTTTTAGATGTATACATTGCTATTGATATTCTACATACTCCAGGAATATTATAAAATTTCATTAATGGTATACAACATTGATTTCCTGTTCTTATAGATATACCATATTGGTCTAATAACATTCCTATATCATAACAATGATAATTTTTAATATTAAATGATATTAAACTTGTTTTAGAATATGATCCATAAATATGTATAGATGGTATTGTCTTTAACTTATTTAATGTATAATTAATAATTTTTTTTTCATATTCAATGATGTTTTTTAATCCTATTAATTTAATATAATCTATTGCTTTACTTAATCCTATAATTGATTCAAGATTATAAGTTCCAGCTTCGAATTTTCATGGTGAATTAATAAATTTTATATTTTTAATTTTATTTTTTTTTATATTTATATTTGCTATAATACCTCCTCCTACTTTTCATGGATCTAAGTATTTAATAGTATTATTTTTACAATATACTACTCCTATACCTGTAGGAGCATACATTTTATGTCCTGAAAAAATATAAAAATCACAATTTATATTTTTTACATTTATATTTTTATGTATTATAGATTGAGATCCATCTATTATTGTAATGATATCAAATTTTTTAGCTATTTTAATTATTTTTTTTATAGGATTTTCTACTCCTATAACATTAGATATATGAGTAATAGATAAAATTTTGGTATTTTTGTTAATTAAATTTTTTAATTTTTTTATATTAATATATCCTTTTTTATTAATATTAATAATTTTAAGTTTACATCCTGTTTCTTTAGAAAGTATGTATCACGGAACAAAATTAGCATGATGTTCAACTATAGAAATAATTATATTATTTTTAGAAGATATATATTTTTTTCCTAATATATTTTTGATTAAATTAATTCCTTCAGTAGAATTTTGCACAAAAATAATTTCTTCTGGTGATTCAGCTTTAATAAATTTAGCTACTTTAATTCTTATATCTTCAATATCATTAGAATTTTTATTACTTAATGTATAAATACTTCTATTTACTGAAGAATAGTAATTTTCGTAAAGTTTTTTTTGATATTTAATTACTAATTTAGGTTTATGTGATGTAGATGCGTTATCTAAATAAATTATTTTTTTTCCATTAATTTTTTTTCTTAATATAGGAAAATCTAATTTTATTTTTTTTATATTATATTTCATAAATATATTATTTAATTAATTTTAAATATATGTACAATATTTTTTTATATATATTTTTATTTTTTATTTTTATTAATATTTTTTTTATAAAATTTAGTATTAAAATTTTTTTAATATCTAAATATTTAATTCCTCTTGTAAGTAAATAAAATATTTCATGTTTATTTAAATTATTTATTTTAACGCTATGTTTACATTTAGCATTTTTATTTCATATACCTAGTTTAGGTGAAGAATTAATTATAGATTTATTACAAATACATAAATTACTATTATTGATAATAGCTTTAGAATTATTAGATTTTTTAAATATTTTTATTCATCCTGAGAAATTTGTTATTCCTGGTTCTAAAACAATATTATTATGTTTTTGATAACTTTTATTTTTACATAAATAATGTATTATATTATTTTTATAATTAATAATGTTTTTTTTTTTAATTATTGATATAGTATTTATTTTTAAAACAGATTTTTTTTTTAATAAGATATTTGTATTCAAATTTATATTTTTAAATTTTATAAAAAAAATAAATTTATTTAATTTTGATTGATGATTTATTTTTATATTATCTACAATATAAAATTTATTTTTTGTTTTTGTATTTATTATGCGTATAAAATCTATTTTAGATTTTTTATTTATCATCATATTTAAATTATAATTAAAATATTTATTTTTTTTTATATTTATATATTCTTCTAATATTAGAATATTAGTTTTTTTTTTAATTGATATATTTATATTTATAAAATTATTTTTTTTTTTTTTTATTATAATTAGTTGTATAGGTAAATTGATATTTTTTTTTTTATTATTTTTTATAGATTGTTTTATATAAAAATATTTACTTTTTTTATTTTTAAATTTTATAAAAATTAATTTATGTATATATTTTTCTTGATATATAATAATTTTTTGTCCTAAAATAATTATTTTAATTGATTTTATTGGAAGTATTTTTTTAGATATTTTTTTTAAAATATATTTAATTTTTTTTTTATTAATTATTTTATTATTATTTTTGTTTTTATACATAATTATATTTTTTAAAAAATTTTTATTTTTTAAAGTATTTATAACCTTTTTTTTTAATTATATTAATAAGATTTTTTTTACCTGATTTTATAATTTTACCTTTATTTAATATATGTATTTTATTTATATTAATAAAATTAAATATTTCAAAATTATGAGTAATTATTAAAAAAGATTTTTTTTTTTTTTTTAAATTATTAATTATTTTAGTAATTTTTTTAAATGTTAATATATCTAAACCTGAATCTATTTCATCTAAAATAATTAATTTAGGATTTAAAAGTAATATTTGTAATATATCGTTTTTTTTTTTTTCTCCTCCAGAAAAACCTTTATTTAAAGATCTTTGTAAAAATTTTTTTGAGAAATTTAATTTTTTTAAATATTTAAGTATTTTTTTTTTAAATTCTATAAAATTTATTTTTTTTTTTTTATTATATTTGATAATTGAATTATAAGATTGAAATAAAAAATATTGATTATTTAATCCTGGTATTTCAATATTATTTTGAAAGGATATAAATAAACCTTTTTTAGCTCTTTTATCTATAGATAAATTATTAATATTTTTATTATTAAAATTTATTGATCCATTAATAATTTTGTATTTTTTATTTCCTGCTAGAGTTAAAGATAAACTACTTTTACCTGATCCATTTGGACCAATTAATGCATGTATTTCACCATATTTAATTTTTATATTTATATTATTAAGAATATATTTTTTATTTATTTGAACTTTTAAATTTTTTATATTTAGTATATACATTCTATATTATATATATTTTAAGATAAAAAATACTTAAAAAATTTTAAATATTTTTTTTATTTCTATATAAAATTCTATTGGAAATTTATTCATTATATTTTGACAAAATCCATTCATTATCATAGATAATGCATTATTTTTTTTAATACCTCTTTGTAGAAGAAAAAAAATTTGTTCTTTTTTTATGTATGAAGAACTAGCTTCATGTTCTATACATGAAGTTTTATTATATGATTTTATATAAGGTAATGTAAATACACTACATTTATTTCCTATTATTAATGATTCACATTTAGTAAAATTTTTAGATTTTTGAGAATGTTTATTTATTTTTACTAAACTTCTATGAGTATTTCTACTTTTATTTGTTGCAATACTTTTAGCTAAAATAAATGATTTTGTATTTTTACCTATATGAATCATTTTAGTACCTGTATCAGATTGTTGATTAAGTTTAGTTAGTGATATAGAATAAAAATTTCCTATTGAATAATCACCTAAAAGTATTGCACTAGGATATTTTCATGTTATAGCTGATCCTGTTTCAAGTTGTATTCATGATATTTTACTATTTTTACCTTTACATAATGCTCTTTTAGTTACAAAATTATAAACTCCTCCTTTAGGATTACCAGGAAATCAATTTTGTATAGTTGAATATTTAATTTCTGCATTTTTATATAAAATTATTTCAACTACTGCTGCATGTAATTGATTATTTTTTTGTACAGAAGCTGAACATCCTTCTATATAATTTAGGTAACTATTTTTTTTTAAAATAATTAAAGTTCTTTCAAATTGTCCAATATTTTTATCTATTCTAAAATATGATGATAAATTTATTGGACATTTTATATTTTTTGGTATATATATAAATGTTCCATCAGATAATACTGTACTATTTAAAGTAGAAAAAAAATTATCATTTATAGGTACTACATTACTAATATATTTTTGAATTAAATTTGGGTATTTATGAACTGCTTCATTAAAAGAACAAAATATAATACCAAATTTATGAAATAATGTATTTTTATATGTAGTTTTTATTGAAGTAGAATTTAAAATAATATCTATAGCTATTTTAGATGTTTTATTTTTCTTTATTCCTAATTTATTATATGTATTTTTAATTTCTTTATTATATTTGTAATTTTTTTTTTTTTTGGAATAAAATCTATATTTTTTATAATTTATTTTATTATATTTACCATTTAACCAATGTGGTTCTTTCATTTTTTTTCATATTTTATATGCTTTTAATCTAAAATTAAGCATTCATTTTGGTTCTTTTCTTATTTTAGATATTTTTTTAATAATTTTTTTATTTATTCCTATTTTAAAAGAAAAATTTTTATCTTTTTTTTTATACATTATATTTTATTTAAATATAATCATCACATTTTAAATTTAATGATATTTTATATATATTATTTAAAGTTTTTTTTGCAATATTAATTAATGCTTCTTTAGTTAAGAAAGCTTGATGTCCAGTTATTAATACATTATTATATGATAATAATAGATTTAGATTATCATCTATTATAATTTTATTAGATTTATCTTGAAAAAAATATTTTTTTTCATTATCATATACATCTATAGCTAGTGATCCAATTTTTTTATTTTTTATAGCTTTAATTACGTCTTTAGTATTTAATAATTCACCTCTACTTGTATTTATTATCATAACTTTTCTTTTCATTTTTTTTATAGATTGTTTATTAATCATATGATGACTTTCCTTATTATAAGGACAATGTAAAGTGATAATATCTGAATATTTATATATTTTTTTTAATGAAGTATATTTAATACCTAAATTTAACACTTCTTTTGATTGAATAATATCAAAAGCTAATATTTTAGTACCAAAATTTTGTAGTAATTTAATTACTATTAAACCTATTTTACCTGTTCCTATAATTCCTATAGTTTTATTTTTTAAATTAAATCCTACTAAATTATTTAATAAAAAATTTTTATTTTTTGTATTTTGATATGATAAATGTATTTTTCTATTTAAAGATAGAATTAATCCTAATGTAAATTCAGCAATAGATTCAGGAGAATATGATTTAACATTTATAACTTTAATATTATTTTCTTTTAATAATTGTAAATTTACATTATTATGTCCTGTACATCTTAATGCAACTATTTTTATATTAAATTTTTTTAATTTGTTTACTATTTCTTTTTTTTTTATATTATCATTTACAAATATACATATGTATTTAAATCCTCTAGATTTTTTTACTGTATATTTATTTAATTGTTTTTTAGTGTAATAAATTTTAAAATTATATTTTTTATTTATTTTATTAAAATATTTAATTTCGTATTTTTGTGCACTATAAAATATTATTTTATTCATTTTTTTAAAACTCTATTATATTAAAGTTACATTTAAATTTATTTAAATATATTGTTTATATGTTATTATATATTTAATTTTATTTTTTTTCATTATATATAATAAATGAATTTATATTTTAGGTAAATATTATGTTATCAATTAGTATAATTAAGGAAAAAAAAAAATTTGAAAATAGAGTTTCTTTAATTCCAAAAGATGTTTTAAATATAAAAAAAATAGGTTTAAAAAATATTTATGTAGAAAAAAATGCTGGGAAATTGTGTAATTATAATGATATAGATTATATTAAATATGGTGCTTTTATAAAAAATAAAAAAGATATTTGAAATAGTGATATAATTTTTAAAATACATTTTCCTAATTTTAAAGAATTAAATTTACTGAAAAATAATTCAATACTAATTTGTTTAGATTTATATTTAAAATATGTTAATTATTTAGATGTTTTAAAAAAAAAAAAAATTACTTTAATTATTTTGAAATATTTACCTAGAATTTCTAGAGTTCAAACAATAGATGTTTTAAGTTCTATATCTTATGTATCTGGTTATAGAGCTGTTATTGAAGGTATATATGAATATAGAAATTTTATTGGTAATCAAATATTTCCTTGTGGTAAAATTAATCCAATTAAAATTTTAGTTATTGGAGCTGGTATTTTTGGTCTTTCTGCAATTAGTTTTTCTAAAATTATTGGTTCTAGTGTTTATGTATATGATTGTAATAAAAAAATAAAAGATCAAATTAATAGTTTAGGAGCTAAATTTTTAGAAATAGATAATATTTATTTAAATGAATTTTTGTTTAAAAATATTAGTAAATTTAATATAATTATTACTTCTGCTATTTCTAAAGATAATATACCTCCTTTAATAATTAATTATGATTTATTAAATGTTATGAAACCTAATAGTGTTATAGTTGATAATATTGTTAAAGGTAAAGGAAATTGTATTTTAAGTAAAAAAAATGGTTTTTTAAAATTTAATGATATTAAAATTGTAAGTTATGAAGATTATTCTAATTTAATGCCTGTAGCAATTTCTAGGTTATATAGTCATAATATAGTAAATTTTTTAAAATTAATTTTAGATAACAATATTAATATTAATTATAATTTTAATGATATTATTTTAAAAAAAATTATTGTTTTATATAAAGGTAAATTTTTAAATAAAATAAATATTTCAAGTAAAAATAAAAAAAAAGATTTTTTAAATAAAAATGATTTTAATTTTTATAAATATATTTTTTTACATTATAAAAATTTATTATTAATATTTTTTTTATATATTTTTTTTTTAATAAACTTTTATAATTCTATTTTTTGAATTTATTTAAATAATTTATTTATATTTTTATTTTCTTATATATTAGGTTTTATTAGTATAAATAAAATTAAAAATTTTTTACATACTCCTTTAATGTCTTTAACAAATGCTATTTCTAGTATAGTAATTATAGGTTGTTTAATACAAATTAATGAAAATATTAATTTTTTAAATATTTTTCTTTCTATAATAAGTTTAAGTTTAGTAAATATAAATATATTTTCTGGTTTTTTTATTACTCAGCGTATATTAAAAATATTATTTTCTTAGGGGTATAAAATGTTTATTAATATAAATTTATTTTATGTATTAAATTTTTTATCTGTAATATTATTATTTATATGTTTATTTTTTTTTTCTGATAAAAAAAAATTTTTATATAGTATATATTGTGGTTTTTTAGGAATATTAATTCCTGTAATTTATTATATATTTATTTTAAAAAATAAATTTTTATTTTTTTTAGTTATTTCTTTATTTTTTTTTACTGGTTTAATAGGTTGGTTGATATCTTCAGTAATTAATATTACAAGTATACCTGAATTAATAACTTTAATGCATAGTTTTATAGGTTTGTCTGCAGTTGTAATAGGATATAATAATATTTTTTTATATAAATATAATAATATTATTAATATACTAGAAATTTTTTTTAGTAATTTAATTGGTTCTATTACTTTTATAGGTTCTATAATTTCTTATTTAAAATTAATTAATATTCGTTTATTTAATAATTTTTATGTAAAAAAAAAATTTTTTTGTTTAAATATTTTTATTTTAATATTATTATTATATTTTTTTTTAAAAATAAATTACTATAAATACTTTATTTGAATATATTTTATGATTTTTTTAGTAAGTATTTTTTTAGGATTTAATATATTAAATAGTTTAGATTCATCAGATATACCTATAGTTATTTCTTTATTAAATGCTTATTCTGGATTATCTTCTGTAATTTCAGGATTTATTTTAAATAATAATTTATTAATTATAATAGGATCTTTAGTTAGTTCATCTGGTTTTATTTTGTCAAAAAAAATGTGTGTATCTATGAATAGATCTATTTATAGTATTATTTTTGGAAAAATATTTTATTCAAATATTAAAAATAAAGATTTTTTTGAAAAAAAAAATGTTAATAAATTAGATCTTTATTATGTAAAAAATAAAATTATTTCTTTTAAAGAATTAATTATAGTACCTGGTTATGGTATGGCTGTATCTCAATCACAAAATGCTATTTTTAATTTAATGAAAATTTTAATTAATAAATATTTAATAAAAATTAAATTTATTATACATCCTATAGCTGGTAGGTTACCTGGTCATATGAATTTACTATTAGCAGAAGTAAATATAAAACATAAGTATATATATTCTTTAAATCAAATAAATGATAAATTTATGAAAAATAAATTAGTTTTAGTTATTGGTGCTAATGATATAATTAATCCTAGAGCTTATTATGATAAAAATTGTGTTTTATATGGTATGCCTATTATAAAAATTTGAAAATCTAAATTTTGTATTATCTTTAAAAAAAATATTTATTATAATACTGGTTTTTCTAAAATTTATAATCCTATTTTTTTTAAAAAAAATGTTGGTATTTTATTTGGTGATGCTAAAATAAATTTAGAAAATATATTAAATTTAATTTAAGAAATAATTATATATTTAAAAAGAATTTTATTATTATTATAATTTTATGTTTATTATTGCTTTTGATTTTGGTATGAAACATATTGGTGTAGCAGTAGGTCAATATTATACTAAAACTGCTAGTCCATTAGTATGTTTAAGTGCTAAAAAAGGTATACCAATAAATTGAATGGAAATTAAAAAAATTATTGATATTTGATTAGTTAAAAAAGCTGTTATAGGTTATCCATATAGTTTAGATAAAAATGATCGTAAATTAATTATTAATTATATAGAAAATTTTGCTAATTATTTAATTCATAAATTTGGTTTAAAAATTTTTTTTTCTGATGAAAGATTTACTTCTTGTGCTGCTCGTAATTTTATGAATGATAATTCAGATATTTATAATTCTTTTTATTCTAATTGTAATATACATACTATTTCTGCAGTTTTTATTTTAGAAAGATGATTAAAATTTAATTTTTAATTATATTTTTATTTAATCTACATTCAAAAATTATATCTCATATATCTTGTGGTATATGAGAATTAATTGTCATATATTTTTTTTTAGGATGTTTAAATTTTAAATAATAAGCATGTAATGCTTGTCTATTTAGATTATTTATTTTTTTGTTTATTTCATATGGTATTTTAAATTTTTTAGAAATATTTTTTCTTGTATATATTTTTTCTCCAATGATAGGATGTTGTATATAATTCATATGTACTCTAATTTGATGAGTTCTTCCAGTATATAAAATTATTTGAAGTAAAGTACAAAAAGAGAAATTTTCTATTACTTTAAAATAAGTTAAAGCTTTTTTACCATTTTTATTTATAGACATTATTTTTCTTTGGTATTTATGTCTAGATATTGGTTGATTAATAAATCCGTTATTTTTTATTTTTCCTCATACTAAAGTTATATATTTTCTATAAATTTTTTTATTTTTAATATTTTTTACTAATTTTTTATAAATTTTTTTTTTTTTTGCTATTATTAATAATCCAGTAGTATTTTTATCTAGTCTATGTATTAGACCACATCTAGGAACTTTTTTATATGTAATTGGATAATAATACATTAATGTATTCATTAATGTATTATTTAAATTACCAGATCCTGGATGTACAACTATATTATTTTTTTTATTGATAATTAATATATATTTATCTTCATAAATTTTATTTAATTTAATATTTTTATTAGCTATATATTTTCTTTTTTTAATTTTTATTTTTTTTATAAAAATTATATCTTTATATTTAGTTTTTTTATGAGCAGTAGTAATAATTCTATTATTTATAAATATGTATTTTTTTTTTATAATTTTTTTTATTTTACTTCTAGATATATTTTTAATTTTTTTAGTTAAAAAAATATCTAATCTTTTATTAGAATATTTTTTATTTATTTTAAAAAAAATATTTTTTATATTAATTGTCATATTTTGATTAAATAATTAATTTTATTTTCCTATACAAAAATTTTTAAATATATTATTAATAATTTTTTTTGAAGTAAATTTTTTTTTTCCTAATATATTATTTAATAATTTTTGACTATCAAATAAATTTTGATATATAATGTCTAAATTAATTTTTTTTTTATTTATATTAATTTTAAATATATTTTTTATATTTTTTATTTTTTTTTTAGTTTTTTTAATTAATTCTAAATGTCTTTGTTGAATTAAAAATATATTTTCTTTATTTAATGTTTTTATTATTTTATTAATTTCAAATTTTAATTTTTCTACACCTATTTTTTTTTTTATAGATGTATTTATTATTATATATTTTTTATTTTTAATAATTTTATATTTTTCTTTAGAAATATCTATTTTATTACGTATTAAAAATAATATTTTTTTATTTTTTTTTATTTTTTTTTTTATATTTTTTTTATATATATTAAATATATTTTTTTCTGTTGAATTAAATGAATTTTCTATAAAAATAATTATTTTAGATTTATTAATTATTTTTCATGTTTTTTTAATTCCTATTTTTTCAATTTTATTTTTTGTTTTATGTATTCCTGTTGTATCGTTAATTTCTATATTAAAATTATTATTTATATTTATATTTTTTGTTATTATATCTCTTGTTGTACCAGGTATATTAGTAACTATTGATGTATTTTTTTTAGTTAATAAATTCATTAAACTTGATTTTCCAACATTAGGTTTACCTATAATAGTTATTTTAATTTTATTATTAATAAATAAACTTTTTTTAGAATTTATATATATTTTTTTAATTTTTTTATAAATAAGATCATTTTTTTTTTTAATTATTTTTTTTTTTAATAAATTTAAATTTTTTTCTGAAAAACTAATTTCTTTTTCTATATTGATTAATAAATTATTAATTAATTTAATAATATATATAATTTTTTTAGAAAATTTTCCTTTTAAAGATTTTATTGCTGAAAAAATATTTTTTTTTGATTTAGAATATATTAAATAATTTATTGTTTCAGCTTGTATGAGATCAATTTTATTATTTAAAAATGCTCTTTCAGTAAATTCTCCAGGTTTTGCTATTCTAGTGTGTTTAATTTTTAAATCTATAATTGATTCTATTATTAATTCTATAATTTTTTGTCCTCCATGACATTGAAGTTCTAAAATATCTTCTCCTGTAAATGAATGAGGTGATTTATAAAATATAGCTATTCCTAAATCTATTGTTTGACCATATTTATTTTTAAATGAAGTATATATAGCATATCTATTTATAATTTTTTTATCTAAAATTTTTTTTGCTATTATTTTGGATTTTTTTCCAGATATTCTAATTATTCCTATTCCTCCATAACCTATTGGGGTTGATTGAGAAAATATTGTGTCGTGAAATTTTATTATCATTTTATTTAAAATTAACTAAATATATTTTGTTGTATAAATGTTAATAAATTATTTGTTATATAATATAATAATACTCCACTAGGAAAATATAATGATAATATAGTAAATATAAATGGTATAAAAAATATATTTATATTTTTTTCAAGATTATTTTTTTTTTGTAATAATATCATTGATATACCCATTATTAATGGTAATAAATAATATTTATCATAGGAAGATAAATCTTCTATTCAAAATAAAAATTTTGAGTTTTTAAATTCTACTGAGTATGAAATTACATTATATATAGATATAAATATTGGTATTTGTATAATTACTATTATAAATCCAATAATTGGGTTTATATTGTATTTTTTGTATAAATTTAGTATTTTTTTATTTAATTTATATTTATTATTTTTGTATTTTTCTTTTATTTTTTTAATTTTAGGTTGTATATTTTTTATTTTTTCTAGTGTTAATAACTGTAATTTATTTAATGGGTATGTAATAATTTTAAATATTATTGTTATAACAATTATTGTGTATCCTCAATTATTTACAATTTTATTTATATAATTTATTGATTTTAATATTGGTTTAGAAAAAAATCATAATTTACCATAATCTCTGTTTAAATCTACTTTTTTGCCTATTTTATTTAAATATTCAATTAAATTTGGACCTATTCATAGTTTATATTTAATTATTTTAGTATTTTTAGATTTAATTTTTAAATTATTTATATATTTATATACAATATTATTGTTATTTTTTTTTTTTATGTAAATATTATTATATTTATCTAGTGTATTAGGTACTACTAAAGTAGTAGTAAAATATTTTTCTGATGCAGACATTCATTTTAAATTATCTTTAAATATTTTATTATTTTCAATATTTTCTATAAAATATTTTTTAAATATATTTTTTTTATTTAAAAACGATATATTATTAAAATTGTTTTTAATATTTTCATTATTTATTAATTTATTATATATTTTATAGGAATGTTTATTGGAAGAATTGTTTTGTATTTTTAAATGAATATAAAATTTATATGAGTTTTTTTTTAAAAAAATACTTTTGGTATATTTTATATTATGTTTTTTTTTTTCTCATAGTATTTTAATATATTTTTTATTTACATATATTTTTTTTTTTTTAAAAAATATTTTTTTTTTATATATATTATTTTTTTTTTTAAATATATTAATATTTAATTTATTAGTTAATTTTTTATTTAATTTATTATCTTTATATTTTAGAAAAATAATTTTATCTATATTACCATTTAATTTATTTATTTTAATTAAAAAAATATTATTTTTTATATATATATTTTTATTTTTATAATTTAAATATTTTTTATATTTATAGTTATTTTTTTGTGATCAAGAAAAAGAAAATATTAATATCATTAATATTAAAATAATTTTTTTTATGAAATTCATTTTTTTTATTTTTTTTTTATAAATTTATTTTTTGTAAAAATTTTTTCATATTTTTTTAAAAAAGTAAAAAAGAAATTTTTTTTTTAAAAACAATATATTTTTTTTAATTATGAATAAATAATCTTTATTCATAATTTTATATTGATTTAATCTAAATGTTTCATATATTATTCTTCTAAATAAATTTCTTTTTACTGATAATTTTATATTTTTTTTTTTTATTAATATTCCAATACGTGGATAATTAAATTTATTAGTATTATTTTTTATTAATAAAAATTTATATGTTTTTTGTTTTTTTAAAAAAATATTTTTAACTTTAAATTTCATTTTTTTTAAGAGGAAAAATCTTTTATATTGAAATATTTTTTCTTTTTTTTTTTCTTCTATTAGATAAAATTTTTCTTCCATTTTTTTTTTTCATTCTTTTTCTAAAACCATGATTACGTTTTTTTTTTATTTTTGAGGGTTGATATGTTCTTTTCATATTTTATTTATTTTAAAGTTTATATTTGAAGTTTATTTATAGTAATTATACTATTATATTTGTTTATATTAAATGAGAGGTTAGTATGGTATATAGTTTATAATAAAAATATTTTAATAAAATTTAAAAATATTTATTTGTATATTAATTAATTTATTAATTTTATAGTTATGATTTTTATATTTAATATTTAAAATATTAATAATAATATTATTATTTTATTTTAAATTATTTAAATAATAATTATATTAATTAATATTAATATAATATATTTATTTATTTTTGATTAATTTTACATATTTAATGAATATAAATATATTTATTAAAAAAAATAATATGTTTTTAAATTTTTTTTTATAGTAATTATTTATTTTTTTATTAAATATTAATTTAATAAATTTATCTATGGTAAATTATTTATAATGATAAATAAATTTATTTTTTTTATATAAATTATAAATTTTTTATTAATATTTAATTATATTAAATTAAATAAAATATATTTATATAATTAAAATAAATAATAATATAAATTATATTTATAAAGTGAAAAGTAATAAATTATTTTAAATAATATATTTTATATGTATATTTTATTTATTTAGTAAATATAAATTTTAAATATTTTTATTAATTATTTATATTATTTAAATAATATTATTATTGATTTTATAAAAAATATATTGTATACTTTTTACAAATTAAAATAAATAAAATATTTATAAATATACAAATATTTTATTTAATTTAAAATAATAAAATTATAAGTTTATTATTTAAATATTTTTATAAATATTTTATTTGTTTTACATAAATATTAATTAATAAAAATTAATTATATAAATTTATATATATTTAAATTTTTATTTTTTATATTTAAATTGTTTTACTAAATTATATATCTATAAAAAATTTTTAAATCTTTATGTTAAAAATATTTTGTAAAATTTTATTTTAATAATTTAATTAAATTAATTTAAGTATGAAGTTTTTTATAAAAAAAAAAAAAAATATTTAAAATTTTGAGTAAATTGAATACTTATATTGGTATATCAAATAAACAAATTATTTTATCTCATATATTAATAAATATAAATAAAGATTTAAGTTTAAATTTTACTGTTACAGATTTAGATATAGAAATTAATTGTAAAATTAAATTATTAAAAAAAAATATTTTTTCTTATGGTTCTTTAACTGTTAGTTTACGTAAGTTATATGAATTATTTCGTACTTATTCTGAAGAAGATTTAATTTTTTTTAGTTTATACAAAAATAGATTAAAATTATCTTGTTTAAATAGTGTTTCTTTACTGAATACTTTACCAGTATTACAATTTCCTATTTTAGATAAAAATTTTTCTTTTGATTATAAATTTTCTATTTCTAGTTTATTATTTAAAAAAATAATATCTTTAATATATTTTTCTATGGGAAATCAAGATATTTATTATTATTTAAATGGTATGTTAATTGAATATAAAAATGGTTTTTTTTTTTTTGTTACTACAGATAGTTATCGTATATCTATTTATAAATTACCTATTAAATATATTTCTTTTAAAAATAGAGAAAATTTTTCATTAATTATATCTCGTAATTTAATTATGGAGTTATTTAAATTTTTAGATTTTTTAGATAATAAAAATGTTTTTTTTGAAATAGGTATTAATATGATCAAAATTTATTTTGATAGTTTTATTATTTATGGAAGTTTAATTAATGGATTATTTCCTGATTATAAAAATGTTTTTTTATCTATTAAAAATTATTATTTTGTTGATTTAAATATATTTTTATTTAAAAATGCGTTATTACGTTCTTTAATTATTAGTAATAATGTAATAAATTATGTTAATTTTTCTTTTAAAAATAATTTTCTTATACTTACTTCTAATGATTCTAATAATAATGAAATAAAAGAAAAAATTTTAATTAAAAGTATTGATAAAAATATAAGTATAAATTTAAATATTAAATTTATTTTAGATATTTTAAATTCTATTAAATATTCTCTTGAAATACGTTTTTATTTTAAAGATAATAATTCTATTGTAAAAATTTTAGACATTAATAATAAATTTATTAATTATATGATAATGCCAATTCAATTATAAATAAATATTTTAATTTTTTAAATGAGTAAAAGTATGTTATCTAATTTTTATAATTCTTCTAGTATTAAAGTTTTAAAAGATTTAGAAGCTGTTCGTAAACGTCCAGGTATGTATATTGGTGATACTTATGATGGAAGTGGTTTGCACCATATGTTTTATGAAGTTATAGATAATTCTATAGATGAATATTTAGCTGGTTTTTGTAAAAAAATTGTTGTTACTTTATATAAAGATGGTTCATTATCAGTATTAGATAATGGTAGAGGAATTCCTACTGATATACATAGTGATACTGGAATATCAGGAGCGGAATTAATTATGACTGTTTTACATTCAGGTAGTAAATTTGATAATAAATCTTATAAAATTTCTAGTGGTTTACATGGAGTAGGAATATCTGTAGTAAATGCTTTATCAGAAAAATTAGAATTAAAAATTTTTAGAGAAAATAAAATTTTTTATCAAATTTATAATTTTGGAATTCCTAAAAAAAATCTTTCTATAATTGGAAAAACAAAATTAACAGGAACATATATAAGATTTTGACCTGATAAAAAAATTTTTTTAAATTTGAATAAATTTAAATTTAAAATTTTATATAAAAGATTAAATGAATTATCTTATTTAAATAATGGTTTATATATAAAATTAATTAATAATATAGATAATTATTTTTATAAATTTTTAAATTATGGTGGTATTAAATTTTTTTTATTAAATTTAGTTAAAAAAAGAAAAGTTATACATAAAAATATTTTTTATTTTAAAACAAATAAAAATAAAATTTATTTAGAAATAGCATGTCAGTGAATTGATTCTATAAAAAATAAAATTTTATGTTTTACTAATAATGTCCCTCAAATAGATGGAGGTACTCATTTAATAGGTTTTAAATCTGCAATTACTCGTACTATAAATATATTTTTAGATAAAAAATTAAATAAAAAAAAAATAAATGTTTTAGGTGAAGATACTAGAGTAGGTTTATTTGCAATTGTTTCTATTAAAATGTTTAATCCTAAATTTTCTTCTCAAACTAAAGAAAAATTGATTTCTTCTGAAGTTAAATATGTAGTTGAATCTTTGATTAATGAATATTTGTTTAATTTTTTATTAACATATTCATTAGATGCTAAATATATTATAAATAAAATTATAAATTCTTATAAAATAAGAGAATATATTAAAAAATCTAGAGAGTTATCTAGAAAAAAAAATATTTTTGATTTTAATGTTATTGCTAGTAAATTAGCAGATTGTCAAGAAAAAAATCCTGTTTTTTCAGAGTTATTTTTGGTTGAAGGAGATTCAGCTGGTGGTTCAGCTAAACAAGGTAGAAATCGTTTTAATCAAGCAGTTTTACCTCTTAAAGGTAAAATTATTAATGTTGAAAAAACTAGTTTTGATAAAATTCTATCTTCTAAAGAAATTAGTATTTTAATATCAGTTTTAGGTTGTGGAATAGGTGATAAAAATTTTAATTTAAGTAAAATAAGATATCATAGTATTATTATTATGACTGATGCTGATGTAGATGGTGCTCATATACGTACTTTATTATTAACATTTTTTTATAGATATATGCCTGATTTAATTAAATCAGGTTATTTATATATAGCTCGTCCACCTTTATATAAAATAAATAAAAAAAAGAAAGAATTTTATATTTATAATAGTAATGATTTAATAAAATATAAAATATATTTATCTTTTAAAAATATTGTTTTATATAAAAAAAATAATTTAATTTTATTAAATAATAAAGATTTGATTTATTTTTCATATAAATATAAATTTTTTTTAAATTTATTTAATAAATCTAAAACAAAATTTTCTTGTTATATATTTAATAAAATTATGTTTTTTAAAAATTTTAATATTGAAAATATTTTAGATATAAAAAATTGATTAAATAATTTTTCTTTTTTTTTAAATGAAGATAATTTTTTTAAAAATAAAATTATCTGTAAATTAATAATAAATAAAGATAATTTTTTTAAAATAAAATTTTATTTTTTGAATGATATTAATAAAGAAATAATTTATATTGATAAAAAATTTTTTCAGAATATATATTTTTCTATATTAGATTTAGGAAAAAAAATATTTTTTTTTAAGGATAATTATGAAAAATTTATTTTAATAAATAAAAAAAAGATATATTTTAATAATTTTAATTCTTTAATTAATTTTATTTTAAAAAAAAATAAAAAAAGTATATTTATTCAACGTTATAAAGGTCTTGGAGAAATGAATCCTATACAATTATGAGATACAACTATGAATCCTCAAAAAAGAACTTTGTCAAAAATTTTTATTGATGATTTTGTAAGTACTGATAAATTATTTAAAGTTTTAATGGGTGATGATATAAATTCTAGAAAAATTTTTATTAAAAAAAATTTTGTTAATAAATAAATTTATTTTATACTCCTCCGACTGGATTCGAACCAGTGACATACGGATTAACAGTCCGCTGTTCTACCAACTGAACTACAGAGGAATATATGTAGTATAATAAAAATATTTTATTTTGTCAAAATATTTTTTAGTATATAATAATAATAAATAAACTAAATTTAGTGGGATGTCTGAGTGGTTTAAAGAGCACGTTTGGAGAATGTGTATACTTAATTGTATCAAGGGTTCGAATCCCTTTCCCACTGTTTTAGATTTAATTTATATTTTATATTTTAAAATAAATATTTTATATTTATTAAAATTTTTATTTTTTTAATATATTTTTTATTAAATGAGGTAATTAATATGGTAGTTATACGTTTGGCTAGGTATGGAAGGAAAAGATATCCTTTTTATCATATTGTAGTAGCTGATAGACGTAAATTTCGTAATGGTAAATTTATTAAAAAAATAGGTTTTTATAATCCTTTTGGAATATTTGAAATTAAAAAAGATATATATATAGATATAAAAAAAATTAATTTATGAATTAATTATGGTGCTCTTTTGTCTAAAAGAGTTATTTGTTTATTTAAAAAATATAAGAATAAGTTTAATTTTTAAATAATTTTAATATTTATGAATAATTGAATATAAATGAATTTTGATATTATTACTATAAATCCTGATTTTTTTATATCTCCTTTTAAAAATGGTTTAATATATAAAGGTATTAAAAAAAAAATTTTACATTTTAAATTTTGAAATCTAATTGATTTTAAAGAATCTAATTCTAGTATAGATAATAAAATTTATGGTGGAGGTCCGGGTTTATTAATAAATCCTAAGCCTTTATATACAATAATTAAAAAAGTTCGTAGTTTATATAAAAAATCTTTTGTAATACATCTTTCTCCTCAAGGTAAAATTATTGATATAAATTTAATTAATAAATTATTAAATTATGATTCTTTAATTTTTATATGTAGTCGTTATAGTGGAATAGATCAACGTATAATTGATAATTATATAGATATGGAAATCTCTATAGGAGATTATGTATTAAGTTGTGGAGAAATATCTTTATTAGTAGTTATAGATCTTATTATTAGAAATATACCTGGTATATTAAATAATATTGATTCTTGTAAAAATGATTCTTTTAATTTTAAAGGTTTATTAGGATATCCTAATTATACTCGTCCAAATAAATTTAATAATTTATCTGTTCCTAAAGTACTTTTATCTGGTAATCATAAAGATATTAAATTATGAAGATTAAAACAATCTTTTATAAAAACTTTTATTTCTAAACCTTATTTACTAAATAAATTTATTTTAAGTAAAAGTTTTATTAAAATATTTAATAAAATTAAAAAATATTTTGAAAAATAATTTTAAAGGTTAATATGAAAAATAAATTAATTGATTTTGTTGAAAAAAAATATTTAAATAAAAATATACCTAGTTTAAGATCTGGATATATAGTAGAAGTTAAATTATGGATTATAGAAAGTTCTAAAAAAAGATTACAAACTTTTAAGGGAATAATTATATCTGTAAAAAATAAAGGATTAAATTCATCTTTTATACTGAGGAAAATTTCTTATAATGAAGGAGTAGAAAAAGTATTTTTTATTCATTCTCCTATACTTTATTCTATTTTAATTAAAAAAAAATATTTTTTTAATAAATCTAAATTATATTTTTTACGTAAGAAAAATAAATCTTATGTTAAATAGATTATTAGTTTGTGTAGAATATAATGGTTCTAATTATATTGGTTGACAAAAACAATCTCATAGTAATTTAAGTATACAAGAAATAATTGAAGTATGTTTATCTAAAATAGCCAAACATAAAATAAAAATTTTTTGTTCTAGTAGAACTGATTTAGGTGTACATAGTTTAGGTCAGATTTTTCATTTTGATACTAATTGTTATAAAAAAGAAAACGAATGATTATTAATTTCTAATTTTAATTTACCTAATGATATTTCATTTAAATGAGTTAAATATGTTAAAAATAATTTTCATGCCCGTTATAATGTTTTATCTAGAAGATATTTGTATTTTATTTTAAATTCTAAAATTAGATCTAGTTTTTTAAATAAATTAGTTATGTATTATTCTAGTAATATTAACTTAAATTTAATGAAACAAGCATCTAAATATTTATTAGGTGTACATGATTTTTCTTCTTTTCAATCTTCTGGATGTGAATCTAAAAATATTTATAAAAATATTATGCATTTAAATATATTTAAAAGAAATATGTATATAATATTTGATATTAAAGCTGATTCTTTTTTATATCATATGGTTAGAAATATTATAAGTAGTTTATTATTAATAGGTATTAAAAAATATTCTGTTGAATGGATAAAATATGTTTTGTTTTCTAGGAATAGAAATATTTTAAAAATTAAATTAATTAAACCTTATGGTTTATATTTATATAAAATAGAATTTAAAAAAAATTAAATATTTTATTGAATTTTAAATTTCAAATATTAATTAATTATGAATTTTAATAGATTAGTTTACATAATAAGTTATATAATTATATTTTTGTCTATGTATTATAGTTTTAAAAGAGGTTTTTTAAGAGAATTATTTTCTTTATTATTTTTTTTATTTTTTTATTTTTTTATTAAAATTATTTTTACCTTTTTTTTAAGTAAATATTTTTTTTTTGTTTTTAAAAAAAATATTGTTTGTTTTTTATTATATTTTATTTTATTAATAATGATTTTTTTTTTAGAAAGATTTTTGTTTTTATTAACTAAAAATTTTTTTTTTATTATTTATTTTTTTATCGATAAAATATTAGGTATTATTTTAGGATTTTTAAAAGGTATATTAATACTTTATTTTATTAAGTATTTTTATAAAATATTTTTTTTATAATATAAATTGCGGGAGTTGGATTTGAACCAACGACCTTCGGGTTATGAGCCCGACGAGCTACCGCTGCTCTATCCCGCGATACATAACTTTATGTTATCATATTTATATATATAAGTAAATTTTATATATAAATATTAATAAAGTAGTTGTATTTATATTTTTTATAAATAAATATTTTTTTATATTTTTTATAAAAATTTTATTTTTTATATTATTATTTATATATTTAAATTTAATTAAAATAATTAATATTTATTTATTATTTAAATAATAATTTTATTTTAAATTTATTTAAATATGTTTATAATTATATAATGTTTTATCATATTAAAATAATAAGGAAATTTTATGAGTAAAATTACTAAAGTTATTGGTAGAGAAGTATTAGATTCACGTGGTTATCCTACTATTGAGGCAGAAGTTCATTTAGAAGGAGGTTATTGGGGTAGATCTATTGTTCCTTCAGGAGCTTCTACTGGATCTAAAGAAGCTGTTGAATTACGTGATAATGATATTAATCGTTTTTTAGGTAAAGGTGTATTAAAATCAGTATTTATTATTAATAATATTATTTCTAAAGAAATAATAGGATTAGATTCATTAGATCAAAGTAATATTGATAATATTATGATAGATCTTGATGGAACTAATGATAAATCTAAATTAGGAGCAAATTCTATTTTAGCAGTTTCATTAGCTTTAGCTAAAGCTAGTTCTAAATCTTTAAATTTATCTTTATTTAATTATGTATCTAAATTAAATAATAATAATAAATTGAGTATTCCTGTTCCTATGGTTAATATAATTAACGGTGGTTGTCATGCTGATAATAATATAGATATTCAAGAGTTTATGATTTTACCAACTGGGGCTAAAAGTTTTAGACATTCTATTAGAATATGTTCAGAGATATTTCATAATTTAGGAAAAATATTAAAATTAAATAATAAAAAAATTTCTGTAGGAGATGAAGGTGGGTATGCACCTGATTTAAATTCTAATGAAGAAGCTCTTGTTTTAATAAGTGATGCAATAAATAAATCTGGATATATTTTAGGTAAAGATGTTTATATAGGTTTAGATTGTGCTGCATCAGAATTTTATAATAAAAAAAATAAATTATATTTTTTTGAAAATAAAAAGTTTTCCTTTTATGAATTTACAGATTTATTAAATGATTGGGTAAGTAAATATTCTATTTTATCTATTGAGGATCCTTTAAGTGAAATAGATTGAGAAGGATATGTTTATTTAACTGGTATTTTAGGTAAAAATGTTCAATTAGTTGGAGATGATTTATTTGTTACTAATTATGAATTATTAAGAAAAGGAATTAACTTAAATGTAGTAAATTCTATTTTAATTAAACCTAACCAAATAGGTACTTTAACTGAAACATTTAAAACAGTTAATTTAGCTAAAAAAAATAAATATTCTATAATAATTTCACATCGTTCTGGTGAAACTGAAGATACTTGTATTGCAGATATAGCAGTAGGATTATCTTCTGGTCAAATTAAAACTGGTTCTATGAGTAGATCTGAAAGAATATCTAAATATAATAGATTAATACGTATAGAAGAACAGTTAGGTAATGATTTATATAGAGGTATATTAGAATTTAATTTTTTAAATAAATAATTTTATTTATTATGCAATGAATAAAAAGTAAAATATTAAATATAAAAAAGTGAGATAATTTTTTTTTTAGTATTTTTTTAGAAAATAAAGTTTCTTCATTTATAGCGGGTCAATTTACTAAATTAGCTTTAAAAATTAAAGATAATTTTTATTTTAGATTTTATTCTTTTATAAGTTCTAGTAAAGATAAAAAATTGGAATTTTTTTTAAAAAAAGAAAAAGAGGGATATTTAAGTAATTTATTATTTAATTTATCTATTAATGATTATATTTATATATCTAAATATTCTTATGGTAATTTTATTATTAAAAATACTCTTAAAAAAGATATATTATGAATGATATGTATAGGTACTTCTATATCTCCTTTATTATCTATTTTAAGAAGTGATATTAATGAAATTAAAAAAAAATTTAAAAAAATATTATTTTTATATGGAGTAAAATATTTTAAAAATATTTATTATTTAGATCAATTATTATTTTTAAAGAAATATTATGGTAATAATTATTTAAATTTATTTTTTTCTATTAGTAAAGAAAAAAAATTAAATTTAATTAAAAATTTAAATATTATTAAAGGACATATAAATGATATATTTATTAATTTTAAAATAAATAAATTAATTGATTTTAATAGTAGTCATTTTATGATATGTGGTAATAATAACATGATTAATAATATTACCTATAATTTAAAAAAAAAATTTCATTTAAATGAAAAAAATTTTACTTTAGAAAAATATTAAATTTTTATTTTAATATTTTTATTTTGTTCATTTTAATAAGAAAAATTTTTTTTTACCTTTACTAATTAAAGTAAATTTATCAAAATATTTATCTTTATTTTTTATTTTATAATTTACATTTAAAATAATTTTATAATTTATATATATAGATTTATTTAAAATTAAATTATGTGCTTGTGATTTAGATTTAGTAATATTTAATTTTAAAATTATTTCTTTTAAATAAGTTATTTTTTTAGATATTTTAAGTTTAGGTATATTATATTTGTATAATTTATAGAAATATTTTTCATTTTTTTTTCATTTTTTTTTAAAAAAAAAATTTGAAGAAAATTCTATGTTTTTAAGTTCTTTTTTTCCATGTATAATTTTAGTTATTTCTTGTGCTAAAATTTTTTTTGCATAATTAATTTTTTTTTTTTTAATAATACTATTAATAGTATTTAATTTTAAAAAAGTTATTTGTTTTAAAAATAGATAAACTTGTTCATCAGGTATATTTATTCAGAATTGATAAAATTCATAAGGAGAGGTTTTTTTTGCGTCTAATCATAGAGTATTATTTTCTGTTTTACTAAATTTTTCTCCGTTTTTTTTAGTCATTAGTGGTAATGTAATTCCAAAAGTTTCTTTTTTATATTTTTTTTTTATTAAATCTATTCCTGATGTAATATTACCTCATTGGTCTGAACCTCCTATTTGGAGATTTATATGGAAATTTTTATATAAATATAAAAAATCATAACTTTGTAATATACAATAAGAAAATTCTGTAAATGTAATTCCTTTATGATAAATAGAATTTCTAGTTTTAATTGCTTTTTTATTTAGTAATTGATTAACATTAAAATTTTCACCAATATTTTTTAAAAAAAATAATATTTTCATATTACTAAATCATTTTTTATTGTTTAATAATAAAATATTTTTATTATTTTTAAAAAATTTTTTTATTTGTAAGTTAATTTTTTTAGTATATATATTTATATTATATATAGAATTAATATTTCTTTTATTTTTCCTAAAGCTAGGATCTCCTATAATAGATGTAACACCTCCTAATAAAATTATTATTTTATATCCGTAATTTAATAATCTTTTTAATGTTATTAATGGTATTAAATGACCTAAATGTAAACTTTCTTTGGTAGGATCAAAACCACAATATATATTTATTTTATTTTTTTTTATTTTTTTAATTAATTTTTTTTTATTTGAAATTTTTACAATTAATTTTCTTTTTTTTAAATTTTTTATAAAATTTTTTTTCATTTTTTTAAAAATTTATATTAATAATTAAATATTTTAATTTTTTATTATATAATATTATATTATAATATAATAAATTATATAAATTTAGTTTATTTAGCGTTCTTAACTCAGAGGTAGAGTGCCATTTTGACGTGATGGAAGTCAGTGGTTCAATTCCACTAGAACGCAATTTAATAATATGTATTATTTTAAAAAGTAATTATATGAAAAAAACTAAAATAGTTTGTACTTTAGGTCCAAGTGTTAATAATATAGATATATTAGTTAAATTAGTTTATGCAGGTATGGATATTGCTAGATTAAATTTTTCTCATGGAGATCATGATATACATAAAAAATATATATATAATTTAAAAAAAGTAATGAATATTACTGGAAAAGAAATTCCATTTTTATTAGATACAAAAGGACCAGAAATACGTACTTCAAAATTAAAAAATTCTAAAGATGTATACCTAAATTCTGGTCAAATTTTTAGTTTTGTATATAGTAAAAATTTTATAGGTACTAATACTATAGTAGGTGTATCATATAAAAATTTTACTAGAGATGTTAGTATAGGTGATATAATTTTAGTTGATGATGGTTTAATTTCTATGAAAGTTATTGGTAAAACAATTAATGAAGTTACTTGTAAAGTTCAAAATAATGGATTTTTAGGTGAAAATAAAGGTATTAATTTACCTAATATTCCTGTTTCATTACCTTCTTTATCAAAAAAAGATAAATATGATTTAATTTTTGGATGTGATAATAAAGTTGATTTTATTGCTGCTTCATTTATAAGAAAAAGTTCTGATGTATTAGAAATAAGAAAATTTTTAGATGAACATAATGGAAATAATATACAAATTATTTCTAAAATTGAAAATAGGGAAGGTTTAGATAATTTTGATAAAATTTTAAATGTTTCTGATGGTATTATGGTAGCAAGAGGAGATTTAGGTGTAGAAATACCTGTAGAAGATGTAATTTTTGCTCAAAAAATGATGATTAAAAAATGTAATTTTTCTAGAAAAGTAGTTATTACTGCTACTCAAATGTTAGAATCTATGATTAATAATCCTAGACCTACTAGAGCTGAAGCAGGAGATGTAGCTAATGCTATATTAGATGGAACTGATGCTGTTATGTTATCTGCAGAAAGTGCTAAAGGTAAATATCCTGTGGAGTCTGTTAAAATAATGTCTACTATATGTAAACGTACTGATATATCTATGAAATATAATTTTTCTAACTATAAAAATGATGTATATATGCCTATTAGTGAAGCTATTTGTAGAAGTTCAGTAGATATTTCTAAAAAATTAAATTCTCCTTTAATATTAGTTTTTACTAGAGCAGGTAAATCTGCTAAATTTATTAGGAAATATTTTCCTAAATCTTTAATTTTAGCTCTTACTAAAAATAAGTATGTAGCTAGACAATTAATTTTAAGTAAAGGAGTAATACCAATGGTAGTTAAATCTATTAATTCTACTGATGATTTTTATCGTATAGGTAAAGAATTATCTATTTCTACTGGTTATGCTAAAGTAGGTGATATAGTAGTTATGATTTCTGGTGCTTTAGTGGCATCTGGAACTAGTAATACTACTTCGGTACATGTTTTATAATTTATTTATAGATTTTATTATAATTTTTGTATATCTATAACTTTTTCTAAATTTTTAAGTCTAATTAATATTATTCCTTGAGTATTTCTTTTTAATATTTTAATTTCTTTTACTAATATACGAATTATATTTCCTTTATTTGTTATAATTATAATTTCATCAGTTTCTTTTACTTGAATTACTTTTATTACATTACCATTTTTGGTATTATTTTTAATATATTTAATACCTTTAATTGCTCTTGATTTAGTTGAAAATTCATTAATTAATGTTCTTTTACCATAACCTTTTTCTGTAATTATTAAAATTTCTTTTTTATTATTAGGTATTAATGATGATATAATTTTATCTTTTTTATTTAATTTAATAGCTTTAATTCCCAAAGAAGTTCTACTAGTTTCTCTTATTAAGTTTATTTTAAATCTTATAGTTTTACCTAATTTAGTGAATAACATAATATCTTTATTATTACTTAATAAATTAACACTAATAATTTTATCTTTATTTTTTAAATTAATAACATTAATACCATTTTTTTTAAATTTATTTATTTTAATTTTTTTAATTAAACCATAACTAGTTAATATTATGAAATATTGATATGTTTTTTTATTTTTTATTAAACATGTAATTTTTTCATTATTTTTTAATTTTATAAAATTTGTAATTAATTGGTTTTTATTATTATTAGTTTTAATTAATTTATAAATTTTAATTTTAAAAAATCTTCCTTTATTTGAAAATAAAAATATACTCTCATGAGTATTAATAAGAATAATTTTTTTAATTAAATTATTATTTTTATTTTTTATGATTTTTTTTCCTTTTCCTCCTTTATGTTGAGTATTATATTTAGATATTTTTTTATATATTATATAGTTTAATTTTGTTAATATTAATATTATATTTTCTTTTTTTATTAAATCTTTTGTTTTAATTTTTTTATATTTTTTTTTTATTTTTGTAATTCTTTTATCTCCATATTTATGTTTAATATTAATAAATTCATTTTTTATAATTTTTATTAAAATTTTTTTGTTTATGAGAATTTCTTTTAATTTTTTTTTATTTTTAATTAATTTATAGTATTTTTTTTTAATTTTATTTTGTTCTATATGTGTTAATTTACTTAAATTTAAATTTAATAATGATGAAATTTGTTTTTTACTTAATTTATATATATTTTTTTTAATATTAATAAATTTATTATTTTTATTTTTAAATTTTAATTTAAATATTTTTTTTTTTACCTCATTAATTTTTTTAGAATTTTTTATTATTTTTATAATTTTATCTATATATAAAGAACTTATAATTAGTCCTTCTAGGATATGTATTTTTTTTTTTATTATTTTTAATTTAAATAAAGTTTTATTTTTTATTATTTTTTTTCTATGTTTTATAAATATATTAAATATTTCTTTTAAATTAAATTTTTTAGGTTTACCATTGAATATAGCTACTATATTAATACCGTAATTTATTTTTAAATTAGTTAAATTAAGTAATTTATTAATTAAAATTTTTTTTTTTGTATCTTTTTTTATTTCTATAATTATTCTAATACCTTCTTTATTAGATTCATCTCTAATGTTAGTTATTCCTTCTATTTTTTTATTTTTTATTAATTCTATTATTTTTTCTATTATTTTTATTTTATTAGTTTGATAAGGTAATTCATTTATAACTATTAATTTTTTATTGTTTTTACAATCTTCTTCTAACTTTATTTTAGCTTTTATTTTTATTGTTCCTTTACCAGTTTTATATGCTTTATATATACCATTATTATTTTCTATTATTCCACCGGTAGGAAAATCTGGTCCTTTAATATATTTCATTAAATGTTTAGTAGATATATTTTTATTTTTAATGAATTTAAGAAGTGCATTAATTATTTCTCCTATATTATGAGGAGGTATATTAGTAGCCATACCTACTGCTATACCTGTTGATCCGTTAATTAATATATTAGGTATTTTAGTTGGGAGTATTTCTGGTATTAATTCTGTAGAATCATAATTAGGTAAAAAATTTACTGTATTTTTTTTTATATCTTTAAGAAAATCTTGAGTTATTTTTGACATTCTTATTTCTGTATATCTCATAGCAGCGGCGGAATCTCCGTCTATAGAACCAAAATTTCCTTGTCCATTTATTAATGGATATCTAAGTGAAAAATTTTGTGCCATTCTTACTATAGTATCATATACAGCATTATCTCCATGAGGATGGTATTTACCTATTACATCTCCCACAATTCTTGCAGATTTTTTATATGGTTTATTGAAATTATTTTTTAATATATACATTGCATATAAAATTCTTCTATGTACTGGTTTTAAACCATCTCTTATATCTGGTAGAGCTCTATCAATTATGACAGACATAGCATAATCTAAATACGATTTTTTAAGTTCTTTTTTAATATTTATACTTTTTTTTTTTTCAAAATATTTTTTTTTCATTAATTTCTCTAAATATTTAAATAATTTTATTTTATGTTTAAATTAGTTATATTAATTTATATAATATATTATAAATTTTATTTTTTGTAATATTTTATATATATATAATTTTATAAGTTTATTATATTTATTAAATATATTAAAATATTTTAATTAGGAATTTTTTTTTAAAAAAAAATAATAAAGGTTCTTATGAATAGAAATTGATATGTTATAAAAAAAAATGGTATCAAACAATTGATAGATTTAAATAAAATTAATAAAATATTGGTATATGCTTCGTATGGTTTAAAAAATATTTCTATATCTAAAATAAAAAAAGAATCTTATATTCAATTTTATAATAGAATTAAAACTTCTGATATTCATAAAATTTTAATAAAAGTTTCTGCTGATTTAATATCAGAAAATTTTCCTGATTATCAGTTTATGGCTTCTAGATTATTAATATTTAATTTAAGAAAAAAAGCTTATGGAAAATTTTTACCTCCTTCTTTATATGATCATGTTTCTAATTTAGTTTCTATTAATAAATATGATAAAATTTTATTAGAAAAATATTCTAAAAAAGAATTTAATTTTTTAGATAAATGTATAGATCATAATAGAGATATGTTTTTATCTTATGTTTCTGCTAAACAATTAGAAGATAAATATTTAGTACAGAATAAAATTACTGGTAAAATATATGAAAGTTTACAATTTGCTTATATTTTAATTTCTGCTTGTTTATTTATAAAATATAAGAAAAATATTCGTTTAAAGTATATTAAAAATTTTTATAATGCAATTTCATTATTTAAAATTTCTTTACCTACACCAGTTATAGCTGGTGTTAGAACTCCAGTAAGACAATTTAGTTCTTGTGTATTAATAGAATGTAATGATAGTTTGGATTCTATTAATGCTACTACTAATTCTATTATTAATTATATTTCTAAAAGAGCAGGTATAGGTATTAATGTAGGAAGATTAAGATCTTTAGGTAGTTCTATACGTTCAGGAGAAACTTTACATACTGGGTGTATACCGTTTTATAAATTGTTTCAAAGTGCAGTTAAATGTTGTTCTCAAGGAGGAATAAGAAATGGAGCTGCTACATTATTTTATCCTATTTGGCATTTAGATATTGAAGATTTATTAGTTTTAAAAAATAATAGAGGTATAGATGAAAATAGAGTAAGACATCTTGATTATTGTGTTCAATTAAATAAACTTATATATCAACGTTTAATTAATAAACAGTATATTACTTTATTTAATCCTTATGATGTTCCTGATTTATATGAATCTTTTTTTAATGATCAAAAAAAATTTAAAAAATTATATCTTTATTACGAAAAAAAAAATAGTTTAAGAAAAAAAAAAATTTTTTCTCTTGATTTATTTACTTTACTTATGCAAGAGAGAACTTCTACAGGTAGAATATATATACAAAATGTAGATCATTGTAATACACATAGTTC
Organism: Candidatus Stammera capleta; assembly: GCA_036689345.1. Lineage (GTDB taxonomy): Bacteria > Pseudomonadota > Gammaproteobacteria > Enterobacterales > Enterobacteriaceae > Stammera > Stammera capleta_M. The sequence goes on along the minus strand of CP144799.1, from coordinate 166,745 downwards.
TTTTAATGTTATTAAATCTCCTATTAGACAATCTAATTTGTGTTTAGAAATTACTTTACCTACTAAACCGTTAGTTTCTCCTAATAGTAAAAAAGGTGAAATTTCTCTTTGTGTTTTATCTGCTTTTAATTTAGGTGAAATTAAAAATTTACATGAACTTAAATATTTATCTATTTTATTAGTTAGAGCATTAGATGAATTGATTGATTATCAGGAATATTCTATTTATGCAGCAAAATGAAGTACTTTAAATAGACGTTCTTTAGGTATAGGTGTAACTAATTTTGCTTATTATTTAGCTAAAAATAAAGTTCGTTATTCAGATGGAAGTGCTAATAGTTTAACTCATAAAACTTTTGAACATATACAATTTTATTTGTTAAGAGCTTCTAATATTTTAGCAAAAGAAAAAGGTAAATGTAATTTTTTTAATCATACTAAATATTCTATGGGTATATTACCTATAGATACTTATAAAAAAGATGTAGATAAAATATGTAATGAACCTTTATATTGTAATTGAGATAAATTACGTAAAAAAATAAATAAATATGGTTTACGTAATTCTACTTTATCTGCTATTATGCCTTCTGAAACTTCATCACAAATTTCTAATTCAACTAATGGTATTGAACCTCCTAGAGGATTAATTACTATTAAAATATCAAAGAGTGGTGTTTTAAAACAGGTAGTTCCAGAGATAAAAAAATTAAAAAATAAATATGAATTATTATGAGATTTACCAAATAATACTGGTTATTTACATTTGGTGGCTATAATACAAAAATTTATTGATCAATCTATTTCTACAAATACTAATTATAATCCTTTGAATTATAAAGGTAATAGAATACCTATAACTATTTTATTAAAAGATTTATTAATTGCTTATAAATTAGGTATTAAAACTTTGTATTATCAAAATGTTAAAGATGGTGCTGAAGATAAACAAAATAATAAAAAATATTCTCATTTATCATCATGTGATTTTTGTGAAATTTAAAATTTAAATAAATAAAATGATTTATACTACGTTTTCTAAAAAAAAAAATAATCAGTTAAAAGAACCTATGTTTTTAGGTCAATCTGTTAATATAGCTCGTTATGATCAACAAAAATATTTAGTTTTTGAAAATTTAATTCAAAAACAATTGTCTTTTTTTTGAAGACCAGAAGAAATAGATTTATCTAGAGATAGAATTGATTTTCAAAATTTATCTGATTATGAAAAGCATATATTTATTAGTAATTTAAAGTATCAAACTTTATTAGATTCAATTCAAGGAAGAAGTCCTAGTGTAGCATTATTACCTTTAGTTTCTATACCTGAATTAGAAACTTGAATACAAACTTGGTCTTTTTTTGAAACTATACATTCACGTTCTTATACTCATATAATTAGAAATATATTTAATAAACCTGGAATAGTTTTTGATTATATAGTAGATAATAAATATATAATTAAAAGAGCTGAAGATATATCTAAATATTATGATGATTTAATTATTATAACTAATAATTTAAATTCAGATAAAAAATTATTTTTTAATGATAAATTTTTAAAGAAAATAAAAAAAAAACTTTATTTATGTTTAATTAGTATTAATGCTTTAGAAGCAATACGTTTTTATGTAAGTTTTGTTTGTTCATTTTCTTTTGCTGAAAGAAATATTATGGAAGGTAATGCTAAAATTATTAGATTTATAGCTCGTGATGAGAGTTTACATTTATTAGGAACTCAAAAAATTATTAATATTATGAATTTAGTTAAAGATGAAAATATGATTGAAGTAATAAATGAGTGTAAACAAGAAAGTTATGATTTATATATTAAAGTTTCAGAACAAGAAAAAGATTGAGCTAATTATTTGTTTTCTAATGAATCTATATTAGGTTTAAATAAAAAAATAATTTATAAATATATAGAATATATAACTAATTTAAGAATGAAATCAATATTTTTAGATTCTCCTTTTAAGGTAAAAAAAAATCCTTTACCTTGAGTAAATAATTGATTAATTTCAGAAAATATTCAAACTGCTCCACAAGAAACAGAAATAAGTTCTTATCTAGTTGGTCAGGTAGACTCAGAAATTAATTCAGAAGAATTGTCAGATATAGATATTTAATAATTTTAAACCCATATTAATAAAATATGGGTTTACTTGTTTTTTGAAGATGTTATTTTTCCTAAAATATAACCTATAGATGTAGCAATAAATAAAGAAATAATTGGTTTATTTTTTATATATTTAAATAATATATTTAAATTTTCGTTAATAATTTCTTTTCCTTTATGGAAAAATTCTTCTTTTTTGTTTTCTTTATTAGAAATATTTTCTTTATATTTATTTTTTTCTTTGTTTTTTTCTTTATTTTTTTTTTTATTTTCTGATTTTTCTATTTTATTCATAATTTTTAGTTTTGTAATATTTTAAAATAATTACCTATAATACTAATTATAAATATACAACCCATAATTAATATGGGATTAATTTTTTTTTTTAATAATCACATACATGTTAATGTTAGTAATAAAGGTATTAATCCTGGAATTAATTGATCTAAAATATTTTGTACAGTAGTTATTTTTCTTATATTACTTTGATATTGTTGTATATTAGATACAATAACAGGAATATTAATTTTTGTTCATTTATTAACTAAAGATCCCATTATAAATAATCCTAATATTGATGAACCTTCTGTTAATTTTTGAAGTAAATTTTTATTTAATGTTTTTACAATATTTAATCCTTTTTTATATCCATAATGAATACCATAATATAATGTAGATATTCTAACAATATTAAAAAGAATAAAAAATATTATAGGACCTATAATGTTTCCGTCTAAAGCTAAACTTGCACCTAATGCTGCTAATATTGGTCTTACAGTTCCTCAAAATATTGGATCTCCTATTCCAGCTAATGGACCCATTAATCCTATTTTAATACTATTAATTGTACTTTCATCTATTTTAGATCCATTAGCTTTTTTTTCTTCCATAGCTATAATAACTCCTAAAATAGGAGCAACCATATATGGGTGTGTATTAAAAAATTCTAAATGTCTTTGTACTGCTTTTTTTTTTTCTTTATTATTATCGTAATAAAGTTTGTTTATTATTGGAATCATAGAATAACAAAAACCTAATGCTTGCATTCTTTCAAAATTTCATGATCCTTGTATCAAAGTACTACGTAGGAAAACTTTATTTAAATCTGTATTGTTTATTTTTTTTTTATTCATCATATTTATTCCTTTTATTAATTAATCTAATTCATCTTCTTTAGAAGTATTTTTTTTTTTATTAATATTAATTTTAATTTCTTCAATATAATATTTTGGTGATAATTGTATATATAATATTGCTAATACTATAGCAATTATTCCTAGTCCTACTAAATTAAATTTAGTAAATGCTGCTATTGTAAATCCTAAGTAAAAAAATGGCATTAATGATTTTGTTTTCATCATATTTATTACCATTGCATAACCTACAACAACTATTATTCCTCCAGCTATGTTTAAACCATTAGTAACCACTAATGGAATAGAATTTAATGTTTTTTGTATTATTTCTGTTCCCATAGATAAAAGTATTATTAATGTAGGTATAGCTATTCTCATAGATTGTAAACACAAAGCAGCTATATGTATACATGATATAAAAAATAAATTTTGATTTTTATTTATTGTTTTATCTGCTAAATGTTGTAATCCTATAGTTAAACTACGTACTATTATAGTTAATATTTGACCTGTAGCAGATAATGGTAATGCTAATGCTATTCCTGATCCTATACTTTGTTTACTTACTACTACTAAAATAGTTGATATTATAGAAGCTAGTGCTGTATCTGGTGATATTGCTGCTCCTATATTCATTCAACCTAATGAAATTATTTCTAGTGTACCTCCTAGGATTATTCCAGATTTTAAATTACCTAATATTCATCCTATTAATGAACATGCAATAATTGGTCTATGTAATTGAAATTCATCTAATATTGATTCTGCTCCTATTAAACAGCTAACAAAAAATATTAATATAATTTGATATGAAGTTATTTCCATTTTTTTTCCTATTTTAATAATATTTATTTATTTTTTTTTAATATATCCATTAAATTTATTTTTTTATCATTAGGTACTTTTCTTATTTCTAGTTCTATATTCATTTTATTTAATTTATAAAATGATTTTATATCATTTTCATCTACTGATATAGTATCAGTTATTTGTTTTTTACCTTTTTTATATGACATACCTCCTATATTAATAGAATTAATTTTAACCCCTTTTTTGATAATTTTAATTATATCTTTAGGATTTGTAAATAATAATAAAACTTTTTCTCCAAAATATTTAGGATTATTATATACTTTAATAAATTTATTTATATTTACTACATGTGATGTTATATTAGGTGGTGAAACTTGTGTTAATAATTTTACTCTTATCTTATCTTTTGATATATCATCATTTATGACTATTATTCTAGATATTTTAAATTCTTTACTTCATCCTGTACAAACTTGACCATGAATTAATCTATCATCTATTCTAGAGAGCATTATTTTCATATAATCATATTTTTTTTTTTTATTGTTTTTTTTTATTTTTTTAATACAATTAATATTGTTTATTTTATTTATATTATTAATACTTTCTTTACCTGTATTTATGGCTAAATTAATTAATTTATTGAAATTTTTTTTTTCTTCTCTAGCCATACATACTTCTAATAACATAGGAATATTAGTTCCTGAAATAATATCACATTTAATTTTTTTAGTGTGTAATATTTTATTAGCAGCATTAAATGGACTTCCACCCATTATATCTACAAAAAATATAATTCCATCTAATATATTTAGTTTTTTAAATGATTTTTTATATTTTTTTATTAAATTATTTATGTTTTCTCCAGGTAGAAATTTTATTGCAAGAATATTTTTTTGTTTTCCTATTATTAATTCTATTGTTTTTAATATTTCTATACTTAGAGTACCATGCATGCATATTATAATTGCTGTATTCATTTTTTTCTCTTTACTATATTTATATATTATTAAATTAATAATACTATTTTTTAATTATTGAATTTAAAATAGGAGTTAATAATAATATTATTATAGATGCTATAATACTATATGTTCCAATTTTAAAAAAATTATTTGAATATATTTTAAGTGATTCAAATGTATTTATATTAGTATTTTGTGGAAAAGTCATTAAATTAGCTATATTAGCTGATATAATAATAGATATTGAAGTAGTTAGAAATCATGTACTAATTGTAAGTCCTAATAATTTTTTAGGTATTAATTGTGTTATCATTGATAATCCTAATCCTGATATCATTAATTCTCCTATACCTTGAAAAGCATAACTTAATACTAATCAGTAAGGTGATATTAAACCTTTTATATTAGTATCTAGATATATACCTATTGGTAATATAATAAAAGATATTGAACATAAAATCATACCTATAGAAAATTTATTTATTACAGATAATTTTTTTCCTAATTTATTATATATATATGATAATATTGGGCTAAATATTATTATCCAAAATGGATTTAATGCTTGAAATTGTTCTGGAGAAAAATTTATTCCTAGTATTTTATGTTTTACGTTTCTAATAGCAAAAAAATTTAATGATGTTGGAATTTGATTATATAAAATAAAAAATATTATTGCTTCTATCATTAGAATAAATGCAACTATAATTTTTTTTTTTTTTTTAATAGAAATTGATCAAATTTCTTTTATAAATATTAATATAATACTTAAAAAGATTATTTTAATAATATTATTTATTATTTTTTGTTTGTTTATTAAGTAAAATATTCCTATAAGAATAGTTATTAATAGTAAAATTGTTATATATATATTTTTTTTTGATAATTCTTTAAAATCAATTTTTGAACCGTATTTTTTAAGTATTTTATTTGATTTTATGTATATTCATAATACTATTATTAAACCTATAATTGGTAAAGTTAAAGCTGTTTTTCATCCATAATTATTTACTAATCAAGGTGTTATTACTATAGATAGTAATGAACCTATATTAATAGACATATAATACATAGTAAAACCTGTATCTGGTGTTATAGATTTTTTTTTATATATATCTGCTAATAATGATGATAATGTAGGTTTAAATAAACAACTTCCTAAAGATATTATAGATATTCCTAAGTATAATATGTTTATATTTTTTTCTGATATATATATATTTATATATCCTATAATTAATAGGATAATTCCTGTTAATAAAGTTCTTTTATATCCTATTATTTTATCTCCTAATCATCCACCTATTATTACTAATCCATATATAATAGCATTAAATGAAGAAAAAATATTAATAGCATCTTTTTCTGATAAAGAAATTTTTTTTACTAAATATATTATCAATATAGATTGTAAACTATAAAAACTGAAGCGTTCTAATAATTCTATTATTAAGATAATATAAGTTGATTTAGGTTGTTTAAATATCATTTATTTAATCCTTTTAGATTAGTAAAAATTTTATTTTTTATTTATCATTATTTGGATAACATCGTTATGTTTTAAAATATATTTTTTTCCTTTTATTTTGATTTTTCCTAATTGTTTAGATTTTATTCATCCTTTATATTTAATAAATTTTTTAAAATTTATTATTTGTACTTTAATAAATTTTTTTACAAAATCATTATGTATTTGTTTTATAGATTTAATAATATTATTTTTTTTTTTTGTTAATCATAAACCTATTTTTTTTTCAGTAAAAGTAAAAAAATTAATAAAATTTAATTTTTTAATAATAATTTTATTAAATTTATTTATTTTTTTTTTAGGTGATATATGAAAATATTTTTTTATATTTAAACTAATTATAGTAGGTTTATGTTCTATATTATTAATATATTTTTTTATTTTATTTATTTTATTTTGACATTTATTTTTTTTATCAATATTTAATAAATAAATATTTTTTTTATTAGTTAATAAATTAAATTTTTTAATTATTTTTTTTTCTTTAATATTTAATGTATTAAAGTTTATAAATTTTCTTTTTTCTAATTTTTTTATACATAAATTTATTAAATTTTTGTATTTATTATTTTTATTAAATTTAGATCTTAATTTTTCTAATAATATTAAATCAAAAAATATCATTTCATCTCTTATTATATTAAGATTATTAATTGGATTAATATTTTTATAAATATTAATTATTTTAGGATTTTTAAATATTCTTATTATATGTATTATTATATTAACTTTTTTAATATCTTCTAGAAAATAATTTCCTAATCCTGTTCCTTTATGTGCATTTTCTATTAATCCTGCAATATCTATATATAGTATTTTAGGTAAAATACTTTCTTTACTTTTTGAAAATTTGATTATTTTTTTAATTTTTTTATTATATAAAAAAGAATGTCCTATATTAGGTTTTATAGTACAGAAAGGATAATTTTCATTTTTAACGTTTTGTTTTGTTACACTATTAAATAGTGTAGATTTACCTATATTAGGTAAACCAATGATACCACATTTAATTATCATTTAAATTGCTACTTCTCCTTTTAAATAAGGATATGGTTTATATTTTATAAGTTTAAAATTTTTTAATTTATATTTAAAAATAGATTTTGGTTTGTTTATTATTTTTAATTTTGGTAATTTTTTAGGTTTTCTTTTTAGAATTAATTTTATTTGTTTTAAATGATTATTATATATATGTGTATCTCCTCCAGTTCATATAAATTTATATGGTATTAATTTACATTGTTGTGCTATCATATATGTAAGTAAAGAATAACAAGCTATATTAAATGGTAAACCTATAAATACATCACATGATCTTTGGTATAATTGACAATATAGATGATTTTTATTAGATACATAAAATTGAAATAATACATGACAAGGTGGTAAAGACATTTTATTAATTTCTCCTACATTTCATGATGAAACTAGTATTCTTCTAGAGAATTTATTATATTTAAGTTGTTGAATAGTGTTTTTAATTTGATCTATTTTTTTATTATTATATGTTCAATTTCTTCATTGTTTTCCATATATAGGTCCTAAATTACCTTTTTTATCTGCTCATGAATTTCAAATATTAATATTTTTTTTTTTTAGAAATTTAATATTTGTTTTTCCTTTTAAAAATCATAATAATTCATATACAATAGCTCTAAAATTACATTTTTTAATAGTTATTAAAGGAAATTTTTTTTTAATTTTAAATTTCATTTGGTATCCGAATATTGATTTTGTTCCTATACCAGTTCTATCTTTTCTTTGTTTTCCTTTTTTAAGGATATATTTGATAAGTTTAATGTATTGTTTCATATAAATTTTTATAAATATAGTATTATATTGATAATTTTAATTGTAATATGTATATTTATATTTTATAATTATATTTTAATTTAAAAAATTTGTAAATTTTTTATGAATAATAGTTTTTTAAAACATAAAATACAAAATAATATTTTTTATTTATTAAGAAGTATATCTGGTTATTATGTATATCAATTAATTGATAATATAGATTTATTTTTGACTAAAAAAAAAATTTTAGATAAAGGATTATTAGGTCGTTTAATCGAAAAATATATTATCAATAAAATATTTAAAGGTAAAATATGTGATATTTTATTTTTAAATTTAGAATTAAAAACTATTTTTTTTAATATCCAAGGTTTTCCTATATATGATGTATTATTTATGTCTTTTAAATTATTAGATTTTTTTAAAAAAAAAATTAAAGATATTTTTTTTTTAAAAATTAAAAAAATATTATGAGTTCCTATTTTAGGAAAAAAAAATACTTTTTTTTTATATAAATATATTGGAGATTTTTTTTTGACTGTATTAACTAAATATAGTATTAATATTTTATGAAATGAATTAATATATATTATAAATTTTATATTTACTAATTTAAATTTAGTAACAAATAATTATTATTATACTAATAATTTTAAATTACAATTTATTTTTGTTAAACAAAATGATATTAAAAATAATTTTTTTGATACATTTTATATTAGGTTATATTTAAGAAATTTTTTTTTAAAAAATATTATATTTAATAATAAAATTTTAAATTAATTTTTTATTTTTTTTTAATGTAGGAAAAAATATTACTTCTTTAATAGAAGAAGTATTAGTAATTATCATAATAAGTCTATCAATTCCTATACCTATACCAGAAGTTGGTGGTAAACCATATTTTAGAGCATCAATATAGTTTTTATCTATAAAATTTATATTTTTTTTTTCTTCAATTAATTTTTTTTTAAATCTTATTTCTTGTTTTTTAAAATTATTTAGTTCAGAAAAACCATTAGCAATTTCTATACCTCCTATAAATAATTCAAATCTTTCAGCTATATTTTTATTTTCTTTTTTTTCTTGTGCTAATGGAGATATATTTATAGGATATTCTGTTATAAATGTTGGTTGAATAAGTTTTTTTTCTACTTTATTTTGGAATATTTTAAGAATTATTTTATCTATTGATAAATTATTAGTATTTATATTTAATTTTTTAGCAATATTTTTAATTATATTAGGTTTTTCTAAATCTTTTATACATTTAAAATATTTTGTATATTTATATATTGATTGTTTTAATGTTATTTTTTTATATGGTATTTTAAAATTAATTTTTTTTTTTTTATAATGAATACTTTTATTTTTTAAAAACAAACAATTTATAATATAATGAAATATTTTTTCTATTAACTTCATCATAGTTTTATAATTAGAATAAGCCTGATATATTTCTATCATTGTAAATTCAGGATTATGTTTAGTTGATATACCTTCATTTCTAAAATTTCTATTTAATTCAAATATTTTAGTAAAACCTCCTACAATTAATTTTTTTAAATATAATTCTGGTGCAATACGTAAATACATGTTTGTATTTAAATTTTGGTGATAAGTTTTAAATGGTTTTGCATTAGCTCCTCCTGGTATTAGATGTAACATAGGAGTTTCTACTTCTAAAAATTTTCTTTTGTGTAAAAATTTTCTTATTAAATATATTATCTTAATTCTTTTTAAAAATATTTTTCTTGTTTTTAAATTTATAATTAAATCTAAATATCTTTTACGTAATTTTGATTCTTGGTTTTTTAATTTGTGAAATTTATCTGGTAAAAATTTATGTATTTTATTTAATAATTTAATATATGTACATTTTATAGTTAATTCTTGTGTATTAGTTTTATATAAAAATCCTTTTATTTGTATTATATCTCCTATTTTAATTTTTTTAATTATTAAAGTTTGTTTTTTATTATTTAATATATTTTTATTTATTAATATTTGTATATTTGCTTTTATATCTTGTATATTAATAAATATATTTACACCCATATCTCTTTTAGATATTATTCTACCTGCAATATTTTTATTTATTTTTTTTTTTTCTATTATTTTTTTTGGTTTTTTAGAGTATTTTTTAATAATATTATATATTTCATTTATTTTATAATTATTCATATTTATATTTTTAATTTTAAAATTTATTTTTTTATATATTTTATTTTTGTTTTAATTATATTTAAATTATTTTAAAATATTTAATATTTAAATTAATAATTTTTTAGAATATAAATTACCATTAATAAATGTTATTATTTTTTTTTATAAATTTATTTAAATTATTTTTTATTTAAAAAATTTTGTATTTTATTTAAATTATTATTTTTAATTAATAATAAGATATAGTATATAGATTTTTGAATAGATTTATATATTAATTTTTTATCTTTTTTATTTGGTGGAGATAATACAAATTCTTTTAAGTTATTATTTTTATATATTTTTCCTATACCTATTCTTAATTGATAAAAATCATTTTTTTTAAGATATTTAATAATATTTTTTATTCCATTATGTGTACTTTTTTTTCGTATATTATATGTTAGTTTAGATCTTCCTGGATTTAAATTTATTTCATCATGTACTATTAATATTTCTTTATTTTTTAAATGAAATTTTTTTTTAATGTTTAAAATATTTTTTCCACATAAATTTATGTATGTATTTGGAACATATACATATATTTTTTTATTTTTGATATTAATTTTATATATTTTATTATATTTTAGTTTTTTAATATTTAAAAATTTTTTTATAAATCATACTCCTACATTATGTTTAGTATTTAATAATTTTTTATCTATATTACCTATTCCTATTATAATTTTTATACACATGATATTATTATTAATTAAATATTTATATTTAAATTTTATAATTATATATAGTAATAAAATTTTTATTAATAGTATTATATATTTTTTATATATAAATTACTATTTTAATTTTTGGATATTAATTTAAATAAAATAATTTAATTTTTTATTTTATATAGTAGTGTAAACATAAAATTAATTTTGGTGGTATATATGAATAGTTTTATTAAATTTAATATTAAAAAAATTAATAAAAAATTAGTAAAATTGAATAGTATATTAAATAATAATATTAATTATAATAATAAAAAATATTTATCTTTATTACGTAAATATAAAAATTTATATAAAATTAAAGTTTGTTTTGATAATTGAATTAAATATTCTAAAGAATTAAATTTTGCAAAATCATTAATTAATGATAGTGAATTAAGTATTTTAGCTAAAGATGAAGTTATAAAATTAAATATTTTAGTAGATTCTTATTATAAAAAATTAAAAAAATATTTAAATTTATTAAATAATGATTCTAAAGATAAATACAATGTGTATATGGAAATATATGCTGGTACTGGAGGTAATGAAGCTAATTTATTTGTTTATGATTTATTTAAAATGTATACAAAGTATTGTGAATTAATGAATTGAAAAGTAGAATTAATAAATATTAGTAATGTTGAATCTTATGGTTATAAAGAAGTAACAATAAAAATTATAGGTAAAAATGTGTATGGTAGATTAAAATTTGAGTCTGGTGGTCATAGAGTTCAAAGAGTTCCTATTACTGAATCTCAGGGTAGAGTACATACTTCAACTTGTATAGTGGCTGTAATACCAGATATACCAAATATAGATTTACCTATTATTCGTAATGAAGATATTAAAATAGATACTTTTAGATCTTCTGGTTCAGGTGGTCAACATGTTAATACTACTGATTCAGCTGTTCGTATTACTCATTTACCAACTAAAATAGTTGTAGAATGTCAACAGGAAAGATCTCAACATAAAAATAAATCTAAGGCATTAAAAGTTTTAAAAGCAAGAATTTATTCATATGAGTTATATAAAAAAAATAGAGAAGAATCAAAAAAAAAAAAAAAATTATTAGGTTCTGGTTATAGAAATGATCGTAATCGTACATATAATTTTATTCAAAATCGTATTACTGATCATCGTATTAATTTTACTGTTTATTCTTTATATGATATTTTAAATGGTAATTTAAATATTTTAATTGATCAGCTAATGAAAAAATATAAATAAATTTATAAAATGAATATTTATACGTGACTTAATAAAATTAAAATATATAAAATTAATAAATATATTAATTATAATGATGCTATTTTAATACTAGAGAATATATTAAAAAAAAATAGAATATGAATTTTAACTAATATTTTTTTTAAAATAGATGAGTATAAATTAAATATTTTAAATTTTTTTTTTATTAAAAGATTGCGTGGAGAACCAATTTTTTATATTCTTAATAAAGGATTTTTTGGGCATATTAGTTATAATATATATCCTGATATTTTTATACCTCGTTTTGATACAGAATTAATGGTTAATTATGCTATAAATTTAATTAAATTAAATAATTTTTCTAAGATATTAGATTTAGGTACTGGTACTGGAATAATTTCTTTATATATTGCTAAATTTTGTAAAAATGTTTTTATTACAGGTGTAGATATTAATTTATTATCTGTTAATTTAGCTAAATATAATTCTAATAAATTAAATGTTAAAAATGTTGTTTTTTTACATAGTAATTGGTTTTGTTTTTTAAATAAAAAAAAAAAAAAATATGATTTAATAATCAGTAATCCACCTTATATTAATAAAAATAATATTTGTTTAAATATTTTAAATGATCTGCGTTTTGAGTCTTATGATTCTTTAGTTTCAAATAATAAAGGTATTTTAGATATAAAATTTATAATTAATAATTCGTGTAATTATTTAAAAAATAAAGGATGATTAATTTTAGAACATTCTTATGAACATAAAGATATAATAAAATATTTATTTTCAAAAGTATTTTATAATATTTTTAGTTATAAAAATGATAATAATTTTTATTGTTTTACAGTTGGTCAAAAAAATATTTTTTAATTATTTTACATTTTATTTAATACTTTTATTCCTAATAATGATAAACATGTTTTAATAATTTTAGCTATTATTGCTATTAATTTTAATTTACTATTTTTTATTTTTAAATTTTTTATATTTTTAATTGAATTAGTTTCATAAAAATAAGAAAATAGTAAAGTTAATTTGTGTAAATAATTACACATAATATGTAAATTTCCTTTAGAAGATATTTTTATAATTTCTTCTAAATTTAATATTTCTTTACAAATATTAAATTCTATTTTATTAAAAATTTTTAATTTATTTGATACAATACTTTTTGTTATATTGGTATTATTTTTTTTTAGTATAGATATTATTCTTGTATAAGCATATTGTATATATGGTCCAGTATTATTTTTTAAGCAAATCATTTTTTTTATATCAAATATATAATTTTTTATTCTGTTTTTAGATAAATCATAATATTTTATAGCATTAATAGCTATTAATTTTGATATTTTATTTAATTTTTTAGATTTGTATTTATATTTATTTTTTTTTTTTAAAATTATTTTTTTAGTAGTTAAAATTGTTTTTTTTATTATATCTTTTAATTTAATATTTTTACCTTTTCTAGTTTTAAAAGGTTTACCATTTTTTTTTAATATAGTTCCAAAATAATAGTGTATTAATTTTGTTTTTTTAGGAATATATTTTGCTTTTTTTACTATTTTAAATATTTGATAAAAATGTAATTTTTGTCTTGAATCTGTTAAATATATAATTTTATTAGTTTTATATCTTTTTTGTCTATATTTTATAGATGCTATTTCTGTACTACTATATAAGTATGTTCCATCTTTTTTTTTTATTATTAAAATAAATTTTTGTTGTTTTTTTTTTGTAGTTATTAAAATAGTATTTTTTTCTTTTTTAGCTATATTTTTTTTTAATAAATCTTTAATTATATAAGGTATCATTTTTTGATAAAAACTTTCCCCTATAATATTATTAGGTTTTAATTTTATGTTTAATTTTTTATATATTTTTTGATTTTCTGTAGTAGTTAAATTTATAATTTTTTTTCATATTTTAATTATTTTTTTATTTTTTTTTTGTAATTTAAGTGTATATTTTCTACAAATTTTAATAAATTTTTTATTATTAGAAAATTTATTTTGTGATTTTTTATATATATTTTCTAATATATTAATATTATTAATTTTTTTTTCTATTTTTTTTTCTTTTATTCATGCAATTATTTTACCTAAATTATTACCTCAATCACCTAAATGATTTATTCTAATTACATTATTACCTAAAAATTTTAGTATATTAGCTATACTATCACCTAATATAGTAGATCTTAAATGACCTATATGCATTTCTTTAGCTGCATTTGGTGAAGAATAGTCTACAACTATATTTTTTTTTTTAGTATCTTTAATTCCGAAATTTTTTTTTTTTGTGTATTTATTTATAATTTTTTCTATTTTTTTTTTATTAATAAAAATATTTATAAATCCTGGTTTAATTATTTGGATATTTTTAAATATTTTTTGTTTTTTTAATTTATTTTTTATTTTTTTAAATATTTTTTTTTTGTTTAAATTTTCTTTTCTTATAATTTCTATAATTCCATTGATTTGATAATCACTAAATTTATTATTTTGTTTTATTTTATAATCGTATTTTTGTATTTTATATTTAAATATTTTATTTAATTCATTTTTAATTTTTTTTTTAATATTCATTTTTATTTTATTTATATTAATGATTTAAAAAATTTAGATATATTTTATATATTAATTTATTATATTCTTGTAAAATAATAAATGTTTATTATTAATTTTTATAATTATAGAGAATAATTATGAGAAGAAATTATTGTAGTTTATTGAATGTAGAATATATTAATGAAAAAGTAAAATTATGTGGTTGAATTAGTAATATAAAAATTTTTAAAGAAATTATTTTTATTAATTTACGAGATCATACAGGTATTATACAATGTTTTGTAAAAAAAGAATGTAAATATGTATGAAAATTAGCTATTTCATTAACTATTGAATCTTGTGTAAAAGTTTATGGTAAAGTTTTAAAAAAAAATAGTTTTAATTTAAAGTTAAATTCAATAGAAATTAGTATATATAATTTAATTATATATAATTATTCAGATTTATTGCCTATTAATATTAATGTAAATAATTCTGAAAAAATAAGATTTAAATATAGATATTTAGATTTAAGAACATCTAGGATGTTTAATATTTTAAAAATAAGATCAAAAATAAAATATTTTATACATAGTTTTTTAAATAAAAATGATTTTCTAGATATAGAAACTCCTTTTTTATCTAAATCTTTTCCTGAAGGATCTAGAAATTATATTGTTCCTAGTAGGATATATAAAGGGATGAATTATTCTTTACCTCAATCACCTCAAATATTTAAACAATTATTAATGATTTCAGGTATAAATAAATATTATCAAATTGTAAAGTGTTTTCGTGATGAGGATTTACGTTCTGATCGTCAACCAGAATTTACTCAAATTGATATAGAATTATCTTTTAGTAATTTTAATTATATAAAAAATTTAGTTGAAAAATTAATAATTAAATTATTTTTAAATTTTAAAAATATTGTTTTATCTCCTATTTTTAAAATTATAGATTATAATTATTCTATTGATAAATATGGTACAGATAAACCAGATTTACGTAATCATTTGAAATTTAATAGTAAAATATCTAATTTTTTAGTAGATTATTTTTTAGAATATTTAGATAAAAAAATTTCAAATTTATTTGTTATTAAAATTGATAATGTTTTAAATTTTGAATTTTGTGTTTACAAAAAAATTTTTTTTTATTTTAATTCATATTTAATAGATAATTTTATATGTATAAAAATTACTTCTTTTATAAAAAATAGATATATTTATGAAATTTATGGTGATATTTTTAAAATAAATGATAATTTTATGCAAATTTTTATTCGTAAATTTAATTTTAAAATGAATGATTTAATTTTTTTAATGTTTTTCAAAAAAAAATTGTTTTCTAGAGATTTAGTTGATATTAGAAATTTTATTTATAGTATTTTTTTTAAATTTAAAAAAAATAATTTTAGTCCTGTTTGAATAATCAATTATCCAATGTTTTTTTTAGATAAATTTAATAAAATTAAATCTGTTCATCATCCTTTTACAATGCCTATTAATTTAAGTTATTCTAAAAATAATATTTTAAGTTATACAAATATTTTATCACGTGCTTATGATTTAGTAATTAATGGTTATGAAATTGGTAGTGGATCTGTAAGAATTCATGATTATAAAATTCAATATGAAATATTTAAAATTTTAGGTATTCCTTGTAATAAAAATAGTAAATATAGTTTTTTTTTAGAAGCATTAAAATATGGTACTCCTCCTCATTTAGGTTTAGCATTAGGATTAGATCGTATTATTATGTTATTGACTGATATAGAAAATATTAAGGATGTTATTTCTTTTCCAAAAACTACTTCTGGTTTATGTTTATTAACTAATTCTCCTGATTAGGTTTTAAAATGGTTAAAAGAATTATAGGAATTGATCCTGGATCATATAATACTGGTTATGGAATAGTAGAAATAATAGGATCTAAAATAGTTTATTTAGATAGTGGTTGTATAGTTGCTAAATCTAATGTTTTTTTTGATAGACTAAAAATGATTTATTTTAAAATATTAGATATTTTAATTAATTATAAACCTATAGATTTAGTAATTGAGAAAACTTTTATTTATAAAAATTATTCTTCTGTTATACGTTTAAATCAAATTAATGGTGTGATAATATTAGCTGCAATAATTAATTTTATTTCTATATTTGAATATTCTATAACTGAAATTAGAAAATCTGTTACTAATAAAGGTAATGTAAGTAAGAGTTATATTAATAAAAATATATGTAATCTATTTAAAATAGATAAATTAAATTTTCATATTACAGATGCTTTAGCTGTTGCAATTACTCATAGTAATTATTTTTATAATTTAAAGAAAGAAAATTAATTTATTTAATTAATTATTTTAACAAAATTTGTTGTATAATTTTTGGAATTGATTTATTATTACTTTAAATAACAGAAATTTTTTTTGAAAGGTAATATAATGTCAACAAGAGTTAAAGGTAGTGTAAAATGGTTTAATGAATCAAAAGGTTTTGGTTTTATTACACCAGATAATGGTGATAAAGATGTTTTTGTACATTTTTCTGCAATACAAAGTAGTGGTTTTAAAACTCTTACAGAAGGTCAATCTGTTGAATTTGAAATTACTGATGGAGCTAAAGGACCATCAGCTACTAATGTAGTACCTTTATAGAATTTTGGTAGTTTAAATTTTTTGAAAAATATTTAAATAATTTTCATAATTTATTTTATTAGTATATAAATGAATTATTTTATTTTAAAAAATAAAAATAATTCATTTAATACTAGTAATTCATGATTATTATTCATCAATTA
>CP144799.1:0-148901 GCA_036689345.1 Candidatus Stammera capleta | reverse complement strand
TTTATAGAATTTTGGTAGTTTAAATTTTTTGAAAAATATTTAAATAATTTTCATAATTTATTTTATTAGTATATAAATGAATTATTTTATTTTAAAAAATAAAAATAATTCATTTAATACTAGTAATTCATGATTATTATTCATCAATTAATTTATACCTTCCTTTTATTTTTTTTTGATTTATATATTTAGAAATATATTCTATATATCTTTGTATTAATCTAGTATTAAATCCAAATTTTCTTAATATATAATTATTAATCACTGTATTAGGTTTATTTTTTAATATTTTTTTTGTTACTTTATGTATTTTATATGTATTTTTTCTTTTTAAAATTATATGTATTTTTTTATCTATTTTTTTTAAATTAGTTCATCTTAATTTTTTTTTATTAAATATTGGTAAATATGATTTAGAAAAATTATTTAATTTAAATCTTTTATAATACATTTGACTATGTATGTTTTTATGTCCTAAAATTTTATAAAAAAATATATCTTCATCTTTAAATTTTCATTTTTTATCTTTTTTGAATCATAAATTAAATGCTATTCTGGCATATATAGATCTACTATCTTTATATGTATTATTTTTATTTTTAAAAAATATATTTTTTACTCATTTGTTAAATGAATTAGATAAATAGTTATTTATTTGGTTTTTAATAGTAAAATATTTTTTTTTTTTTTTTATTATTTTATTTAAAATATTTTTTAATATATTTGAATTACGTAATTGTTTTATTTTTTTAAAAAAGAATTTTTGTTTATATCATAATAAATATATTTTATATGTTTTTTTTGTGTGTGTTTTTACTTGTCCACTAAATTTAAGAATATTTTTTTTTTTAGTTTTTTTAAATTTACCTGTTTTAATAATTTCTATCATTCTTCTTCCTGTTATTGCTGATAAAGAAAAACATAATGCTGCTAAATCTTTTATTTTATCTATTGATTTTGTTAGTCATAAAATATTATTTATTTTATTTATATATTTAATATAATTAATATTAACTGTATTATTTTTCTTTTTTTTTAGTGTTTTTCTAGATATTGATTTTGATAGTTCAAATTTTTTTTTTTCTACTTTTAAATAATTTAATATTTCATGATTAATTTTTATATTTTCTATTTTTTTAGATAAAATTTTACCTTCTTTTATTTTATTAACTAATATATTACTAGATTTATATAAATTTTTTTTGATTAGTATTTTAAGTTCTTTTTTTCAACTAGGTATTTTATATATGGTTTTTTTAATAATATTAATGTTTTTTTTTTTTGAGTTTATAATTTTTATTTTTTTAATATTTTTTAATAAAAGATTTATTTGATTTAGTTTATTTTTTAAATATTTTATTTCTATATATATTTTATATGTATTATTTTTAATAAATATTTTTTTTATTTCTTTTTTAAAAAAAGTAAATTTTTTTTTAAGAAAATTAAATTTTTTATTAAAACTATGATGTTTTTTATTTATAAATTGTTTTCTTGCTCTGGATATGTATGTTATATAACTATTTAATGAAATATTTAGTTTTTTGATATTTTTTTTAAATATCATAGATTTTTTTTTATATAAATTATTTTTACATTTTTGAGTTATATATTTATTTTTATCTATATTTCTAATATCTTTTATTAATTTTTCTATTATTAAATTTATGTTATTTTTCATGTTTATATTTATTGTAACATATTATATAATTATACAATTGTATAATTATATAATATGTTACAATAAATATAAACATGAAAAATAACATAAATTTAATAATAGAAAAATTAATAAAAGATATTAGAAATATAGATAAAAATAAATATATAACTCAAAAATGTAAAAATAATTTATATAAAAAAAAATCTATGATATTTAAAAAAAATATCAAAAAACTAAATATTTCATTAAATAGTTATATAACATACATATCCAGAGCAAGAAAACAATTTATAAATAAAAAACATCATAGTTTTAATAAAAAATTTAATTTTCTTAAAAAAAAATTTACTTTTTTTAAAAAAGAAATAAAAAAAATATTTATTAAAAATAATACATATAAAATATATATAGAAATAAAATATTTAAAAAATAAACTAAATCAAATAAATCTTTTATTAAAAAATATTAAAAAAATAAAAATTATAAACTCAAAAAAAAAAAACATTAATATTATTAAAAAAACCATATATAAAATACCTAGTTGAAAAAAAGAACTTAAAATACTAATCAAAAAAAATTTATATAAATCTAGTAATATATTAGTTAATAAAATAAAAGAAGGTAAAATTTTATCTAAAAAAATAGAAAATATAAAAATTAATCATGAAATATTAAATTATTTAAAAGTAGAAAAAAAAAAATTTGAACTATCAAAATCAATATCTAGAAAAACACTAAAAAAAAAGAAAAATAATACAGTTAATATTAATTATATTAAATATATAAATAAAATAAATAATATTTTATGACTAACAAAATCAATAGATAAAATAAAAGATTTAGCAGCATTATGTTTTTCTTTATCAGCAATAACAGGAAGAAGAATGATAGAAATTATTAAAACAGGTAAATTTAAAAAAACTAAAAAAAAAAATATTCTTAAATTTAGTGGACAAGTAAAAACACACACAAAAAAAACATATAAAATATATTTATTATGATATAAACAAAAATTCTTTTTTAAAAAAATAAAACAATTACGTAATTCAAATATATTAAAAAATATTTTAAATAAAATAATAAAAAAAAAAAAAAAATATTTTACTATTAAAAACCAAATAAATAACTATTTATCTAATTCATTTAACAAATGAGTAAAAAATATATTTTTTAAAAATAAAAATAATACATATAAAGATAGTAGATCTATATATGCCAGAATAGCATTTAATTTATGATTCAAAAAAGATAAAAAATGAAAATTTAAAGATGAAGATATATTTTTTTATAAAATTTTAGGACATAAAAACATACATAGTCAAATGTATTATAAAAGATTTAAATTAAATAATTTTTCTAAATCATATTTACCAATATTTAATAAAAAAAAATTAAGATGAACTAATTTAAAAAAAATAGATAAAAAAATACATATAATTTTAAAAAGAAAAAATACATATAAAATACATAAAGTAACAAAAAAAATATTAAAAAATAAACCTAATACAGTGATTAATAATTATATATTAAGAAAATTTGGATTTAATACTAGATTAATACAAAGATATATAGAATATATTTCTAAATATATAAATCAAAAAAAAATAAAAGGAAGGTATAAATTAATTGATGAATAATAATCATGAATTACTAGTATTAAATGAATTATTTTTATTTTTTAAAATAAAATAATTCATTTATATACTAATAAAATAAATTATGAAAATTATTTAAATATTTTTCAAAAAATTTAAACTACCAAAATTCTATAAAAATACTACATTAGTAGCTAATGGTTATTTATCTCCATCAGTAATTTAAAATTCAACAGATTGATCTTCTGTAAGAATTTTAAACCACTACTTTATATTGCAGAAAAATATACAAAAACATCTTTATATCACAATTATCTTATAATAAAACTAAAATCTTTTGATTCATTAAATAATTTTACACTACTTTTAACTCTTGTTGACATTATATTTTTACTAATTAATTATAATAATACATATAAGAAGCTAAATCTAAAACTTTATCAGAATAACCTGTTTCATTATCATATCAAGAAATAACCTTAATGAATTTATTATTTAATAACATAGAAGCTTTAGAATCAAAAACTGAAACTAATTTTTCTCCATTAAAATCACTTGAAACAACATCATCATATGTATAACCTAAAATACCACGTAAATAACTTTTAGAAGCTTCTTTCATAACACTACATAATTTATCATAAGTAATATTATGATACAATCTTGCTGTAACATCTATAACTGAAACATTAGAAGTAGGTACTCTAAAAGACATACCTGTAATTTTACCTTTTAAATCAGGAATAATATTTCCTATAGCTAAAGCAGCACCAGTAGATGAAGGAATAATATTTTGAAATACACTTCTACCTCCTCTTCAATCTTTTAAAGAAAGACCATCAACTACTTTTTGGGTAGCTGTAGAAGCATGAATAGTAGTCATAAAAGCTTCTAAAATACCAAAATTATCATGTAATACTTTTACTATAGGAGCTAAACAATTTGTAGTACAAGAAGAATTTGAAACTATATTTTGACCATTATAATTATAATGATTTACACCCATTACAAACATAGAAGTATCATCTTTAGATGGAGCTGTTATTACTACATATTTAGCTCCACTTAGTATATGACCATAAGATAATTCTTTAGTTAAAAACATACCAGTAGATTCTATAACTACATCAACATTAAATTTATTTCATGGTATATCTGTAGGTTTTTTATAAGAAGTTACATATATTTTATTATTATCAACCAATAAATTATTATCTATTACTTCTACAGAACCTTTATATCTACCATGTGTTGAATCAAATTTCAACATATAAGCCATATATTTAGCATCTATTAAATCATTTATAGCTACTATATTAATATTTTTTCTATTTTGGGCATTTCTTAACACTAATCTTCCTATTCTACCAAAACCATTAATACCAATTCTAATTGACATAAAATAATCACCTATAAATTATAAATTTCAATAAAATCAATTTAAATATTTAAAATATACATAAAATATATTTATTATATATTAAATCAATAAATAAATTATTCAAATACAATTTTTTTACAAAATTTAAAATATATTAAATAAATATAATTAAATATATTAAAACTTAATTTTTTAAAAAAAAATCTATATTAATTTAATAAAAAAATAAATAAAACTATATATAAAATATATAAATATATAATTTAAAATATTTAACTATAAAATTTAATTTAATATATTAAATATTTTAAGATAAATTAAATAAAATAGATAAATTATTCAATCAATTTACTGATAATTTTTTAAAAATATATCACCACAATATAATATTTTAAAATTTTTAATAATTTAAAATTAACTATTAATTATTAATAATAAAAAAAATTAAAAATAAATATAACAAATAAAAAATTAATATAATTAGAACAAAAATAAAAAATATAAAAAATTTTTAAATATATATATAAGAATATTAAAAAAATAATTTTAATATTAATAAATCAAAAGTTATATAATTAAAAAAAAAATTACAAAACAAATTACTAATAATATTAGTAGAAAATAAATTAACAAAAAATAAAAAAAATAAATATAAATGCAAAAAATAAAAAATTAATTACTTTTAACTAAAAGGTAAAGGTAAATCATTTAAAATAGGTTTTTTAGCTGATAAAAAAGCAATTTTATCACATCTCTCATTATATAAATTTCCACAATGGGCTTTAATTAAATATCATTTAATTTCTTTATTTAAAAAGAAAATCAAATTATAAATTTTAATTCACAAATCTATATTTTTAATCAATTTATTATTAGTATTTCTTCAATTATTTTTTTTTCAAAAATATATTCAAAAATTAATACCACTATATAAATAATTACTATCTGTATATATATTTAATAAAAAAAATTTTTTTTTATAACTTAAAAAAAAATTTAAAGGTAATATTACTGACATTAATTCCATTCTATTATTAGTAGTATAATAATAACTAGAATGAAAAATTAATTTTTTATCAAATAATATAGCAATAGCAGCACAACCACCTGGTCCAGGATTATTAATACATGATCCATCTGTATAAATATCTATTTTTAGCATATACTTAATAAAAATATTTTTAAATTACTTCATATTATAAACTAAATAAATAAAATGAATAGACAAATAGCACTAGATATAGAAACAACAGGAATGAATTTAATAGATAAACCTTATATAGGACATAAAATAATAGAAATAGGAGCAATAGAAATAATAAATAAAAAAATTACAGGAAATTTTCTACATTTATATATAAACCCTAAACAAAAAATAGATAAACAAGCTTATAATATACATGGAATTTCAAATAATTTTTTAAAAAAAAAACCTATTTTTTCAAAAATATCAAATAAAATAATTAATTTTATAAAAAAATCAGATTTAATAATACATAATGCAAATTTCGATATAGGTTTTATAGAAAATGAATTAAAAAATATAAATCATAAAATAAAAAAAATCAATAAAATATGTAATATTATAGATACATTATCCATTGCTAGAAAAAAATTTCCAGGAAAAAAAAATGATTTAAACAGTCTTTGCCAAAGATATAAAATAAATAATTCAATAAGAAAAAAACATGGAGCATTAATAGATGCTAAATTATTAGCCATAATATTTCTTAATATAAATAAAAAACAAATACAAATAAATTTCAAAAAAAAAACATCATATAAAAATATAAATTTAAAATATAAAAATTATAATAAAAATATTAAATTATTAATAAATAAAAAAGATAATGAAAAACATATAAAATATTTAAAATATATAAAAAAAAAATTTAAAAAATGTTTATGAATGGATATAAAATAAAAATATTAATTTAAATATCTACTTTATGTATTAAAAATAAATAACAAAAAAAATGCATTATTTTTCTTCAAAAAAAATTCAAAATATCAAAAAAACATCTAAATATAAAAAAAAATTTATTTATATTTATGGATGAATAAAATCAAAAAGATATTCTAATATAGGAATATTATTTTTAGATATTAATGATGGTTCCACAATAGAACCATTACAAATAATTATTAAAAAAAAAATACTTACAAAAAATAAACTTAATATATTAAATTTAAATAATGGATGTTCTGTTAAAATAATTGGTAAAATAAAAAAAAATAAAAAAAACAATAAAAATGAAATACATGCAAAAAAAATTAAAATAATCGGAAAAATAAAAAATTTTTATAAATATCCTATAAGTCCTAAATATCATACTACAAAATATTTAAGAACAATATCACATTTAAGACCACGAACAAATTTAATTTTATCAATAAGTAAAATAAGAAATACTTTAATTTACTATTTACATTATTTTTTTCAAAAAAAAAATTTTTATTGAATACCAACACCAATAATTACTTCACTAGATACTGAAGGAAATAGTAAAATGTTTAAAATATACCAAAAGAAAAAAAAATTTTTTAATCAAAACGCTTACCTTACAGTATCAGGACAATTAAATTTAGAAACATATGCTTGTTCATTATCAAAAGTATATAATTTAGGACCAGTATTTAGAGCAGAAAATTCTAATACAAAAAAACATTTAGCTGAATTTTGAATGTTAGAAACTGAAATAGTATTAATAAATATAAAAAAAATAATAAAATTAATTAAAAAAATGTTATCTTTTTGTATTAAAAAAATAATAAAAAATAATTATTTTGATTTACTATTTTTAATTAAATATAATAAAAAAAATCATATACCATTACTTAATAAAATTATAGAAAAAAAAATTATAGTAATATCATATACAAATATTATTAAAATACTTAAAAAAAAAGAAAATAAATTTAATTCTAAAGTAATATGAGGTATAGATATATCTACTGAACAAGAAAAATATTTAACTACAAAATATTTTAAATCATCTATAATAATCACTAATCATCCTAAAAAAATAAAACCATTTTATATGAAAACTAATAAAGATAATATAACTGTTTCTTCACTAGATGTAATATTATTTAATACAGGAGAAATAATAGGAGGTTCAGAAAGAGAATATAAATTACATAAACTAGATAAAAACATAAAAGAAAAAAAAATTAATCAAAATAATTATTGATGATATAGAGATTTAAGAAAATTTGGTACAATTCCACACTCTGGATTTGGTTTAGGTATAGAAAGATTATTAATGTATATTACTAATATACATAATATAAAAGATATCATTCCATATCCAAGATATCCTAATTACTTAAATTTTTAATAAATAATTTTACTATTGTTAATATCTAATTAAATTTATATAATAAAACCAATATATATTAAATTGATGTTTAAATAACAAGGATTATAAATATGGATATAAAAAAAACAAGATTAATAAATATATTAAGTATATTTTTATTAATATTTACTATGCAACAAAATTTAAAAGCTTCAAATATAATAAATAATGAAGATATATCTATTAATATAAATGGAATAATAAAAACACAAAAAATATTTAAAATCGATACTAATAAAAATCAAGAAAATTCTTTATTATTAGAAATAAAAGCTAAAAGTAAAGAAAAAGAAAATATATCTACATATGGTAAATTACAAGAAATTATTAATTTAAATATAACTAATAAAGAAAACAATAGTGATTATCATAAAACTAAATTAGCATATATAGGAATAAAACATAAAAAACTTGGAGAAATTAAATTAGGTAAAAACTATTCTGTAATATATAAAACATTATCATATACAGATATATCTCCATATTTTAGAAGTAAAATTTTTAAACAAAATAGCTTAACAGGAATAAATAATAATACTGTTACATATAAAAAAACTTTTATATCAAACAACAAAAAAAAAATATTTAAAAAAATAACTTTTACAGGTCAATATCAAGGTAAAAATTTTATTTTAAATAAAGATATCCATTCTATTAAAAATGGATGAGGATTAGGATATAATTTATCAATTTATGATGGTATTAAAATATCTTCATCATATGCACACCAAAATTGAATTATAAATAAAAATAATTACTATAATCAATCTAGTATTAAAAAAGATAAAAATTATTCTTCAGCTTGATCAACAAGTATTAAATATAATTCAAAAAAATTATATATAGCTTATTCATATATAACAGGTAATAATTTAAATATAATTAAAACAATTAAAAAAATAAATGATGATGATTATATTTACAATAAAACAGCTAATACAAGTGAAAATATTAATATAATTGCTAAATATAATTTTAATTCCGGATTTACTCCTATATTAGGATATACACAAAATACAGCTAAATATTTTAATAAAGAAATTAATTTACAACAAAATATAGATATAGAAAAATATTTTAATATAGGTGCAACATTTAATTTCAATAAATCATTATCTGGATATTTTGATTATAAAATAAATCAATTACCTAAAGATAATATACAAACAGATTGTAACAACAATTTTACTCTAGGATTTGTTTATAAATTTTAATTATTTCTACTTAATATAAATTAAGTAGAACAAAAAATTATAAAATATAAACATCCGAGAGGATTCGAACCTCCGACCACTCGGTTCGTAGCCGAGTACTCTATCCACTGAGCTACGGATGCATTAAATATTATAAAATACGATGAGAGAGGGATTCGAACCCTCGATGCATAAACATACTCCCTTAGCAGAGGAGCGCCTTAAACCACTCGACCATCTCACCTCGTGATAATATCATTATATCATTATAAATTTAAATATTTTGTTTTAATAAAATATTTTTTATAACATATATAAATATCATTATAATAAATTAAAAATTTAATAATTTTTTTTTAATAAAAAAAACTAAATTTTTAGTTAAAAATAATTCTTTTAAAAAATTATTTTTAAATTTTAATAAATAAATACATAAAATTTTATTTTCTAAAATTAAAATATTTTTATTCGATATACTAGTAATTCTTTTTATAAAATTATTATAACCTATTTTATTTAATAATTTCTTATCAATACATATTAAATAATTAATAATAATTTTTTTATTTAAAACAATAAATAATAACATAGATAATTTATATTTATATCTTAATTTATTAAAAACTAAAAATAATATATCTTTTTTATCTAAAAAATTAAGTTTTTTTATTTTATAAATTAAAAATCTAATTTTTTTATAAAAAAAAATATTACTACTTTTAATATTAAAATTATTTAATATATCATTAACATATAAAAATTTTATATTATTTATCTTCTTTTTATTCTCTTTATTTTTATTAAAAAAAGATGATAATCTAGAAATAATCAAATTATTACTTACAGATAAAAATTTAGAGATATTTTTAATTAAAAATAATTGTTTATTTAAATATTTAATAGCACTTAAATAAGTAACTGCTTTTATACGTTTAATATCTAAAGAAATATTATAATTATCTACTATAAAAAAAAAACCTATCTCACTTGTATTATTAACATGAGTACCACAACAATTCTCTTCAGAAATATTTCCTAATTTTATTATACGAGATAATTTATTTTTAGAAAAAATAAACTTAATATTAGAACTATTTTCTCTTAAATTATATTTAATTTCTAATAACAAATTTTTCCATATATATATATTCATTAACTTATTAATATTAAAAATATTTTCCTTAGTTAAATTATTATTATAAAAAAAATCAAAATTTAAATAACTAGATTTTATACTAGAACCTTTTTGTACAATATCTGTATTAAGAACTTCTTTAAGAACAAATTTCAATAAATGAGTAGTAGAATGATTACAAGATAATTTAATACGATTATCTATATTATATTTAACTAAAACTACATCATTAATTTCTAAAACACCATTTTCCATATAACCAATATGTAAAATATAATCACCATACAATTTTGTATTTGTAACAATAAATTTATTATTCTTATTACATAATAAAATACCTTTATCACCTTCTTGACCACCAGATTCTGGGAATAAAACTGTTTTATCTAATATAATAATATTATCATTATTTTTTTTACAAAAATTTATTTTATTTACAGACAAATTATTTTTTAAAATATATAAAATTTTACCAATACATTTATTAAATTCATAACCTAAAAAACAAGTTTTAATTTTATTACCTATATTAAAAGATATTTTTTTAAATAAATTATTTTTTTTAGATCTTTCTCTTTGAGAATCTAATAAAATATTAAATTTATTCAAATTTACTACAATATTATGGTATTTACAAACATCAACAATTAAATCTATTGGTAATCCATATGTATCATATAATAAAAATACTATTTTAGTTTTAATTTTATTTTTATATTTATTAATTTTTAAAATAAAAGAATTTAAAATATTTAAACTAAAATTCAAATTTTTTAAAAATTTATTCTCTTCATTATACAAAATATTTTTAATATTAAAAAATTTATTTTTATTAATTAAATAATTTTTATTAAAAAAAATATACATTTTATCTAATAAACAAGATAAAATAAAATTATCAATTTTTAATAATCTAATATGTAAAATAGTTCTCCTAATAATTTTTCTTAATATATAACCTCTATATTCATTAGATGGAAGTATACCTTCTAACAACAAAAATACTATAGATCTAATATGATCACAAATAATATTATAAATATATTGATTAGAATTATTAATTTTTATATCTAAAAATACACTAACAATATATTTCATATTCTTAAAAATATCTATATCAAAATTAGTTTTTTTTTTTTGTAAAACAGAACAAATTCTTTCTAAACCCATACCTGTATCAACAGATTTATAACATAAATTTGTAATTTTATAATTAACATCAATATTAAATTCAATAAAAACTAAATTTCATATTTCTAAACAATAATTATCAATATTTGAATTACAAATATTTTTTTTATTTAATATATTTTTTACAAAAAATATTTCCGTACTATAACCACATGGACCAAATTCAGACATTCTTCAGAAATTATTAGAATTTAAATCAATATTATTTTTATTACTATTACCCAATAAAAATATATTTTCTTTAGATAAACCAATAACATTAGATCATATATTATAAGTTTCTTTATCATTTTTATGAACTGTTACTATTAAATTATCTTCAGAAATAGAATATCATTCTTTACTTGTTAATAATTCTCAAGCATAAATTATAGCTAATTCTTTAAAATAAGAATTAAAACTAAAATTACCCATCATTTCAAAAAATGTATTATGTTTAGAAGTATAACCTATATTTTTTAAATCATTATGTTTACCACCAACTCTTAAACAAGATTGTATAGTAACAATATTATTGTATTCAATATTTTTAATACCTAAAAAAACATCTTTAAATTGATTCATACCAGCATTAGTAAATAATAAAGAATTATCATTATATGGAACTAATGAACTACCTTTTAAAACAGTATGATTTTTAGATTTAAAAAAATTTAAAAACATTTCACGTACTTGTACTAATCTATTAAACATAAATTATATATCTCTAATTTTTAAAATATTAATAATTAAAATTTAATTTTATGTTATTATTAACATAATAAATTTATATTTACAATAAAATATATTATATAATAAAATGTCTTTCAAAAAAAAAAAAATAAAATCTATTAATTCAGCTATAGAACAAATAGAAAAACAATTTGGTAAAGGATCAATAATAAGATTAAATAATAATAAATATTCTAATATAGAAACAATTTCTACTGGATCTATATCTTTAGATATAGCATTAGGTATAGGTGGATTACCTATGGGTAGAATAATAGAAATTTATGGACCTGAATCATCAGGTAAAACTACTTTAGCCTTAGAAATAATTTCTTCTGCACAAAAAAAAAATAAAATATGTATTTTTATAGATGCAGAACATGCACTAGATCCGATATATGCAAAAAAAATAGGTGTAAATTTAGAAGAATTATTATGTTCCCAACCAGATAGCGGAGAACAAGCGTTAGAAATATGTAATTCATTAGCTAAATCAAAAAATATGGATGTTATAGTTATAGATTCAGTAGCTGCATTAACACCAAAAACAGAAATAGACGGAGAAATAGGAGATTCACATTTAGGTTTAACAGCAAGAATGATGAGTCAAGCTATGAGAAAATTAGCTGGTAATATACATCAATCTAACATATTATTAATATTTATCAACCAAATAAGAATGAAAATAGGAGTTGTATTTGGAAATCCAGAAACTACTACAGGAGGAAATGCCTTAAAATTCTATGCTTCTGTTAGATTAGATATTAGAAAAATAGGTAATATAAAAAAAAATGATGAAATTATAGGAAATGATACTAGAGTTAAAATAGTAAAAAATAAACTATCCGCTCCATTTAAACAAGTAGAATTTCAAATTTTATATAGTGAAGGAATAAATAAATATGATGATATTATAAATATATCAGTAAAAAATAATATAATACAAAAAAATGGATCATGATATAAATATAATGATCTAAAATTAGGACAAGGTAAAAATACTTCTGTAATTTTTTTAAAAAAAAACCCTGAAATATACAATAAAATTAAAAATCAAATTAACAAAATTTATTTTCCATTTAATTATAAAAAATAATCACTAATTAAAAACATTAAATATTTTTTTTTTAACATAATTTATATCATTTTCAGCATTAATTCTAAAATAACCAAAAATATTTTTCCTACTAAAAAATTGTTTATAATAAGATCTTAAGTAAATTAATTCATAATAATATATAGATAATCTTTTTTTAATTACACTTATATCAGTATCATCATCTCTAGAAACTAATTTTTCTCCAGTAATATCATCTATACCATAAAACTGAGGTGGATTATATAATACATGATAAATTCTACCAGAATTTATATGTACTCTTCTACCTAACAAACGATTTAAAATTAATTTACTACACATATATAATTCAATAACATAATTAATATTAATAAAATCTAAAGATCTAGCTTGTATTATATTTCTAGGGAAACCATCAAATAAATAACCATTTTTAGTATGATTATTAGAAATATAATCTTTAACAATATTAGTAGTAATATAATTAGGAACTAAATTTCCAGAAGAAAGTAATTTTTTAATTTTAATATTTTTTAAAGAATATTTTCTTAAAATATAACCTAAAGAAATTAATTTTAAATTATAGTAATCTACTATAAACTTAGATTGAGTACCTTTTCCTGAACCAGGAGGACCAAACAAAATTATATTCATAAATAAATTCCTAATATTAAAAATTAAATATTATTTTTAATTATCATATTTAATAAAATATTATTTATTAAATTTATAAATTCAACAGAATTATCTAAATTATTTCTTTCAATTAATAAAGCTTGAAAATATAAAAATTTTACTCATTTAGAAAAAATAACTTCATCTTGAATATTATTTATATATTTAATTAACAAATGATTAACATTTATTTCAAATAAATATTTAATTTTAGGAAATTTTTTACCCGAAAAAGTTAACAATTTTAACATTTGTGTACTCATTTCAGTATCATCTGTAGATACTACAACAGGAAAATTATGTAATTTATCTGTAATAACTACATCTTTAATTTTATCCTTTAAAATATTTTTAATACGATATATTAAATTAGAATATTTATCTTTAGTTAAATCTAAAATATTATCTTTTTTATTTAAAGTGATAATATTATCATTAGAAAATTTTTTACTAATAGATTGAAATTTAATTCCTTTAAAATCCATTAAATAAGTCATCATTCATTCATCAATTCTATCAAACATTAATAATACTTCTATTTTATTACTACGATAATATTCTAAATGAGGACTATTAAATGAAGATAAATAATTATCTGTTATAATATAAAATATTTTATTTTGACCTATTTTCATACGATCAACATAATCTTGTAAAGAAACATAATTTTCACTATCTTTAGAATAAGTACTATTAAATCTTAATAATAATGATATTTTATATATATTATCTTTATCCTCAGCTAAACCTTCTTTTAAAATATTTCCAAAATTTTTCCAAAAAATAATATATTTATTTTTATCTAAAGATAGATTTTCTAAAATTTTTAAAATTCTATTTGTCAAAGATAAACGTATTTTATTTATTACTTCAGTATCTTGTAATATTTCTCTAGAAACATTTAAAGATAAAATATTAGTATCTACTACACCTTGCACAAATCTTAAATAAAAAGGTACCAATTTTTTAATTCCATCCATAACAAAAATTCTGTTAATATATAATTTAATACCATTTTTATATTCATCTCTATTTCATATATTTCAAGGAGAAGTATCAGGTATATATAATATACTAATATACTCATTTTTACCTTCAACTTTATTATGTGATCATATTAAAGGATTACCTAAATTATTAGTTAAAGAAAAATAAAAATTTTTATATTCTTTATTAGAAATATTAAACTTGTTTTTTAATCATAAAGCCTCTGATTGATTAATCTTAAATCATACAAAATCTTTTTTTTTATTATCAAAAATTTTACTTTCTATAGAAACATTAACATGATTAGAATATTTTTTAACTATATTTTTTATAGTATTTTCATTTAAAAATTCTTTACAAGAAGATTTAATATATAAATAAATATCGGTACCTATAATATCTTTATATTTATAATCAATTGTATATTCACCTTTACCTTTAGAAACTCATACTATAGATTTAGAAGTATTAAATTCTTTTACTGATCTAGTATGTACTTTAACTTTATCACTAACCATAAATGACGAATAAAAACCAACTCCAAATTGACCTATAATATTATTACTAATAAATTCTTTATTTTTAACTGATATATTTTTCAAAAATTCTTTAGTACCAGATTTAGCTATAGTACCTAAATTTTCTATCACTTCTTGTTCTGTCATTCCTATACCATTATCACTTATTTTTAAAATATTTTTATTAACAGAAATTCTAATATAATAATTATTATCAACATAATTATCAATATTAGATGTAAGATAATAAAATTTTAATTTATCTATAGCATCTGAAGAATTAGATATTAATTCTCTTAAAAATATCTCCTTATTTGAATACAAAGAATTAATCATTAAATCAAGTAATTGTTTTACTTCTGATTTAAAATAATAATTTTTTTTTTTCATTATTTTTTAACCTTATAAATTTATAAATTAATATATTTATTTACGTATATATTTAAACATTATAATAAAAAATACTTATTTTACATATTTTTTATATAAAAAATATGTAAAATAATAAACTCAAAAAATATTTTTTTATCAAAAGAAAGTATAATATTATTTCTATTTTTTAAAAAAAAATTAAGATAATAAATTATATCTTTTATAGAAGTTAAATAATATATTTTATATAAAATTTTAAATAAAGATTTAGAAATATTTAATTTTTTACTATTAATATTAAAATTTAAAAAACCTAATAAAAATAAATTATATAATATATTTATTATACTATTAAATAAATTAATATAATTAAAATTTTTGATAAAAAAAATATCTAAAACTTTTAATAATTTAATTTTATTTTTAATAAATAAAAATTTTAATAATAATAATATTCATTTATCATCTACTTTATCTAAAATAATATTCACATCTTTAAACAAAATTTTTTTATTACCATTTAACATTAATAATTGATCTATTAAAACCAAAGAATCACGCATACTACCATCACTATTATCAGATATTAAATTTAAAACACCTGATTCATAAAAAATATTTTCTTTTTTTAAAATAAATTTTAAACGATTTTTAATATCTTTATTTTTAATAGGTTTTAAATGAAAATTCATACACCTAGATAAAATAGTATCAGGAATTTTATTTAATTCAGTAGTAGCTAAAATAAATTTTACATATTCTGGAGGTTCTTCTAAAGTTTTTAATAAAGCATTAAAACTATAACGAGATAACATATGTACTTCATCAATTATATATACTTTATATCTCATGTAAATAGGTAAATAATATATTTTATCTAAAAATTCTCTGGTTTCATCTATTTTAGTACGAGAAGCAGCATCTATTTCTATTACATCAACAGATCTACCTAAATTTATAGAAATACAATTATTACATTTATTACAAGGAAAATCTGTAATTCCTATAACACAATTTAAACTTTTAGAAAATAAACGAGCTAAACTTGTTTTACCTACTCCTCTAGATCCATAAAATAAATATGAATTATAAATATTTTTAAATTTCAAACTATTAGTTAATATTTTAACTATAATTTTATGACCTATAAAATCATTAAAAAATTTAGGTCTTCATTTTAAAGACAAAACATTATTTTCTTTCATAAATTTAAAACTAACTAAAAAAATTAAATATATTAATATTTAATTATAAAAAATAATTTACTACTACATATAATAAATTACTATATATTTTAAAATTTTAAATTTAAATATAAAATTTTTATTTTTATAACAATAAATATATCAAAAAATAAAAAACTCATATATATATTTTATACATAAATTAATAAAAATAAAATAATTTAACTTATTTAAAAAATAAAAAATAAAATATTACAAAATAAAAATATAAATAATATATATTATGTTATATAATTAAAATATTTACAAAATTTATTAAAATAAATTTTTTAAAAATAAATTTATCAATATATTATATATATATATATATATATATATATATTTTATACAAGATAAATTTATTTATATTTAAATAAAAATAAACTATATAATATATATATATTATATGTAAAAATTTATTCTAAAAAATTTTTTTTTAAATAATATTTAAATATTTTAAAACAACATTAAATAAATACATAAAATTATAAAAATATGATAGGTATCATAATAGCTCTTAAACAAGAAAGCAAAAATTTAAAAAAAAAAATAAAAAACAAAAAATATAAATTTATAAATAAAAAAAAAATAATATTAGGATATATTAAAAAAAAAAAAATTGTTTTAATAGAATCAGGTATAGGTAAAGTTTTTGCTGCTATATCAACTACTTTACTAATACAAAATTTTAAAATAAAATACATAATAAATATTGGTACTAGTGGATCATTAAAAAAAACAATAAATACTAAAAATATAATTTTAGTAAAAAAAACCAAATACTATGATGTAGATATAACTGAATTTGGATATAAAATTGGACAGATTCCTAATACTCCTAAAACATTTAAATGTAATAAAAATATAATTAAAAAAATTAAAAAAAAAATAAATATAAATAACATTCATGTAGGAAAAATATTATCAGGAGATAAATTTATAAATAAATATAAAAAATTAATAAAAAAATTTCCAAATTATTTATCTGTAGATATGGAATCAACTGCAATAGCACAAACATGTTATTTCTTTAAAAAACCATTTATATGTATTAAAATAATTTCAGATAAATCTAATTATAATTCTAAAAAAGATTTTTATAAAAATATACAAAATATATCAATAAAAATAAATAAAATTATACATCAAATAATATAAATATTATTTTAATTTAAAGGTAAATTAATAATAATTTTTACTACTTCATAATAAAAATCGTTTAACATATTAGAAAACATTTTATATGATTCTATCTTATATTCCTGTTTAGGATCTTTTTGAGCATAACTACGTAGATATATACCTTCTCTTAAATTATCAACAGCATATAAATATTCTCTTCAAAATAAATCTAAAGTAATTAATAAAATTTCTTTAATTTTATTATTTAAAACATCTAAACTAAAATAATTTTCTCTTTTATTATATAATAAAAAAATTCAATTTAATAATTGTTTTTTAAAATCTAATATTTCTAATTTAGAAATATTTGAAATATTAATATTAATATTTAAATCATTACAATATTTCAAAAATAAATTTTTATCTCTATAAAAATTGTTTACTAAATCTATAATTACTTTATTAATAATAATATCTTTAAATATTAAACTAATATTTTTAGAATATAAAAAATTATTTCTTTTATAAAAAATAATTTTTCTTTGATCATTATAAATATCATCAAATTCTAATAACTGTTTTCTAAAATCAAAATTTCTATTTTCAATTTTTTTTTGAGCTTTTTCTATAGATTTAGTAATCCAATAATGTTCTATAGAATCACCATATTCAACACCTAATTTACGCATAAAAAAAATTATATTTTCAGAAGAAAATAAACGCATTAAATTATCTTCCATAGATACATAAAATCTTGAAGACCCAGGATCACCTTGTCTACCTGATCTTCCTCTCAATTGATTATCTATTCTACGTGATTCATGTCTTTCAGTACCTATAACATGTAAACCACCTAAATTTACTACTAAATCATGATTTTTTTTTCATTTCGATTTTAAAAAATTAATTTTATTTTCATTTTTAAGACCAGATATTTCTCTTAATAAATTACCTCCTAATATAATATCTGTACCTCTTCCAGCCATATTAGTAGCTATAGTAATAGAACCTGGTTTACCAGCTTGAGAAATAATATCAGCTTCTAAACTATGAAATTTAGCATTTAAAACATTAAATTCAATACCTAAATTATATAAAATAGAAGATATAACTTCAGATTTTTCTATTGAAATAGTACCAACCAAAACAGGTTGGTTTCTCTTTTTTCTAAATATTATATCTTTAATAATAGCATTTATTTTCTCTTTTTCCGTCATAAAAACTAAATCAGAATAATCTTCACGAATCATAGTTTTATTAGTTGGTACAACTATAGTATCTAAATTATAAATATAACTAAACTCTGAAGATTCAGTTACTGCAGTTCCAGTCATACCTGATAATTTTTCATATAAACGAAAATAATTTTGAAAAGTAATAGAAGACAAAATATTTGTTTCATTTTTAATTTCTACATTTTCTTTAGCTTCTATAGCCTGATGTAAACCATCAGATCATCTTCTATCTTTAGTAATTCTACCAGTATGTTCATCTATAATTAGAATATTATTATTTTCAATTAAATAATCTACATTTTTACTATATAAATAGTAAGCTTTTAAAGAAGTAATAACACAATGCATAAATTTAATATTAATAGGAGTATAAAGTTTATCATTTTTATTTAAAATATTATTTTTAAATAATAAATATTCAACTTTTTTAATTCCATTTTCAGTTAAAAATACATGTTTAAATTTTTCATCTACTATAAAATCACCTTTATTATTCTTTAAATTATTTTTTGTTTCTTTAATTAAAGAAGGAATAATTTTATTAATTTTAAAATATAAATTTGAACTTTCTTCAGTAGAACCAGAAATTACTAGTGGAGTTCTAGCTTCATCTATAAGTATAGAATCAACTTCATCTAAAATAGCATAATATAAATTTTTTCTTTGAACTTTATCTTCAATAGAAAAAACCATATTATCACGTAAATAATCAAAACCATATTCATTATTAGTTGAATAAGTAATATCAGCTAAATATGCTTTTTTTTTTTCTCACAAAGACATATTAGATAAATTTAAACCAACTCTAATACCTAAAAAATTAAATAATTTATAA
The DNA here is from genome assembly GCA_036689345.1 of Candidatus Stammera capleta. Taxonomy (GTDB): domain Bacteria; phylum Pseudomonadota; class Gammaproteobacteria; order Enterobacterales; family Enterobacteriaceae; genus Stammera; species Stammera capleta_M. Next base: position 128,625 of record CP144799.1, on the reverse strand, counting down.
CTATAATTAAAATCTCTTTTAGCTAAATAGTCATTTACAGTAACTATATGTACACCTTTATCTAATAAAGAATTCAAATAAGCTGGTAAAGTAGCAGTAATAGTTTTACCTTCACCAGTTTTCATTTCTGCTATACATCTACTATTTAATATTAATGCTCCTAATAATTGAACATTAAATAACCTAATACCATAAACTCTTTTAATAGCTTCACGTATATTAGCATATACATCAGAAATAATTAAATTAATATTTTTACCAGATAATAAAAATTCTTTAAATATAAAAGTATTATTTTTTAATTGACTATCTGTATAGTCTATATATTTTTTTTCCAAAGAATTAATTTTAAAAACAATTTTTTTAAAATCAAAAATTTTTTTTTGATTTTTTCCACCAAATAAATAAGAAAATAACTTAATAAACATATTAACTAAAAATTATTTATAATTAACATAAAATAATATATAATCACTATTATAATTATAGTATATTTTATATTAAAAAACACTAATGAAAAATAAAAAAAAACTTTATCAATATTAGAAATAATAAAAAAAACAAAAAATACTGTTTTAAAAAAATTAATAAATAAAATTAAATTAATTAATTATACAAAAAAAATAATACGTAAAAAACTATCTAATAAATTATCAAAAGAATATTCTATTATAAATATTATCAATAACAACATAATTATTGAAGTATCAAGTTTAATTTGAAAAATTTATTTAATAAAAAAAAAACATAAAATATTAAAAAAAATAAAAAAAAAAATAAAAAATTTTTATATCAAAATAAATCCTAATCTAAATAAAAATTAGTTTTTTTTACGTATATAAGTAGGTATATTAAAATCATTTAAATCAATATCTTTATTATCTGAAAAAAAATCATTTTTTTTACTTTTTTTTAAAAAAATATTACTTTTTTTATCTAATATTTTTTTTTTACTTTTATTTACAGAAATTTTAAAATTTTTATTAAAACAAACTCCTGTAACAATAAGAGTTACACGTAATTTACCATCCATTTTAGAATCTAAAGAAGTTCCAACAACAATAGTTGTATTATCAGAAGAAAAAGAACGAATAGAATTACCAATAATTTCAAATTCTTCTAATTTTAAATCTAATCCAGAATTTATATTTACCAAAATACCTTTAACAGTAGATAAATCAACATCTTCAAGTAAAGGACTAGAAATAGCTAATTCAATAGCTTTTAAAGCTCTATCTTTACCAAAAGAAAAACCTGTTCCAATTATAGAACAACCCATTTTAGACATAACAGTACATATATCAGCAAAATCTACATTTATTAAACTAGGTTTAGTTATTAATTCTGATATTCCTTGAACAGTATTTTTTAATATATCATTAACAGAATTAAATGCCTCTAACAAAGAAACATTTTTATTAAAAATTTTTAATAATTTATCATTAGAAATAATAACTAAAGAATCAACAAATTTAGACAATTCACAAATACCATCATCTGCATAAGACATACGTTTTTCACCTTCAAAAGTAAAAGGTCTAGTAACTACAGCTATAGTAAGAATTTTAAGTTCCTTAGCAATACGAGCTATAACAGGAGAAGCACCTGTTCCAGTACCACCACCCATACCTGAAGTAATAAACAACATATCCGTACCACTCAAAATAGATTTTAAAATATTTTTATCCTCTTCTGCTGAATCTCTTCCTATATCAGGATTAGCACCAGCACCTAAACCTCTAGTAATATTTTTACCTATTTGAACTTTTTTTTTTACAGATATTTTAGACAAATCTTGAGTATCAGTATTAATAGCATAAAAATCTATACCATCAATACATTCATTAAACATATAATTTACTGCATTTCCACCACCTCCTCCTATTCCTATAACTTTTATAATAATATTATTTATTTTAATTGATTCAAACATTATTAAACCTCATATCTTAAAATAAAAATAATTTATTTATATTTATTGAAAAAAAAATTTCAAATCTTTGTTAAAAAAAATATTTTTTTAGGAAATAAAAAATTATCTACATTTTTATCTAAATAAATATTTTTAATATAAAGTAAAGAACTAATAATATTAGTAAAAGAAGAAATAAATATATTTTTATCTTTTAATAAAAAAGAAATATTATTTATATTTTTCTTAGGTATACCTATACGAACATTAAAATTAAAAATTTTTTTAGCGTATTTTAATAAACCAGGTATTTGAGAAAAACCACCACTTAAAATTATATTACAAAAATTACTATGTTTATAATTAAAAGATAATTTATTTCTTAATTTTAATATTTTTCTATTTATTAAATATAAAATTTCCATATATCTATATTTAATAATATTAAATAATGTTTTCTCCAAAGTACCTTCATAAAAATATTTTTTAGAAATAAAATTAAATATTTTAATATCTTTATTTTTATTAAATAAAGAAATATCTAAACTACTATAATTAATTTTAATAAATTCTGATTTTAACTTAGATAAATTTAAAATATATGAAATATCATTAGTAACTAAATTACCTCCATAAGGAAAAATTTTAAAATAAAATAAAGAATTTAAATGATAAAAATTAATTGTAGTTATACTTGAACCTATATCTACTATATATACATCAGATTCTCTTTCTTCTTTTGTAAATAAACTATAGTTAGATACTAAACCTGAAAATATAATCTTTTTTATTTTAATATTCAAATGAAAAAAAATTTTTATAAAACTATTTATCAAACTATTATTACAAATAATTAATAAAACTTTAACTTTCATTCTTAAACCAGATAAACCTAAAGGATTTCTAATACCCTTATTAGTATCTATAGTATATTCTAAAGGAACTACATGTAATATAGTATAATCATTTGATAATTTAACAGATTTAGCTACTTTAATAACTTTATTAATATCATTTTTAGTAACTTCTTTGCCTTTCAATAAAATCATTCCATACTCATAAATACAATTAACATAATTTCCAGAAATAACTAAAAACAAAGAATCTATTTTAATTTTTGACATAATTTCAATTTTATTTATTGTATTTTTAATACATTCAATAAATAAATTAATATTATATATCTTTCCATTTTCCATTCCTTTAGTTTTAGTAATTCCAATACCTAAAATAGATAATTTATTATTTGGTAATATTTCACTTATTAAAGATTTTAAATTATACGATCCTATTTCTAAACTAATAAATAATTTTTTATTAATATATTTAAACATGTTATTAAATAATATAAAATTTTAAATAATTTATGCATAAAGAATTTTTTTTACTAAATTATTAAAATTTATTCCAATAATATTAGCTGCAAAAGGTATTAAACTTAATTTAGTCATACCAGGTATTGTATTAATTTCTAAAAATCAAATATTATTATATTTATCTACTAAAAAATCTATTCTAATACATCCTTTACATTTCAATAAATTCCATATATTCAAAGAATTTTGAATTAAAATATTTTCTATATTAGATTTCAATCCATTTGGATAAAAATATTCACTTTTATACAAATATTTAGATTCATAATCATAAAAAATATTTTTAGGTTTAATTTTTATAATAGGTAAAACCTCACCATTTAATATACCAACTGTATATTCTGTACCTAATATATATTTTTCTATTAATAAATCACCATATTTTGTATAACAATCATATAAATACAATTTTAAATCTTTAATATTATCTATAATTTTAATTCCAATACTTGATCCTAAATTATTTGGTTTTATTAATATAGGTGAACCTAAAATATTAAATATTTCTTTATAATAAAAATCATTAACTGAATTTGATAAACAATATTTTTTAAAATTATATTTATTAATATAAATATCAGGTATAATATTAATATTTAAATTACATACTAATAATTTAGTTAAAAATTTATTCATAGAAATAGAAGAAGCAAACACATTACTACCAGTATAAGGAATATTTAAAACATCTAAAAAACCCTGTATAGTACCATCTTCACCATTTTTACCATGCAAGGATATAAAAACTTTATCAAAAGATTTTTTTTTAAATAAATCTAAACAAAAATACTTCATATCTATAGGATAAACAACAAAATTCATTTCTAATAAAGATTTTACTATACTATAACCAGATTGTATAGAAATATTTCTTTCTGTAGAATTTCCACCTAAAAATACTGCTACATTTTTAATTTTCATAAAATTTTTTTTTTAAATATTTTAAATAAAAATTTGATAATAAAATATCTGTTTCTCCTGCACCTTGAAATATAATAATATCATTATCTTTCAAAATATTAATTAAATAAAAAAAAATTTTTTTTCTATTTTTTATATATAAAAAATTTACATAACCATATTTATCGTATATATTTGAAATAATATTAAAACTACTAATATTTGAAATATTATTTTCACCAGCAGAATAAATATCTAATAATAATAAAATATCTAATTTAGATAAAACTAAAACAAATTTATTTAATAAACTCATAGTTCTAGTATATCTATGAGGTTGAAAAATCATTATTAATCTTCTATTTAAAAAACTATTTTTAATAGCATTTAAATTTAAATTTATTTCTGTAGGATGATGCCCATAATCAAAAAATACTAATATATTTTTTAAAAAAATATTTTTATAACTTAAAAAAAAATTCCCAAGATATTCTGACCTACGATATATTCCTTTAAAATTACTAACTTTATTTTTTAAAATAGAATAATCAATTTTTGTTAAATTATCTAATAAACTTATTGAAGCTACTGTATTTAAAACATTATGTTTACCAAACATATTTAAATTAAAATCTACTTTAATTTTATTATTTATAAATAAATTAAAAAAACTATTATTTTCTTTTTGAATAAAATTATCTATTCTATAATTTGCATAATAATTAAATCCATATGTAATAATTTTACATTGAAATATATTATTATTTAATATTTTTTTTACTATAGGATTATCAATACAAGCAATTATTAAACCATAAAAAGGAACATACTTTAAATAAGTTATAAAAGAATAAATTAAATTATCAAATTTATTATTATAATTATTTAAATGATCAATATCAATATTTGTTAATAAAACTATAGAAGGACGAAAATTTAAAAAAATTTGATCACTTTCATCTATTTCTAATAAAAAATATTTACTATTACTTAAATATATATTTGAATTTATAGATTTTATTATATCCCCATTTATACAATTAACTTTTATATTGTGTGAAAATAATATATCAAAAACTAAAGATGTAGTAGTACTTTTACCATGAGTACCTATAATAGTAATAGGATAATAAAATTTAACCAATTCATTTAATATTTCAATTCTTTTGATTACTGGTATATTATAAAAATAAGCACCAATAATTTCAGAATTATATACACTAATAGCTGAAGAATAAACAACTAAATTAACACTTAATATATTTTTTTTAGAATGATAATTATATATTTTAATTCCTAAAGAAGATAAATATTTTGTTTTATTATTTAATTTAATATCAGATCCACTAATTTTATAACCAGATAAAAACAAAAATTCAGCAATACCTGACATTCCATTTCCACCAATACCAATAAAATGTATTACAAAATTACTTTTATTAATATTTAAAAAAAAATCACTTAACTCAAAGTTATTATTCATATTACATAATATAAAAATTAAAGATTATAAATTTCATTAACAAATTTTTCGTTAGAATATTTTATTCTATTTACATAAGCAATATTAGCCATATAAAATAATTTTTTTCTATCTAAACTTAAAATAATTTCACTCAAATTATTAATATTTAAATTATTTTCATCTATAATAACAGATGCACCTATATCTTCTAAAAATTTAGCATTTCAATATTGTTGTTTATCTTTATGAACATAAGGTATTAAAATAGATGCTATACCTACAGAACTAATTTCACTTACAGTTAAAGCTCCAGATCTAGAAATAACTAGATCACATCAATAATATACTTTCTCCATATTATTTATAAAATCTACTACACGATAATTATCGTATTTTTTATATCTATAACTATTAATATAACTATTATAATTTAAATAACCTACTTGATGTAAAATAGTAAAACCATTTCTTAAAATATTTATTAAATCAAACATAATATTATTTATAATACATGAACCTTGACTACCACCTAAAATTAATATATTAATATTACCTTTACGTTTCAATAATCTTTTTTTAGGTTTAGGTATTAATAATATTTCATTTCTTATAGGATTTCCTACTGTAGTAACCTTAGAATTAAAAGTATTTGGAAAAGCTTGTACTACTATACTAGATATATAATATAAATATTTATTAGATAAACCTACAACAGTATTCTGTTCATGTATCATAGTAGGTACACCACATAATCAAGCAGATAATATACCATAAAAAGATATATAACCTCCAAAACCTAAAACTAAATCTGGTTTTCACTTTTTAATTTTATTAATAATAATATAAATACTTCTAAAAAATTTAAATATATTAAAAATAAAATTAATTTTAGATATTTTAGGTATATCTATAAAATCAATATCAAAATTATACTTGGAAAATAAAATATATTCTAATCTAGAATAACTACCTATTCATTTAATTAAACAACCTTTTTTTCTAAGAAAATCTGAAACAACTAAACCTGGAAAAATATGACCTCCAGTACCTCCTGTAATTACCATTAAACGTTTTAATTTCATTTAAATTACCTTTATTAATTAATTATATTTTTAATTAAATACTCAAATTTTTCCCCTCTATCTTTATAACTTAAATACTGATCTAAACTAGAACATGCAGGGGAAAATAATACCACATCACCAAATTTAACATAGTTAATAATATATAATATAACTTCATTTAAAGTATTAAATTTAATAGAAATTTGAGGTAATAGATTATATAAAATATTTTTACTTTTACCAAAACAACATATACGTAAATTTCTATATAATAATAAATAAGGTTTTAAAAAAGAATTAAAATCTGCTAATTTACCATCTCCACCTAATAAAAGTCAAATTTTTCCATAAATATAAGAAAGACTTTTTAAAGCTGATATAGTACTATCAATATTAGTAGATTTAGAATCATTAATTCATAAAACTCCATTTTTTTTTTTAACTATACAAAATCTATGAGGTAAACCTTTAAAATTAGAAATAATATTCAAAGTTATTTTTCTAGAAATTTTTAATATATCTGAAATAGAAATTACTACTAATAAATTTAAATAATTAAATCATCCCATTAAAAAAATATTTTTAACATTAATAATTCTATAATTATTTTTACTTAAAAAAATATTATTTTTATATAATTGAATATTATAATTAGCTCTACTAAAACCAAAAGTAATAATTTTCTTCTCATAATAATTATGAGGAATAGATAAAAAATTATCTACATTAATAATACAATATTTACAATTACTAAAAATATTTCATTTACTAAATATATAATCATATATTCTATTTTTATATCTATCTAAATGATCAAAACTAATATTCAAAATAGTAGAACATAAAGATTTTAAAGAAAAAACATACTCTAATTGAAAACTAGAAAGTTCTAAAATATATATATCACTATTATATTTTAATAAATCTAATACTGGAATACCTATATTTCCACCTAAAGAAACTTTAATACCACTTAATTTACAAATTTTATATAGTATAGATACTACAGTACTTTTTCCATTAGTACCAGTAACAGCTATAATAGAAGATTTTATATATTTACAAAATATTTCTATATCGTTAATAATTTTAATACCTTTTTTTTTAGCTCTTTTAATTCAATAATTATTAGTAGGTATACCAGGACTAATAACAATTAAATCAGATTCTAAAATTCATTGACCATTAAAATATCCAAAATTAAAATTTATACCTTTAGGTATTAAATTAGTATCTATAAAATTCATATCCATTATTTTAGGATAAATACCTAATGAAATAAAAAATTTTAAACATGAAATACCAGTAATACCAGCACCTAATATAATAATATTTTTATTATAATAATATAACATCTAAATAACCCTAAAAAATAACATAATAGATATAAAAAAAGAAAAAAAAGAAATAATTCAAAAACTAGAAACTATTTTAATTTCTGAACAATTATTTAATTCATAATGATGATGTATAGGAGCCATTAAAAAAATACGTTTTTTAAAAAATCTAAAACAAAAAACTTGTAATAAAACAGAAAAAAATTCTATAATAAATAAAAAACCTATTACAAAAAAATAAAATTCTTTATGTAAAAGTATAAACATAGCACTTAATAAAGAACCTATAGATAAAGAACCTGTATCACCTAAAAAAATTTTTGCAGGATAAAAATTAAAAGAAAAAAAAGCTAAACATGATCCAAACATAATACTACTAATAATACATAAATCTTTAGCATAATATATATACGGAATATTTAAAATAGATGTTAAATAAACATTAGAACTAAATAAAGAAATTATAAATAAAAATAAAAATACTAATAATAAAGGTAAAGTTACTAAACCATCTAATCCATCAGTAAAATTTATTGAATTAATACCAATAATTAATAAAAAATACCATATAATACAATAAAAATAACTTTCTAAATAAATATTTAGAAAAGATATTTTTTCATAATTAATATAATTATTTTTAAAAAACAAAAAAAATATATATAAAAAAATAAATAAATTTTGTAAAAAAAATTTTTGTAATATAGATAAACCATCATTATTTTGAAAATATATTTTTAATAAATCATCTAAAAAACCAATAAAAAAATTAAAGATAAAAAATAAAATTAACATTAATATATTTAAATCAAATAAATTTATAAATATAAAAGAAAAAAATAAAAAATTTATTAAAATTATTATTCCACCCATAATAGGAATTCTAATATTTTTTTTACTAATAAAATTTTTACGTACAACTCCATAAATTCTATATTTATTACAAAAAAACAAAAAATATTTAATTAATAAAAAAGAAACTATAAAAGAAAAAAACAAAGATAATATAACTTTTATTAAAAAAAAATTAAATAAAAACATAATAATAATATTATTACCTATAAAAAATTTATTATTTTTTGCATATTAGCAACACGAGATCCTTTAATTAAAATAGTAATTTGATCATAAATTTTTAACATATATTTAATACGTATAATTAATTTATCAAAATTTTCAAAATGTTCTCCTATAAAACTATATTTACTAATATAAAAACTATATTTACCAATACTAAAAATTTTATCAATATTAAAAAAATTTTTTATTAATTTACCAATTTCAATATGATAATAAATAGACATATAACTTAATTCTTCCATATCTCCAATAACTAAAATTTTATATCCAATACATTTCTGTAAAAATAAAACACTATAATATAAAGATCTAGGATTGGAATTATAAGTATCATCTAAAATTAATTTATTTTTATTTAAAAATATAGGATATAATCTTCCTTTAATTGGTTTACAACTTTCTAAACCAATTTTAATATCTTTAAGAGATGTATTTACAGAAATAGATAGAGAAGATGCTAATAAAGAATTTCAAATATTATGAATACCTAATAATTTTATAAATATATTAATATTTCCATAAATACTTACTAAAGTAAAATAACTTCCTCATATAGTTATTTTAATATCATATACAGAAATACAATTTCTTCTTTTAATTGAACCATTAAATAAAATAAATATTTTTTTTTTATTAAAAATATATTTATTTCAAAAATTATTTAAGTAATAATTATAATTTAACACTACTATTCCATTAGTAGATAAATACTTAAAAATTTTACCTTTACTTTTAATAATATTTAAAAAATTTTTAAAACCACTTAAATGAGAAACACATATATTTGTTATACAAGCTACATCAGGTTTAACTAAATTAGATAAATAATTAATATCATTTACATTATTTGCTCCAAATTCTAAAACAGCATATTTATAAATATATTTATATAATTTTAATAATGTAAAACAAACACCTAATTCATTATTTAAATTTGAATAATTAAATAAAGTACTACCTGTTTGAGATAAAATATTAGCTGTAATTTCTTTTACTGAAGTTTTTCCTGTTGATCCTGTTAAACATAAAAATTTTGTATTTACTTTTTTTCTTAATCAAATTACTAAATTTTCTAAAGCTAATTTAGAATTTTTTACAATTAATAAAGGTATATGAATAGAAAAAAAAAAATCAGAAAGTATCGCTAAAGCACCTTTTTTAATGGCTTCTGAACAAATAAAATCTATATTACTTTTACCTTTAATAATAATAAATAAAGAATTCTCTATGTTATTTACACGAGTATCTACAGAAATACTATTAATAAATAAATTTTTACCAATTAAAATCGCATTAGTAATTTTAGATATTTTAAATAAACTTAATAAAAACATAAATTATATTCCTAATAATTTTGAAACTAAAGATCTATCTGAATATTTTATTTTTTTACCTCTAATAAATTGAAAATTTTCATGACCTTTTCCAGCTATTAATATAACATCTTCATCAGATGAATTTTTAATAGCAAAATTAATAGCTAGAACTCGATTTAAAATTATATAAACATTATTAAAATTATTTATACCTAATTTAATATCATTTAAAATAGATATTTCATCTTCAAAATAAAGATCATCATTAGTAATAATTATTACATCAGAATATTTTTTAGCTATTTTACCCATTATAGATCTTTTACTTTTATCTCTATTACCAGTACATCCAAAAATACATCATAATTTATTCTTACAATATTTTCTGGATTCTAATAAAATATTTTTTAATGCTATCGGTGTATGAGCATAATCAATAATAATTAATGGTTTATTTTTATTTCTAAAAAATTCCATACGACCTTTAGGAAGAATTAAATATTTACTACTATAAATTAAATCTTTTAAATTAATTCCTAAAGATAATAAAGATATAAAACTAAGTAAAAAATTTTTAATATTAAAATTACCTATTAAAAATATCTTTATTATATCATTACCTCATGAAGATATAAAATGAATTTTTTTTAAAAAACCAAAATATTCAATTTTTTTTAAAAAAAATCATCTATTTTTTAATAATTTAATGTAATTATAATTACAAGTAAAAGGTATTACATTATAATTATTTAATAATTTATTAAATCATTTAAAACCTATTTTATCATCTATATTAATAATTAAATTTTTAATTCCATATTCAGAAAATAATTTTCACTTAGCTAATTCATAATATTTCATATTAATATGATAATCTAAATGATCTAAAGACAAATTAGTAAAAACAGCAGAAGAAAAAAAAACTGATTTAACTCTATTCTGTATTAATGAATGAGAAGATACTTCAATAAAAACAAAATCACATTTATTTCTACAAAAATTATTAAGATTATTCTGAATTTCTATACATGATTCAGTAGTATTTAAAGAAGGAAATAAATTATTATATAAACCATTACCTATAGTACTTAATATACCACTTCTATAACCCAATAAATTTACTCATTGACCACAAATATTTACTACAGTTGTTTTACCATTAGTACCTGTTACTCCTACGGAAATTAATTTTTTACCAGGATAATTATAAAATTTAGAAACTATATTAGGTAATAAAATATTTAAATTTTTTAAATAAAAAATATAAATTTTATATTTTAAATTAAATAAATAATAAGATTTTTTTAAATTAGAATAAGTTAATACAGCTATAGCACCTTTAGAAACAGCTTCTAAAATAAAATTTTTACCATTATTTATATAACCTTTAATTGCTATAAATAAATTATTTTTATCTATTAAACGACTATCACTACAAATACCAGATAAATAAATGTTAGGTAAATTTTTAAAATTAAAATATTTACACAATAATGTATTTAATTTTTTTTTTTTTAAAAAATTTTTCATTATTTTAATAAAAAATTATATAAATTTATATTTTTTCTGCAACTCTAAGTATAGCACTTCTAATTCTATTATTTAAATTAATATCTTCTTTTGAAGGTTTATATCTACCTAAATTTTTCATTTTACAAAAATATTTTTTATTTATTTGATTATTTGTTAAAGGCAAATCAGGTAATAAAGAAAACATAATATCAGATTTTTTTTTAATAAAATTTTTAACTATTCTATCCTCTAAAGAATGAAATGTAACTACAACTAATCTACCTTTAGAAGATAAAATATTATAAGCAGCATTTAAACCATTAATTAAAGAATTTAATTCATCATTAATAAAAATCCTAATAGATTGAAAAATTCTAGCAAAAGATTTAATACAATTTTTTTTTACTACAGATCTAATTATTTTAACTAAATCAAAAGTATATTTTAATATATTATTTTTTCTATAAAAAATTATTTTTTTAGCTATTTTTTTAGCATATCTTTCCTCACCATATTTCCTAAACACACTAAACATATCTTTTATACCAGCATATTTAAGTCAATATTCAGCTGATATACCTTCATTTTGATTCATACGCATATCTAAAGGACCATTATTTAAAAAAGAAAAACCTCTTTCAAAATCATCTAACTGATAAGAAGATAAACCTAAATCAAATATTACACCATTAATTTTATTAGATAAATTAAAATCATTTATATATTTTTCTATAAAAGAAAAATTACTATTAATAATAGTAATACGATTATCTTTAATTTTTTTATAATTTATTAATACAGATTTTGGATCTATATCAAAAGAAAATAATCTCCCCTTTTCAGATAAAAATTTTAAAATTTCTATAGAATAATTACCACATCCTAAAGTACAATCTATATAAATACCATTTTTTTGAATATTTAAAAATTTATTTATTTGTTTTAAAAAAGCTGAATTATGTTGAAACATATATTATAATATATAATTTTTAATATTAAATAATAATAATAACATATTTATAAAATATAAAAATTATTTGTTATAATATAAATGTAAAATATTTAAATATTTAAAAAAAACTAAAATATGAAAAAAAAAATTATTATAGCAAATTTAAAACTAAACGGTAATTTAAATTACATTAAAAAATACATAAAAAAACTAAAAAAATATGCTTATTTACATAAAAATAATATTTTTTTAGCTCCACCTATTTTATATTTATATTACGCAAAAAAATTAATTAAAAAAAGTAATATAAATTTAGTATCTCAAAATATAGATATTAATTTATCAGGATCATTTACTGGAGAAATATCAGCTGAAATGATTAAAGATATAAAAATAAAATATATAATTATAGGACATTCAGAAAGAAAAAAATATCATAAAGAAAATAATGAAATTATTTTAAATAAAATAATAATTACTAAAAAATTAAATTTAATTCCTATAATTTGTATAGGAGAAAATATTGATGAATATAAAAAAAATAAAAGCATTATTACATGTAAAGAACAAATAGATTATATAATAAAAAATAAAAATATTCATTTACTAGAAAATTCTATTATTGCATATGAACCTATATGAGCAATAGGTACTGGTAAAAATGCTAATATTAATCATATAAATAAAATACATCAATTTATAATAAAATATTTATACTCTATAAATAAAAATATTATTAATAAAATAAAAATTATTTATGGAGGATCAATAAATAAAAAAAATGTTTTTAATATACTAAATAATAATAATGTTTATGGATTACTAATTGGTAAATCATCCTGAAATATAAAAGATTTTATTAAAATATTAAATATTATAAATATTAAAAATAAACATTAAATTATGACAAAATTTAAAATATTTGGACCAAATAAATTAAAAGGAGAAATAAAAATATCTGGTTCTAAAAACTCAGCACTACCTATATTATTTGCCTCATTACTTGTTGATGAAGATATAAAATTAAAAAATATTCCTAATATAAAAGATATACATATAACATTAAAATTATTTCAAAAAATGGGTGTAAAAATAATAAAAAATAAATCACTAATAATAAACAGTAAAAATATAAAAAATATATCTTTTCCTAAAAAATTAATACAAAAAATAAGAGCATCAATATGATTGATAAGTCCTATATTAATAAAATTTAAAAAAATAATAATGTATAATCCTGGAGGATGTAAAATAGGTAAAAGACCAATAAATTTACATCTTTATGGATTAAAAAAATTAGGAGCATCAATAAATATAAAAAATAATTTTATTATTATTAAAAATAAAAAAAAAACATTATCATCTAATAATATAAAATTTCCTCAAATAAGTGTAGGAGCTACATTAACTATAATTTTAGCATCTATCCTAATACCAGGAACAACTATAATAGAAAATTATGCTAAAGAACCAGAAATATTAGATACAATTAATTTTTTAAATACTTTGGGAGCTAAAATTTCATACAAGGAAAATAATTTTATTAAAATACTAGGAGTAAAAAAACTACATGGAGGAACATATAAAATTATTCCTGACAGAATAGAAACAGGAACATATTTAATAGCATGTATAATATCTAAAGGAGAAATAACATGTTATAACACAGATGCTAATTTATTAAAAATTGTATTACATAAATTAAAATATACTGGAGCAAAAATTAAAATAGGTAATAATTTCATTAATATAAATATGTGTAATAAAAGACCTAAAGCTATTAATATAGAAACATCACCATACCCTAATTTTCCTACAGACTTACAACCACAATTAACTACATTAAATGTATTAGCAAAAGGTAAAAGTATTATTACAGAAAATATATTTAAAAATAGAATTTCTCATGTTAAAGAATTAATTAAAATGGGAGCTAAAATTAAAATAAATAATAATAAAATATTATGTCAAGGAACTAAAAAAATTTTTGGTACTGAAGTTAATGCAAAAGATTTAAGATCAGCAGCAAGTTTAATTATTGCTGGATGTGTAGCTTATGGAATAACAATAATAAATAATATAAATTATATATATAGAGGATATGAAAATATAGAAAAAAAATTTAATAATTTAGGAATTAAAATACATAAAATTAAAGGTAAATAATTAACATGCAACTCTCAGATAAAGAAATAGAAAAATATATAAAAAAAAAAAAAATTAAAATCTATCCTTTACCACCTAAAAAATATATTAATGGTACTACTGTAGATATAAGATTAGGAAATAGATTTAAAAAATTTAGTAAAAATAAAAATTATTTAATAGATTTAACAAAAAACAAAAAAAAAATTAATAATAATATTAAATACATAACTAAAAAAGAAATTATTCTAAAAAAAAATCAAAGTTTAATAGTTAAATCCAAAGAATTTATATTAGCTAATACAAAAGAATATATTATATTACCAAATAACATTGTAGGTTATATAGATGGAAGATCATCAATAGCAAGATTAGGTTTAATGATACACGCAACATCAAATAAAATTGATCCAGGTTGAGAGGGAAAATTAGTTTTAGAAATATTTAATTATAATAATCTTAATATAAAAATAAAACCTAATATAAGAATAGCTACTATAAACTTCCATTATTTATTTGAACCTTCTATTAGACCTTACAATAAAAGAAAAAAAACAAAATACAAAAAACAAAAATCAATTTTATTAAAAATATAAATTTAAAAATTAAGAAAAATTAAAATTAATTTTATTAAAACGTTTTTTTAAATTATCTATTCTACCTCTAGAATAAGAAATTTTCTGTTTACCAGTATAAAAAGAATGACATTTATAACAAACATCAATATTAAATTCTTTTTTTAAAGTAGAAAAAATATTTATTTTATTACCACAAGAACAAATAACTTTTAATAAATTTATCATAGGATGAATATTTTTTTTCATATTAAATTCCTTATTAGTAAAATAAATTATATATTAACATGTTTATACTTAAAATAATATTACCTATTAAAAATATCAAAAATTTAATTTATTATTCTAAAAATAATAAATATTTAAATATAGGAACAAGAGTTGTAGTACCTTTAAAAAATTTTAAATTAATAGGAATAATAAAAAAAATATATAAAAAAAAAAAAAATAATAAAAAATTTAAAGTTAAAAAAATCATTAAAGTTTTAGATAAAAAAAATATTATAAATAAAAAATTTTTAATATTAATTAAAATAATAACTAAATATTATCAAATTCCATTTAATATATTTTTATTTAATTTAATACCTAGATACATAAAAAAAAAAAATACTTTAAAATTTAAATATAAAAATAAACACAAAATATTTAAAAAAATAAATAAAAAAAACATTAAAATAATAAAAAAAATAAATTTAAATACACCAAATAATATATGATTATTAATAGCTAATTTTAAAAATAGAATCAATATATATATTGATTTAATAAAAAAAAATATTTTAAATAAAAAACAAATATTATTTTTAGTACCAAGAAAATATTTAATTAAAAAAATTAAAAAATATATTTATAAACATATTTCTACTAATATAGGAATCATAAATTCTAAAATATCAAATATACAAAAAAACCAAATATGAAAAAAAACATTAGAAAATAAAATTAAAATTATATTAGGAACAAGATCAGCTATATTTACTCCTTTTTCTAAATTAAATTTAATTATTATTGAAGAAGAAAATAGCAAATATTATAAAGAAAAAAATAAATTTTTATATCATTCAAAAAATATAGGATTAATAAGATCTAAAATAGAAAAAATACCAATAATACTAGGATCATTAACTCCTTGTATAAAAAGTTATTATAAAACTAAAATTAATAAATATAAAATAATTAAAATAAATAATCACAAATATATTTCAAAAAAAAAAATAATAAATATTAATAATTATAACAAAAAAAAAGAAATATATACTATTTTAAAAAAAAATTTACATAAATATGTAATAAAACAAAAAAACATATATATATATATAAATATTAAAGGATATTCTTGAATAATATGTAAAAATTGTAAATCAATACAAAAATGTTCTTTTTGTAAAAAAAAATATATTTTGTATAAAAAAAAAAACAAAATTATATGTTATAAATGTATAAAAAAATTAATATTAATTAAATGTACTAAATGTAAAAAAAAAAATTTTTTATCATTGGGTTGAGGAACAAAAAAAATTAAAGAAATTTTAATTAAAATATTTCCTTTAACAAAAATAAAAATTATAAATTTTAAAAATAAAAAAAAATATAATCAACAAATATTAATATCTAATAAACTTTATTGAAATAAAAATATACCTAAACCTAAAATAACACTAATTTTTAATGTAGATTATCTATTATATTCTAATAATTATCAATCAATAGAAAATTTTATAAATATATATACACATTATATTAATAAAATTAATATTAATAAAAATCAAAAAATTTTTTTTTTAACTAGTTTTCCTAAACATAATATATTTAAATATTTACTAAAAGAAAATAATTATGAAAATATTATAAAAAAAATTTTAAAAGAAAGAAAATTAATTAATTATCCACCTTATGTACATGAATCTTTAATAAAAATAAATTATGTAAATAACAATATATATAAATTATATAAAAATATAAAATTTTTTTCTAAAAAAAAAAATATATATATATCAAAACCATTTTTAAATAAAAAAAAAAATATATATACTTGAGAAATTATTTTACAAAGTAAAATATATAAAAATTTATTTTATTTTATTAAGGAAATAAAAAAAAAATGAAAAAATAAAATAAAATTTAAAATAGATATAGATTATAATGAATAATATTTATTAAAAACATTGAACTTTATTAGGTAAAAAAGCTATCTTGGATATTTGTTTAAAAACTCCTTTAGGAAATAATCTGTAAAGATAAATACTATCATATTTTTTTTTATATTTTTTATTTAAAAAATTCAATAAATTTCTAATATTAGGTAAATTACCATATTTAAAATAAAAAAATCTACAATAATAAATTATTATTCAATGATGATAATTTAATTTAATACCATAATTAAAAGCTACTTTAATAGCCATATTTTTACTTCAAAAAAAAATTTTTATACTCATATTTTATATTATAAACAATAATTATGTTAATATTAAATATTATTTAATACTAAAAATAAATATAATGCCTGAATTACCAGAAGTTGAAATAATTAAAAAAGAACTAAAAAAAAATTGTTTAAATCAAAAAATTAAAAAGGTATTGATATATACTAAAAAATTAAAATTTAAAATTACAAAAAAAATTAAAATAATTGAAGGAAAAAAAATTTTAAATATAAAAAGATATTCAAAATATTTACTAATAAAAATAAATACTAGTTATTGTATATTAATACATTTAGGTATATCTGGAAATATATTATTATTAAAAAAAAATAAAAAAAAAAATAAACATGACCATTGAGATATACAATTAAAAAATAAAATTATTAGATATAATGATATAAGAAAATTTGGTTTTATTCTATTATATAATAAAAAAAAGATTAAAAATATTATCTCTAAATTAGGACCAGAACCTCTAAAAAAATATTTTAATGCTAAATATCTTTTTAAAATTACTTCTAAAAAAAAAATATGTATTCATAATTTAATTATGAATAATAAAATTGTATCTGGAATAGGAAATATATACGCTAACGAAAGTTTATTTTTATCTAAAATAATTCCATATAGAAAATCAAATACTTTAAGTTATAAAAAAATTAAAATTTTAGTAAAAAATATTAAATTAATATTAAAAAAATCTATATTTTATAAAGGAACAACAATAAGAAATTATAAAAACATAAATAATAATTATGGTTTTTTTCAAAATAAACTTAAAATATATAAAAAATCAGGACAAAAATGTTATATTTGTAAATATATAATAAATAAAAAAAAAAAATATGGAAGAAATTTATATTTTTG
The DNA here is from genome assembly GCA_036689345.1 of Candidatus Stammera capleta. Classification (GTDB taxonomy): domain Bacteria; phylum Pseudomonadota; class Gammaproteobacteria; order Enterobacterales; family Enterobacteriaceae; genus Stammera; species Stammera capleta_M. The sequence continues at coordinate 109,695 of CP144799.1, read as the reverse complement.
CAAAAAATGTCAAAAATAATTAAATTATAATATAAATTTATAACTCAATTAATTAATGAATCAAAAATAAATAATTTATAATATAAATTTACTTAAATCTTCATTAATTAATAAATTATCTAATTTGGATTTTACATAATCAGAATTTATTAAAATAGATTTACCTTTATAATCAGTAACTTTATATGAAATATCTTCCATTAATTTTTCTAAAACTGTATGTAATCTTCTAGCTCCTATATTTTCAGTATTTTCGTTAATTTTTCAAGAAATATCAGCTAGACATTTTATACCATCATCAGTAAATATTATTTCAATACCCTCTACATTTAATAAAGCTTTATACTGAGAAGTAATAGAAATATTAGGTTCAATTAAAATTCTTTCAAAATCATGAGAAGTTAACGCTTTTAATTTTACTTTAATTGGTAATCTACCCTGTAACTCAGGAATTAGATCACTAGGATTACAAAATTGAAAAGAACCAGATGCAATAAATAAAATATAATCCGTTCTAACCACTCCATATTTAGTTGAAACTGTACAACCTTCTACTAAAGGTAAAAGATCTCTCTGTACTCCTTCTCTAGAAATACCAGCATCTGAAGATGATTCTCCTCTTTTACAAACTTTATCAATTTCATCAATAAAAACTATTCCTTGTTGTTCTACTAAATCTATTGCTTTACGTTTTAAATCATCAAAATTAATTAATTTTGTTGATTCTTCTTCGATAAGTAAATTTATAGCATCCTTAATCTTTAATTTACGTACTTTTTTCTTTTGACTACTAATATTTTGAAAAATTGATTGTAATTGATTAGTCATTTCTTCCATACCAGGAGGTGACATAATTTCAATACCAAAAGAAGGAGAAGATATATTTATCTCAATAATATTATTATTTAAACTACCATCACGTAATTTATCTAAAAACATTTTTTTTTGAATTTTATACTGAGAAAAATCTTTTTTATTAATATTTTTATTAGACAATAATATATTTATTATACGTTGTTCAGCTATTTTTTTAGCTTTACATATATTAATTTTAATAATTTTCATTTTAATCATTTTAATAGCATAATCAACTAAATCTCTTATAATTGAATCAACTTCTTTACCTACATAACCAACTTCTGTAAATTTAGTTGCCTCAACTTTTATAAAAGGAGAATTACTTAATTTAGCTAATCTACGAGCTATTTCTGTTTTACCTACACCAGTAGGACCTATCATTAAAATATTTTTAGGAGTAATTTCATTACGAAAATCATCATTTAATTGCATTCTACGTCATCTATTTCTTAATGCAATTGCTACCGCTTTTTTAGCATTATCCTGACCTATAATAAATTTATTTAATTCATAAACAATTTCTTGAGGAGTCATTTCAGTATACATATAATATCCTTAATTAAATTAATAATTTAATTCTTTGATTGTAAAAATATGATTTGTATATAAACATATATCTGCAGATATAGATAAAGATTTTTTTACTACACTACGAGCATCAAGATTTGTATTTTCTAATAAAGCTCTAGCAGAAGCCAAAGCATAAGATCCACCACTACCTATAGCAATTAAATTATTTTCCGGTTGAACTATATCACCACTTCCTGTAATAATTAAAGAATATTTAATATCAGTAATTGCTAATAGGGCTTCTAATTTTCTTAAACTATGATCTGTTCTTCAATCTTTAGCAAGTTCTACCGCAGATTTAATAATATGTCCTTGATACATTTCTAATTTTTTTTCAAAATACTCAAATAAAGTAAATGCATCTGCTGTACCACCAGCAAAACCAGCAAGAATTTTATTATAATAAAGTTTACGTACTTTACGTACATTACTTTTCATTATTGTATTTCCAAAAGTAGCTTGACCATCACCACCCATAACAACCAAATTATTTTTTCTAACACTTAATATAGTAGTCACAATAAACCTTTTAATAATATTATTAATTTAAATAAAATTTTAAATATATACAAATTAATTATTTTCTAATACTAATCTTAATTTTTTCATAGCATTTTTTTCTAATTGACGAATTCTTTCAGCAGATACAGAATAATATATTGCTAATTTTTTTAAAGTAATTTTTTTTTTATTATATAATCACCTTGATTTTATAATATGTTTGCTTCTATTATCTAAATAATTTAAAGCTTTTTTTAATCTTTGTATATTATATTTATTTCAATTTAATTTTTCAAAATTATAAGTAAAATTAGAATATTTATCTATTATAAAAGAAAAAAAATATGGACAATAATAATCAATTTGTTTATCAATTATTAAATCTTTAGAAAACATACGAGATTCCATCTCTCTAACATCTTTTTTAGAAACACTAAATTTACGAGCAACAATTTTAATTTCTTTATTATTAAATCAACCAATTTTTTTTTTCATTTTTCTTAAATTAAAAAAAAGTTTACGTTGTGATTTTGTAGTAGCAATTTTAACAATTTTTCAATTTTTTAAAATATATTCATGTATTTCAGCTTTAATTCAATAAATAGCAAAAGATATAATTTTAACACCATAAAAAGGATTAAATTTCTTTACAGCTTTCATTAATCCAATATTACCTTCTTGAATTAAATCTGCTTGTGGTAAACCATAACCAGAATAACTTCTAGCTATATATACCACAAAACGTAAATGATAAAGAATCAGTTTTTTTGCTGAATCTAAATCTCCATAATAATAAAATCTATTAATTAATTGATATTCTTTTTCTAAAGATAATATTGGTAAAGAATTTACTTTACATATATAAAAATTTAATCTATCTAAATTAAATACTTTAAAATTAGTAACATTAACTTCCATATAAAATAATTATCACATAATAAAATTATAAAATATATTTTTATATATTATAAACTATAATATATGTATAAAAAATATATTTACAAAATATAAATATATTAATTTTTTTTTATAAATATTATTAAAAATAAAATATATATGAAAATAATTTCTGGAAAATTTAAAGGAAAAAACATAAAAATTTTAAATGATAAACTTATTAAACCAACATTAAGTATAATTAGAAAAACATTATTTAATTGATTAAATCCATATATTAAAAATTATGCATGTTTAGATTGCTTTGCAGGTAGTGGTATATTAAGTCTTGAATCTATATCAAGAAAAGCTAAACATGTTACATTAATAGAAAAAAAATATAAAATAACTAAAAATATAATAAGAAATTTTAGAAAAATATCAAAAAAAAAATATTCAATTATAAATATTGATATATTAACATGATTAAAAAAAAATAAAAAAAAATTTGATTTAATTTTTATTGATCCACCACATAAATATAATAAAATTAATTTTTTAATAAAATTAATTAAAAAAAACAAAATTTTAAAAAAAAATTCTTTTATATATATTGAAACATATAAAAAAAATAAATTTATTGATATACCACCAAAATGGTATTTATATAAAAAAAAAAAAACTGGAAACATAAAATATAAATTATTTATAAAAAAATAATTTTATTTTAATCAATAAAAATTTTTAAACAATCATTTAAAAATAAAATACCATAATTAGTTAAAATAATTTTTTTATTTTTATTTTTAAAAATTAAATATTTTTTTTCTTCTGCTAACTTAATCTTTTTTTTTATATATTTAAATTTTAATCCAGTATAAAAAATAAAATCACTAATATAAAGAGGAATTAATAATCTTAATCTACATATAAAATATTCAGCAATAATATCTTTAATACACAAAAAAAATTTTTTTTTTATATAAAAACCTTTAAGATAATTTTTTAAACTAAAATTTTTAATTAAACGACATATATTATATTTATAAAAAGTAATTTTACTATGTGAACTACATCCAACACCTAAATAATCACCAAATAATCAATAATTAATATTATGTAAACAAAAATATTTTTTTTTTTTAACATAAGAAGATATTTCATATTTAAAATAATTATTTTTTCTAAGTATTTTATCACCTTTAAAATACATTTCTTCTACATCAAAATATATGTATTTATTAGATAAATTTTTATAAAAAAAAGTATTTTTTTCTAAACTTAATTCATACCAAGATAAATGAGGAATATTTAATTTAATAACATTATATATGTCACTAATAACACTGTTAATATTTTGTCCAGGTAAACCATATATTAAATCAATACTAAAATTATAAAAAAAATCTTTAATTCTATTTATAAATACTAATATATCTTTATATTCATAGTTTCTACCTATATTTTTTAAAATATTATTATCAAAACTTTGCACCCCTAATGATAATCTATTTATACCTATTTTAGGGTAATAAAATAATTTATCCATTTCTAATTTAGAAATATTAGATTCTAAAGTAATTTCCATATTTTTATTACAAGGAAAATTTAAAAAAATTTCTTTAATTAAAAAATCAAGATGTTTAATAGTTAATATACTAGGAGTTCCCCCACCAATATATATACTATATATATATCTAGAATCATTTTTAAAATAAAAATCTTTTTTTAAATCATTTATTATATTTATAATATAATTATTTATATCTAAATTTTTAGAATATCTAAAACTTAAAAAAGAACAATAAGGACATTTTTTAAAACAAAAAGGTATATGAATATATAAACTTATAGGTAACATTTTTATTTAAAACTATTATTAATATATAATAATTAAGATTATAATTAATATTATAAACTAAATTTTTAAAAATATGAGAGAAATAAATACAAAAATAAATAATAACATTAATTTATTAAACTATAAAATACCTCCTTATTCTATAGAAGCAGAACAATCTGTAATAGGAGGTTTAATGTTAGATAATGATAAATGAGAAAATATTTATGAAATAATTAATTACAAAGATTTTTTTCAAAAATCTCACCAGATAATTTTTTTAGAAATGCAAAATTTATCTAAATTATATAAACCAATAGATTTAATAACACTTTCAGAATCATTAAAAAAAAATAAATATTTAAAATCAATTGGAGGATTCAATTATTTAGCTCAAATATCTCAAAATATATTTAATATTGCTAATATTATACATCATGCTAAAATAATAAAAGAAAAATCAATTATTAGAAAAATAATACAAACAGCAAATGAAATTATTACTGCAAGTTTTAATTTAAAAGGTAAAAATAGTAAAGATTTAATTGATTTAGCTGAATCTAAAATATTTGAGATATCAGAAAAAGAATTAAACAAAACAACAGGACCACAAAATATATCAAATATAATCAAAAATACAAAAGAAAAAATTAAAAAATTATACACAAATCCAAGTGAAGAAATAACAGGAATAGATACTGGATATATTGATCTTAATAAAAAAACTTTTGGTTTACAAAAATCAGATTTAATTATAATTGCTGCTAGACCATCAATGGGTAAAACAACTTTTGCAATGAATATATGTGAAAATATAGCAATATCACAAAATAAACCTGTCTTAATATTTAGTTTAGAAATGCCTTCAGAACAAATAATAATAAGAATAATATCTTCGTTATCTAGAGTAAATCAAAATAAAATTAAAACTGGAAAACTAAATAATAATGACTGAGCTAGAATAACTAGTACAATTAATATTTTAAAAAAAAAAAAAAATATTTTTATAGATGATTCATGTATATTAACTCCTACTGATATAAGATCAAGAACAAGAAAAATATATAAAGAAAATAAAGGATTAAGTTTAGTAATGATAGATTATTTACAATTAATGAAATCATCAACATACCTTGATAATAGAGCTTTAGAAATAGCAGATATTTCTAGATCATTAAAATTTTTAGCAAAAGAACTTAAAATACCTATTATAGCACTATCTCAATTAAATAGATTATCAGAACAAAGAATAGATAAAAGACCTGTAAATTCTGATTTAAGAGAATCAGGTTCTATAGAACAAGATGCTGATTTAATTATGTTTATATATAGAGATGAAGTATATAATGATAATTCAGATATGAAAGGAGTAGCTGAAATTATTATAGGAAAACAACGTAATGGTCCTACAGGAACAATACATTTAATTTTTAATGGTAAAATATCTAGATTTGATAATTATGCATCTAATTCATATCCAAATTATTAAAATATTTAAATATATATTAAAAAATTATTTATTTTATAATAAATTTTATTAATACTTTTAAACAATTAAAATAATATTCATTTAAAAAAAATTATGGCAAGTAAAGGAATAAATAAAGTAATTTTAATAGGACATTTAGGACAAGATCCAGAAACAAGATATACATCAAATGGAAATACAGTTACTAATTTAAATTTAGCTACATCAGAAATATGAAAAGATAAAAATACAGGAAAAAATAAAGAAAAAACTGAATGACATAAAGTAGTTTTATTTGGTAAACTAGCAGAAATAGCAGCAGAATATTTACATAAAGGATCACAAATATATATAGAAGGATCATTAAAGACTAGAAAATGACAAGATAAAAACGGTAATGACAGATATATTACAGAAATAATTGTAAATATGAATGGTAAAATGCAAATGCTAGGAACAAAAAAATATAATCAAAAAAAAACAAAAAATAAAAATAAAAAAAATATAAACAAAAAAAATTTAAATATTAATAAAAAAGAAGATTTTAAAGAAAAACAAGAAGATTTATCAATAGATTTTGACGATATTCCTTTTTAAAAAAAATAAAATTTAATATTATTAAATTAATAAAAAAAATGAATGAAATATTCGGAAAATTATTTAAAAAATCAATAAAAAAAAAAAATGTTAAACAAGGTTCAATAATAAAAGGAAAAATTATAGATATAGATAACAAAAATGTAATAATAGATACAGGTTTAAAATCTGAATCATATGTTCCCATAGAACAATTTAAAAATCTTAAAGGTAAATTAGAAATCAAAATACATGATACTGTAGAAGTATTAGTAGATAATATATCTGGAAATAATGGAGAAACTATTCTCTCCAGAGAAAAAGCACAAAAATATAAATCATGATTAAATATAGAAAAATCTTATAAAACATCAGTAATAATAAAAGGAATTATAAATGGAAAAGTAAAAGGAGGATTAACTGTAGATATAAATGGAATAAAAGCATTTTTACCCGGTTCTTTAATTGATGTTAAACCAATAAAAGATATATCTGATTTAGAAAAAAAAGAATTAGAATTTAAAATAATTAAATTAGATAAAAATAATAATAATATTGTTATTTCAAGAAAAGCTGTAATTCTTAGTGAAAATAATTTTGAAAGAGAAAAATTAATAAAAAATATTTATGAAGGTTTAGTATTAAAAGGAACAGTAAAAAATATAACTGATTATGGAGCATTTATAGATTTAGGAGGATTAGATGGACTCCTACATATAACTGATATAGCATGAAAAAGAGTTAAACACCCTAATGAAATATTAAAAATAGGAGAAAAAATAAATGTTAAAATAATAAAATTTGATAAAAAAAATACAAGAGTTTCTTTAGGATTAAAACAACTTACTAAAGATCCTTGAAAAAATATAGATAAAAAATATCCAATTAAAAGTAAAATTAAAGGTAAAATAACTAATTTAACTGATTATGGTTGTTTTATAGAAATAGAAGAAGGAATAGAAGGTTTAGCTCATATATCTGAAATAGATTGAAAAAAAAAAAATATAAATCCATTTAAAATATTTAATATAGGAGAACATACAAAAGCTATAATACTAAATATAGATAAAGAAAAACGTAGAATATCTTTAGGAATTAAACAATGTAAACCAAATCCATGAATAAAATTTTCTAAATTATACAAAAAAGGTGATGTAATAAATGGAATTATAAAATCAATTACTGATTTCGGTATTTTCTTAAGTTTAAATAAATATTTAAATGGTTTAATACACACATCAGACGTATTTTGAAATAATAAAAAAGAAAATGATATTCAAAAAATATATAAAAAAGGTGATAAAATAAAAACTATAATTTTACAAATTGATACAGAAAAAGAAAGAATATCATTAGGTATTAAACAACTTACAGAAGATCCAATAAATAAATATAGTTCAATTAAAAAAAAAAATCTTCCTTTAAAAGCTAAAATTATTTATTCAGATAAAAATTATATAAAAGTTTTAGTAGAAGATGAAATAGAAGGATATATAAAAAATAATAATAATAATTTAAATAAAAAAAATAATATTATTTTAACTAAAATAAACAATATAGATTTTAAAAATCGTATTTTAAATCTAAAAATATATAAACCTAAAAAAAAGAAGTATATTAAAAATATACAAAAAAAATCTAGAAATAATAATTGTTTTAATACTATGGTTGAAGCATTTAAAACTGCTAAACTTAAGTAATATGATTATCAATAAATATTTTATAATTAAAAAAATTAAATATTATACATTAATATCTAAAAAAAAATTTTTATTATTTTACAACAACTAATTAAATTTATTAAAAAAAAAATTACTAAAGGTAAAATAAAAATTAATAATTTTGGATATTTCAATATATATATAAAAAAAATGGGATTAAATAATATATTTAAAAAATCTAAAAAAAAAACAAATATTGTTGTTCCTTACTTTAAATGTAGTAAAAAAATATTATTTTCTTTAAACAAAAAAAACTAAATATAATCAATATATAAAAATTTTTCAAAATCACTAAAACATGTAAAATTTTTAAAATTTTGAGAAGCTTGTATTAATCTTCTCCTAAAAAAAGAAGCATTCTTAATATTTTTAAAAATATATATTACATGTTTAAATATATTAATAGGATTAGTATTATGTAAATTAATTTCTTGTAAAGAATATAAAAAAAGTTTTAAAAAAATAAATCTTATTTTAGTATTAATTATTTTATTTTTAAAAAAAATTCTATTATTATTATTAATATTATTAATAATATTTTTTAAAAAATTTTTATTCTTAAAATAATTATCAATATCAAATAAAATTAAAGGATTAAAATAAATACCTCTTCCAATCATAACACCATCAACATAATTTAAATGGTGATGTATATCTATTAAATTAGTTAAATCACCATTTAATATTATATTCAAATGAGGTAAATCTTTTTTTAATTTATAAACAAAATTATAATTTAAAATAGGTAACTTTAAATTTAATTTAGTAGAAAAATTATTTTTTAAAATACTTCTAGCATGAATAATAAAATTATTACATTTAGTAAATAAAGAAATATTACCAACAAAATCTAATAAATCATTATAACTATAACTGTTGTTAATTCTGTGTTTTATAGATATATTTATATTTTCTGCTCCTAAAACTAAAGAATTAACACATCTTATAACATGTTTAATATTAGACATTAAAAAAAAACCTACTTTTCCAAAATATGAACTTATTGAAGGACAACCTAAATTAAAATTAATTTCGGAAAAATTTAATTTTTTAGCTATTTTAGCTGATTTATACAATTGATAATAATCATTACCTAAAAACTGAATACCAACAGAAACATTTAAAATATTATTAAAAAAAAATTTTTTTTCTCTATATAATTTTAAAAAAGAAGAAGTATAAATCATACCTGTATATAATTTTATATTTTTAGTAAAAAGACTATGAAAATATCTACAATGTCTATCAGTATAATTATATAAAGGTGCTACAGAAAAAGTTTTTAACATATAAATTAACTATTTACTTTAATAAATTTCAAACCATAAACATAATTTAATAAAACATCAGGTATTTTAACAATACCAGAATCTATTTGACAATTTTCTAATATAGATAATAAAATTCTACCAACTGCTAATCCTGAACCATTTATAATATGTACAAAAATATTTTTATTTAAATTTAAATTTTTATAACGAGCATTAATTCTTCTTGATTGAAAATCTCATGTATTAGAACAAGAAGAAACTTCTATATAAGATTTATCAATAGGAGATCAAACTTCTAAATCATATGTTTTACAAGAACTAAAACTCATTAAATCACTACATAATAAAACTTTACGATAAGGTAATTTTAATAATTTAAGTATTTTTTCAGCATCATTAGTTAATGATTCTAATGCTAACATAGAATGTTCTGGTTTAACAATTTGTATTAACTCTACCTTATCAAATTGTTTTAATCTCATTAAACCTCTATTATTTTTTCCATAGGATTTAGATTCTGCTCTAAAACACGGAGTATTAGAAACCATTTTAATAGGTAAATCTATTTCATTTAAAATTTTATTTCTAAATAAATTTACTAACGAAACTTCAGATGTAGGTATTAAAGCATAATTATTTTTATTTTCTTTGAAATTAACATAAAATAAATCATTATAAAATTTAGGTAATTGACCTGTACCATACAAAGATAATTTATTTACAATATACGGTACATAAATTTCAGAATAAAAATTTTTTTTAATATGTATATCTAACATAAATTGAGATATAGCTCTATATAAAAGAGCAATATTATTTTTCATAACTACAAAACCTGAACCACTAATGCTAGTAGCATCATTAAAAATTAAATTTTCTGTTAATTTACCAAAAGTTATATGATCTATAATTTTAAAAGAATATTTATTTTTTTTTCCTCAATTTAAAATAATTTTATTATCTAAATCTTTATTACCTATTGGAACATCCTTATAAGGTATATTAGGTATATTTAATAATATACTATTTAATAAATAAGATAATTTTTTAATTAATTTTTTTCTAAAGAAAATATTTTTTTTAAAAAAATAAATAATTTTTTTTATAAAAAAAATATCTTTTTTTTTAAAAGAAGAAAATTTTTTTGAAAAAAATTTATGTTTTGACTGTAATAATTCAATTTCAAATTTTATCTTTTTTTTTTTTTTAAAAAAATAAAATAATTTTTTAATATCTTTAAATAAAATACTACCACTAAATTTTTTAGATAAAAAAAAATAATTATCTATTAAAAAATTAACATCTAACATAAATTTTTTACCAAAATTTTAATATTAAAATTAATATATAAATAATATATAATCAAATTTTAAAAACTAGTATAATAATTATACTATATTTTATCAAAATTTACTCTTAATAATATTTAAATAATTATGAAAAAAATTAAAAAAATTATAATTATAGGTTCAGGACCAGCTGGATACACAGCTTCTATATATTCTGGTAGAGCTAATTTAAATCCTGTATTAATTACTGGTAACGATGAAGGAGGACAAATAATTAAATCTAATAAAATAGAAAATTGACCTGGAGAATACAAAGGAATAAATGGTTATAAATTAATAAAAAATATGAAAAGACAAGCTATAAAATTTAAAACAAAAATAATTAAAGATATAATTTTAAATATAAAATATAATAATAATTATATTACATTAATAGGAAATATTAAAAAATATTATTGTTTATCATTAATTATTGCTACAGGTTGTACTACAAAAAAATTAAATTTACCAAAAGAAAAAAAATTATATGGCAAAGGAATATCTACATGCTCTATATGTGATGGATTTTTATATAAAAAAAAAAATATAGCAATAGTAGGAGGAGGAAATACTGCAGCAGAAGAAATATTATATTTATCTAAAATAGTAAAAAAAATATATTTAATTCATAGAAGAAAATTAACATCTGAAAAATTTTTAATTAAAAAAATAGAAAAAAAAATTAATAAAAAAAAAATAATTTTTTTTAAAAATTATAAAATTATAAAAATAAATAAAAAAAAAAATTTTTTATATAATATTTGTATACAATCATTAAAAAATAAAAATAAAAAAAATATTAAAATAGACGGTTTATTTATAGCTATAGGATATAAACCAAATACAAAAATATTTAAAAAAAAAATAAATTTAGATAATAAAGGTTATATAATAACAAATTATAAAAACTCTAAGTATCAATCTATGACTAATATAAATGGTATATTTGCAGCAGGAGATGTAATAAATAATAAATTTAAACAAGCGATAACATCATCAGCATCTGGATGTATAGCAGCAATAGAAGTACAACAATATTTAGAAAATGATTTAAATATAAAATAAAATAAATATGATAAAAGAAAAAAATATTGAAATTCAAGGTATAGTTATAGAAACATTACCAAATACTATGTTTAAAATTAAACTAGATAATGGTCATAATATAATAGGTTATATATCTGGAAAAATGAGAAAAAATTATATAAGAATTTTAACAGGAGATAAAGTAACTGTTGAATTAACTCCTTATGATATTAATAAAGGAAGAATAATTTTTCGTAATAATAAATAATTAGGTAACACAAATTGTATTTCTTAAAAAATAGAAAAACTAGAGAATTAGCTCTACAAATAATGTATTCATGTAATATATCTAAAATAAAAGATATTAAATTAAAAATTAAAGAATTCCAATTAATTAAAATTAATATATTAAAAAATATAAATTTATATTATTTATATAAAATACTTAATGGAATTAAAAAAAATAAAAAATATATAAAAAAAATCATTCTAAAATCTCTATCTATAAAAGAAACATATATAGGTAAAATAGAATTTTTTATATTAAATATTGCAATATACGAATTAAAAATAAACAATAAAATTCCTTATAAAATAATTATTGATGAAAGTATAAAATTAGCAAAAAAATTTGGATGTAATAATAGTTATAAATTAATAAATAAAATTTTAGATAAAATATATAAATATAAAAAAAATAAAAATATTGAAAAATAAATTAAATAAAAATGTTTACAAATATAGAAGAAAATTATAATTATAAAAACATAAATTTATATAACAAATTATTAGAAAACAGAATAATTTTTTTAACAGGATATATAGATGATTACTTATCTAATAATATAATAACTCAATTATTATATTTAGAATCAAAAAATAATAAAAAAGATATATATATATATATAAATTCTCCTGGAGGAATAATTACATCAGGTATGTCTATATATGACACAATGAAATTTATTAAACCACAAATTAATACAATATGTATTGGTCAAGCTTGTTCTATGGCAGCAATAATATTATCTTCAGGAAAAAAAAAAAAAAGATTCAGTTTACCAAATTCTAGAATAATGATACATCAACCTTTAGGAAATTTTAAAGGACAAGCTACAGATATAGAAATACAAACTAAAGAAATATTAAAAATTAAAAAAAAAATTAATTACTTATTATCTAATAATACAAAACAAACTTTTGAAAAAATTAAAAGAGATACAGAAAGAGATAAATTTTTTTCTCCTAAAGAAGCTTTAAATTATGGAATAATAGATAAAATAATTAAAAAAAAACATTAATAATATGAATAATAATTTTATTATAAATTGTTCTTTTTGTAATAAATCTAAATATTATGTTAAAAAAATAATTATAGGTAAAAAAGCTTATATATGTGATGAATGTATTATATCATTTAATAATATTATAAAATTAAAAAATTCAATAAAAAAAAAAAATACATTTAATATAGAAAAATATACACCTAAAATTATAAAAAAAAAATTAGATGAATATATAATAGGACAAAATAAAACAAAAAAAATATTATCAGTATCTATTTATAATCATTATAAAATAATAAATAAAATTACTAATTATCCAAAAATATTTTTTTCTAATAAATCTAATATTTTAATGTTAGGTCCAACTGGAAGTGGAAAAACATTATTAGCTAAAACAATAGCTAAAATAATGAATATACCTATAGTTATTACCGATGCTACAACTTTAACAGAAGCAGGTTATGTAGGTGAAGATGTAGAAAATATATTATATAGATTATTACAAAAATGTAATTTTAATATTTCAAAAGCGCAACAAGGAATTATTTTTATTGATGAAATAGATAAAATAGCTAAAAAATCTACAAATATATCAATAACTAGAGACGTATCTGGAGAAGGAGTACAACAATCTTTACTTAAAATATTAGAAGGAACTATATCTTCTGTACCTAAAAAAGGTGGAAGAAAACATCCCCAACAAGAAAATATACAAATAGACACTACAAATATTTTATTTATATGTAGTGGAACATTTGACGGTATAGAAAAAATTATTCAAAAAAGATTAAATTACTCAATTTCAATAGGTTTCAATAAAATTTTAAAAAAAAAAATAAAAACAAAAAATATTGAAACACAAGATTTAATAAAATTTGGATTAATACCAGAATTTATAGGTAGATTTTCTATAATTACATGTTTAAATAATTTAAAAAAAAAAGATTTAATAAAAATATTAATAAAACCTAAAAATTCATTAATAAAATACTATCAAAACATATTTAAATTATATAATATTAATTTAATATTTACTAAAAAATCTTTAAATAAAATAGCTTCAAAAACTATTAAAAAAAAAACAGGAGCTAGAGGATTAAAAAATATAATAGAAGATATATTAATAGATTTATTGTATAATATACCTTCAAAGAAGAATATTAAAAAAATCATAATTGATGAAAATGTTATAAATAAACAAAATAAACCCAACATTATATATTTTAATAATATAAAATAAAATTAAATAAATTTAAATTTAATATGAGAGGTAAAAATATGCTTTTAAAAAGATCTCATAAAAATACTGAGATCCTAATTTTACCACTACGTGATGTAGTAGTATATCCTAATATGATTGTTCCTTTATTTATAGGAAGAAAAAAATCTATATTTTGTTTAGAACTATCTATGAAACAAAATAAAAAAATTCTTTTAGTAGCACAAAAAAAAGCATCTACAGATGATCCTAATATTGATGATTTATTTAATGTAGGAACAATATCTACAATTTTACAAGTACTTAAATTACCTGATGGAACTATTAAAATTTTAGTTGAAGGTTTAGAAAGAGCTAAAATCATAGAAATACAAAATAAAGGTAAATATTTTATTGCATTAATTAATAAAATTAATGAATCTAAAATAAATACTAAAGAACAAAAAATAATAACTAAAACTTTAATTCATCAATTTGAAATATATATAAAATTAAGCAAAAAAATACCTATAGAAGTACTTAATTCTTTAAATAATATACAAAATCCAGTTAAATTAGCTGACACTATAGCAACACATATTCCATTAAAATTAAATAGTAAACAACGTATACTAGAAATTAATAATATTAATGAAAGATTAGAATATTTAATTGCTATGATAGAATCAGAAATAAATATTCTAAAAATAGAAAAAAAAATTAGAAATAGAATTAAAAAACAAATGGAAAAAAGTCAAAAAGAATATTATTTAAATGAACAAATAAAAGCTATACAAAAAGAATTAGGAGATATTAATTCATTAAATGAATATGAATTAATTTATAAAAAATTTCAAAAAACTAAAATACCTAAAAAAATAAAAAAAAAAGCTAATTTAGAACTAAAAAAATTAAAATTAATGTCTCCTTTATCTGCAGAAGCAACAGTAGTAAGAAGTTATATAGATTGAATAATAGAAATACCATGATATAAAAAAACTAAAATAAAAAAAGATTTAATTAAAGCTAAAAATATATTAGATAAAGACCACTATGGTTTAGAACATGTAAAAGAAAGAATTTTAGAATATTTAGCAGTACAAAATAGATCTAATAAAGTTAAAGGACCAATATTATGTTTTATAGGTCCACCAGGAGTTGGAAAAACATCTTTAGGAAAATCTATTTCAAAAGCTACAGGAAGAAAATATATCAAAATATCTCTTGGAGGAATAAGAGATGAAGCTGAAATTAGAGGACATAGAAAAACATATATAGGATCAATGCCAGGAAAAATTATTCAAAAAATAACCAAAACTAAAGTAATTAATCCATTATTTTTATTAGATGAAATAGACAAAATCTCTTCAGATATGAGAGGTGATCCATCATCTGCTTTATTAGAAGTATTAGATCCAGAACAAAACAATATTTTTAATGACCATTATATAGAAGTAGATTATGATTTATCTCATGTTATGTTTATTGCTACTGCTAATTCAATAAATAATATTTCCCCTCCATTATTAGATCGTATGGAAATAATTAAATTAGTAGGATATACAGAAAATGAAAAAATAAATATAGCTAAAAAATATTTAATTCCTAAACAAATAAAAAATAATTTTTTAAAAAAAAAAGAAATATCAATAAATAATAAAATTATTATAGATATAGTAAGATACTATACTAGAGAATCTGGAGTAAGAAATTTAGAAAGAGAAATATCTAAAATATGTAGAAAATCAGTAAAAAAGATAACAACTAATAAAAAATGTAAATCAATAAGAATAAATTTAAAAAATTTAAAAAAATATTTAGGTATTAAAAAATATGATTTTGAAAAAATAAAAAAAGAAAATCCAATAGGACAAGTAACTGGATTAGCCTGAACTGAAACAGGAGGAGAAATAATAACTATAGAATCTATATGTATACCTGGTAAAGGTAAATTAACTTATACAGGATCACTAGGTGAAGTAATGCAAGAATCTATTAAAATAGCTCTCACTGTAGTAAGAACATTAACAAAAAAAATTAAAATAGAAAATAAATTTTATAATAAAAATGATATACATATACATATTCCAGAAGGATCTACACCTAAAGATGGACCAAGTGCTGGTATAACAATATGTACTTCAATGATTTCTAGTTTAACAAAAAATAAAGTAAAATCTAATATAGCAATGACAGGTGAAATAACTTTATATGGTAATATTATTCCTATAGGAGGTTTAAAAGAAAAACTCTTAGCTGCATTAAGAGGAGGAATAAAAAAAGTTATTATACCTATAGGAAATAAAAAAGATTTAGAAGAAATACCTAAAAATATAATTAAAAACCTTAAAATATATACCTTAAAAAATATTAAAGAAGTAATAAAACTTATTTTTAAAAAAAATATATTTATAAACTAATAAATTAAATTATTTAAAATAAAATTAAATAAAAATAATATTTACACGCTCTACAGGATTTGAACCTGTGACCTACAGCTTAGAAGGCTGTTGCTCTATCCAACTGAGCTAAGAGCGCACTAAATAATAGTAACATTAATAAATTTATAAATCAATTATAAAATGAACCAACAAATATTATATAGTTATTTTTATTTACATAAAACAAAAAAAAAAATAAAAAAAAAAATATCTAAATTAAAAAAAATAAATAAAAGATCACCTAAAATAGCAATTATCGTTATAGGTAAAAATATATTATCAAATATATATATAAAAAAAAAATGTTTTTATTTTAAATTAGTAGGAATAAAATATAAAATATATAAATTATCTAAAAATATTGAAGAAAAAAAAATATTTTTAAAAATTAAAAAAATAAATAAAAATAAAAAAATAGATTGTTTACTAATACAATTACCTATACCAAAACATTTAAATACAAATAAAATTATTAATAAAATAGATCCATGTAAAGATGTAGATGGATTACATGCTTTAAATATAGGTAAATTATCTCAAGGATATTCTAAAATACATCCTTGTACATCCTTAGGAGTAATAAAATTACTAAAATATTATAAAATTAATTTAATAGGTTTAAATACATTAATAATAGGATCATCTAATTTAGTAGGTAAACCCATGAGTATGGAATTAATAAATAAAGGATGTACTGTAACATTAACAAATAGTAAAACTAAAAATATCAAAAAATATATTAAAAATGCTGATTTATTAATTAGTGCAATAGGAAAATATAATATATATCCTACTAATTGAATAAAAAAAAAATGCATAATCATAGATATTGGTATAAATAAAATAAATAAAAAAATAAAAGGAGATATAAATTTAAAATTAGCTCTTAAAAGAGTCAAATATATTACACCTACACCAGGTGGTATAGGACTTATGACTATATCTATATTATTAAAAAATATATTTAAAATTTATAAATATAATAATAAAAAATATTAATTTAAAAAATATCATTCTGACAAAAAATTTTCTCTATCATTAACAGAAACATTTAATTTAAATAATTCTTCACGTAAAGAATCAGCTATTCTCCATTTTTTTTTTTTACGAGCAATATTTCTTATCTCAACTAATCTATTAATTCTTTTAATAATTTTAAAATTAATTTTTCTATTTTTTGATTGTTTTAAAAAATTATCAACATTACTATTCAATATACCAATAATATTAGCAAAATATTTCATTTTAAATGCTAATTTATTAGCTAACAAATAATTATTAAATTTAATTTTATTAACTTCATGCATCATATAAAAAATTAATGTTTGAACTTTAGGTAAATTTATATCATTATTCATATATTTATAAAATAAATCATCAAATTCCTGAAAATCTAAAATATCTTTTTTATTTAAAGTTATATTTAAATTTAAATTACTTAAACATAAATATAATTTATTAATACATACTTTATTTTTTTCTAATTCTGTTATATCAAAATACATATTTTTTCTATAATGCTTAGAAGAAAAAAAAAATTTTATTATATCTGGATGATATATATTTAGTAGATTTTTTAATAAAAAAATATTTTTTTTAGATTTAGATAATTTTTTTCCATTAATATTTAACATAATACCAGTATGAATTCAATAATTAGAAAAATATTTTTTTTTATATAAACATTTAGATTGAACTAAATCATTCTCATGATGAGGAAATATTAAATCTAGTCCTCCTCCATGAATATCAATATTATTATTTAAATATTTATTACTTATTACTGAACAACCAATATGTCATCCTGGTATTCCATTACCTCAAGGAGAATCTCATCCTTTAAAATTTATATTTTTATTTAATTTTCATAAAACAAAATCATTTTTATGTTTAAATATTTTTCTATTAGAAAAATATTTACCATAATTATTTTTTTTTTTTACTGAAAAACATATATCTCCATTATTTGAAATATATGCAAAATTATCTTTAATTAATTTTTTAATTTCATAAATAATTAATTCTATATTATCAGTAATTTTAGGTTCAAAATTAGGAATTAATAAACCTAAATTATTAAAATCTTTTCACATATTTAAAATCATATTATAAGATATTTTTTTAATAGAAATATTTTCATTTAAAGATTTATTAATTAATTTATTATCTATATCTGTTATATTACGAACATAATTACATTTATATCCTAAATGTATTAAATACCTTAATAAGGTATCAAAAAAATAAAAAGTACGTCCATGCCCTATATGACAATAATTAGAAACAGTAACACCACATACATACATATTTACTAATTTAGTATTTATTGATTTAAATAATTCTTTTCTATTAACTAATGTATTGAAAATTTTTAACATAAAAAATATATATTGTATAATATCTATAATTAATTTTAAAAAAAAGTTTAAAACATAAAATGAATAATTTCTATAAATATATAATAAAAAAAATAATTATTAATACCTATAAGTATATCATTTATAAAATATTAAATTTCTCAATTAAAAAAAAAAATAAAATAAAAACAAAAATAAAAAAAATTTTTCAAAAAATAATATCTATATTTATAATTTTAAATTTAATAACATGATTTTTGATTCAAATTATAAATAATTTTCTTAAATTAATAATAATAAAAACTAATATACAAAATAATTGTACTGAAATATATATTTATACAATATTTTATATTATTTTATTATTAATAAGTATTAATTATTTATATTTTATAAAAAAAAAAATAATTTTAAAAAAAAAATAAAATAAATAAATAATATTTATTATATAAAAATATTTTAAAATATTCCTATTTAAAAAACAGGAATATTTTAATTATAAATATAAAAAAATAAAAAAAAATAAAATCAATTAAGCCGGATTCTGTTTAAACAATCATTTATCTAGATTATTAATCACTTAATAACTCTATCGGTTCACCATGATATTAATATATATATATGGATAAATATATTGTTTTATAAACACTAAAAAATATTTATAAATATTATAATATCTTAATTTAACCTTTCTCCAGATGGAGTTTACACATATCTAATATTACTAAAAGATATAGTATGCTTTTACCATACTTTTTCACCCTTACTTTAAAATAATAAAGCGGTTATTTTCTGTTGCACTTTTCATAAAATAAAATTTTTCCAGGAATTACCTGGCATCCTATCCTAGGAGTCCGGACTTTCCTCTACAAATAAATAGTAGCGATTGAAAATTTTAAATTAATAATTTTATTTTTTTATATAAGGATTAAATATTTCTTTAAATTTTAAAAAAATTTTATATCCTCTAAATTTCAAAATTTTTGTATAAAAATTAACTAAATATTTTTTATATGAATAATTTAATAAATTTATCTTATTACCATGTACTACAATAGTAAAAGGATAATATCCTCCAATATGGGCATATTTTAAATTAACTAAATTTTTTATATTATTATCATCATAAAAAATACTCAATGATTTTTTTAAAAATTTAGTTAATTTAAAACTACTTATTTTATTTAAAAAAATATTTTTATAATTATTAATAAGATTTTGAAATATAAAATTTACACTATTTTTTTTTAAATTTATTGCAGATATAAAATAAGTATCTATATTTTTAATAAAATCATATTTAAATAATATATTTTTCTTATATTGATTAATTTCTAATTTACTAAATAATTCACATTTATTGAAAAATAATACCACAATTTTACCACAACTAAAAAATAAATTTAATAGAAATAAATCATTTTTAGTAATACCTATGTTAATATCTATTAAATAAAAAATAATTTTAAAATCTAAAATTTTATTTAAAAAAAATTTTTTATTAAAAAATTTATTATCAATATAAAAATTTTTAACTAATTTATCTAATCCAGGAGAATCACTTATAATATAATCAACATTATTAATATTTACAAAACATGTAACAAAATCCTTGGTGGTACCATAATTAGAAGATACAATAGATCTATCATTTTTAACTAAAAAATTCATAAAAGTAGATTTTCCTACATTTGGTTTACCTAAAATTACTATTTTAATATAATTATCTTTTTTACAAATAAAATGATTATTTTTTTTTTTTAATAAAAAATTATATTTATCTAAATTTATACAAAAATAAATAATTTTTTTATAAAAAAAATTATTTTTTTTTTTAAATATTTTTCTTTTAAAAAAAATATCATCTAAAAAATACAAAATACTTTTATTATCTAATATAGATATGGGATACATTAAATTTATTCCTAAAGAATAATAACGATATAAATCGTAATAATAATTATTACATAAATCAACTTTATTAACTAATAAAACAATTTTTTTTTTAATATTTTTTAAAACAAATTTTGACAAAAAAATATCATTATTATTAAAATCAGATGTATAATCTACCAGTAAACATACTAAATCAACATTTTTAATGTTATTAATAAATTTTTTTTGGATATTATTTTTTTCTAAATAAAATTTATTTTTATTATAAATTTTTAAAAATTTAAAATCTGATAAACCAAAAGTATCTATACAAATAAAATATTTATTTTTAAATTCAAAAATACCATAATTAAAATCATAAGTAAAATTATTAATTTTATTATTTATAGCTAAATTTGTTTTTGTTAATACATTAAAAACACTAGTTTTACCAACATTAGTATTACCTAATAATAAAATAGTAAACATTTGAGTAAATTTTTTTTAAATTTATATAAAATATTTAGAAAAATAAAATATAATTAATATTTTTTTAAAAAAAAAACTATATTATTAATAATATTTTTATAAGAAATTTTTTTTTGTTTATTTAAAAAAATACTTTTAATAGTAACATAATTATTAATTAATTCATTCTTATCTATAATAATAAGAATACGAGGATTTAATTTAATTACTCTAGAGATTTTTAATCCTAAATTTTTATATTTAATATGATCATTATAAACACTAATAGAATTAGAAAAATAATTCAATATTTTTTCTACAATTTTAATACCTAATAATCTACTTTTTTTATTAAATGAAGATATTATATATATATCAACTTTATTATTTATATATTTATATTTTTTAATTTTTTTTAATAAAATTACTAATCTATCTAATCCTATAGCTAAACCAACAGCTGGAATAGAAAATTTAGATATATTTTTTATTAAATTATCATATCTACCTCCAGAACAAACAGATTTTTTAACACCCAAAAAATTACTAGTTCATTCAAAAACAAAATCATTATAATAATCTAATCCACGTACTAAATTATAATTAATTTTATAATTAATTCCCAAAATATTTAAATTTTTACATAATTCTTCAAAATTAAATAAAGATTTTTTATTTATAAAATCAATTATTCTAGGAAAATTTTTATATAGATTTTTAATTTCAATATTTTTACTATCTAATAACCTAAAAAAATTAATTTTATTATAATTTAAATCATTAATAAAAAAATTATTTTTATTATTTTTAAAAAATTTTTTTACATATATAACATAATTATTTCTATCTTCTATAGAACCTATAGAATTAATTTCTAAATTTAAAAAATTAATTACACCTAATTTTTCCCATAATCTTTTAATTATTAAAATTAATTCTAAATCAATACTAATATTTTTAGTACCAAATACTTCTAAACCTATTTGATAAAATTGACGAAATCTACCTTTTTGGGTATTTTCATATCTAAACATAGGACCTAAATATCAAAATTTATTTAAAAATTTATTCAAAAATAAATTATTTTGTATATAAGCTCTTACACAACCTATTGTACCCTCAGGTCTTAAACTAATATTCAAACCATTACGATCTATAAAAGAATACATTTCTTTATCTAAAATAAAACTATTTAATCCTATATTTCTATGAAATAAAGAAGTTTTTTCTAAAATAGGAAACCTTATCTCTTTAAAAGAATAATTTTTCATTAAAAATTTAAAAATTTTCTCTACATATTGATATATATATATATCATTAGGTATACAATCATGCATACCTTTAATAGATTTTATTTCTAATTTATCCATAATTTTAATTTTTTTTTAAAAAACTAATAAATTTTAAATTAAAAACTAAAAAAAAAATTTTAAAAAAGAATAATATACTAATAAAAATAAAAATGAATTTAATAAAATAAAAACAGTTAGTAAAAAAAAAAATTTATTTTTATTAAAAAAAAATTTTTTTTTAACTATTTGAGTTGAACAATATTTATCTTTAGAAGAATATTGTTTTAAAAAAAAAAAAACTTTACTTTTAGATAAATTTACTAAACGAGCATAAGAATATATATAACCATTATAAAATACTCAAGGTATATTATTAGGAAATATATTTTTCTCTATATTACGAATTAAATCTAATTTTAAACATAATTTATCAGCAATATCTTGTTGAGTAAAATTTGATAATTTTCTATACTTTACTAAAATTTTACCTAAAGAATTTATTTTTTCATTATTCATAATAATTTTAAATAAATATAAAATAAATAAATAATAATAACATTATTTATATAATTGACCACATGAAGCATTAATATCAAAACCTCTTATTTTTCTAATAAAAGAAAAAATTTTATTTTTTTTAAGAAATTTATGAAAATTAAATATTTTTTTATCATTACTTCTAGTATAAGAACAATTTTTAATATTATTAAATGGTATTAAATTTATTTTTACAGAAAAATTTTTTAATAAATTTACTAATTGATTAGCACATTCATAACTATCATTAATATTATTTAACATAATATATTCAATATTTAACTTACCTTTATTAGATTTAGCATAATTTATATAACTATTCATTGCTTTAAGTATATCATGTAAATTGTATTTTATATTAATAGGCATAATTCTATTTCTTAAAAAATTATTTGGAGCATGAAGTGATAAAGTTAAAATAACATCAACTAAATTAATTAATTTATATATAGAAGGTATAATACCAGAAGTAGATATAACTACTTTTCTTTTTGAAATAAATAAACTATATTTATCTAAAATAATTCTAATAGAATTAATTAAATTATTAAAATTTAATAATGGTTCACCCATACCCATAAAAACTATATTTGTAATACAAATATTATTAATAAAAAAAAATTTTCTTTTAATAAAACTAGATACAAATAAAATTTGACCTATAATTTCACAAACTTTTAAATTTCTTTTAAATCCCATTTTACCTGTAGCACAAAAACTACAATTTATAGAACAACCTACTTGTGTAGAAATACATAAAGTTCTTCTATTTATTTCAGGAATATATACAGTTTCTATAAAATCATTATCAACATTTAAAATAAATTTTATAACTCCATCTATAGAATATTTAATATCATACATAACAGGTAATTTTATTACAGTTAAATTTAATAATTTTAATTTCAATTTTTTACTGATATTATTCATTAACAAAAAATCAAAACAAAATTTTTTATAAATTCAATCCATAATTTGATAAGCAATAAATTTTTTTTCTCCTAAATTTAAAAAAAATTTTTCCATCATATTTCTATTTAAATCTAATAAATTAATTTTTTTCATATATTTTTTGATAAAATATAAATATATTATTATAATAATAACATTAACTATGAAAAACAAAAATATTTTAGCTATAGAAATATCTACTGAATTATGTTCAGTAGCAATAAAATATAAAAATAAAATATTTACTAAATATAAATTTAACAAAAAAATAAACAATAAATATATATTAGTACTAATAGACAGTATTATAAAAAAAAATAAAATTAATATTAAAAAAATTAATTACTTTGTTATAAATACTGGTCCAGGAAGTATTATAGGAACAAAATTATCATTAAATATAGCACAAATATTTATTTTAAGATACAAAAAAATTAAAATACTAAAAATAAATACATTTCATATTATAAATGAAAATATACGTAAAATAAAAGAAATTAATAAAAAAAAA
Source organism: Candidatus Stammera capleta (assembly GCA_036689345.1). Classification (GTDB taxonomy): domain Bacteria; phylum Pseudomonadota; class Gammaproteobacteria; order Enterobacterales; family Enterobacteriaceae; genus Stammera; species Stammera capleta_M. The sequence goes on along the minus strand of CP144799.1, from coordinate 84,744 downwards.
ATATACATTATAATTTATAATTCTAAAATAAATATAAAAATATATAATAATAAAAAAAATATTTTTATTAAAAAAAAATATATTTTATCTAAAAAATTTAAAAAAAAAAATAATGGAAAAAATAAAATATATTTAATCACTAATCAATATAAATCAAAAAATAAAATAATTAATATATTTAAAAATAAAAATATTAAAGTAATTTATCCAAAAGCCAAATATATGATTTCCTATATTTATAAAAAATTAATTAAAAATTAATTTTTTTTTTTAAAAAAATTTGATAAATCTTTAACCATATCTAATTTTTCTCAAGAAAATTCTTCTCTACCAAAATGACCATATGATGCTGTTTTATAATATATAGGATTTAATAAATCTAATTTTTCTATAATTTTTCCAGGTCTTAAATCAAAAAAAATATTTATAGCTTTTAATAAATCTTTTAATAAAACTTTTTCAGTACCAAAAGTATTTATCATTATAGAAATAGGATAAGTTACTCCTATTGCATAAGAAATCTGTATTTCAAATTTATCTGCTAATCCAGCAGCTACTATATTTTTAGCTATATACCTAGCCATATAAGCTCCAGATCTATCAACTTTAGAAGGATCTTTACCTGAAAAAGCACCTCCACCATGTCTAGAAAAACCACCATAAGTATCAACTATTATTTTTCTTCCTGTTAAACCACAATCTCCTACAGGACCACCAATTACAAATCTACCTGTAGGATTAATAAAATATTTTGTTTTTTTATTTAATCATTTTTTAGGTAATACAGGTAATATAATTTCATCCATTACAGATTCTTTTAATTTTTTATATGAAATATTATCTAAATGTTGTGTAGAAAATACTACTGCATCTATTCCTATAATTACATTTTTATTATATATAAAAGTAATTTGACTTTTAGCATCAGGACATAATCAAGATAAAACATTATTTTTTCTTAATTCAGACTGTTTTTTAACTAAATTATGAGCATATAAAATAGGTGCCGGCATAAACTCATTAGTTTCATTAGTTGCATAACCAAACATAATTCCTTGATCTCCTGCTCCTTGATTTGAAAATTTATCTTTATTAACACCCAAAGATATATCGCTAGATTGTTTACTAATAACATTAAATATTACACAAGAATTAAAACTAAAAAAACTATTATTATCAGTATAACCAATATTCTTTATAGTATTTCTAACAATATTATCTATATTAAAAGAAACAAAAGTACTTATTTCTCCTCCTACTATAACTATATTATTTTTTATATATGTTTCACAAGCAACTTTAGCATACTTATCTCTAGAAATAATAAAATCCAATATAGCATCAGATATTTGATCAGCAATTTTATCTGGATGACCTTCTGAAACAGATTCAGAAGTAAAATAACATAAATTCATTGTATTTAAAATCTCCTAAAAAAAAATTAAAAAAATAATTTTATAATAAAATAATTTAAAACAAATAATATATCATCTAAAGTATACATTAACAAATTACCATTTTGATAATTAAATTTATATATTTAAAAAATAAATAATGAACATTAATAAAAATAAACAAAAAAATAATAATTGTAAAAGAAAATATTTTTATATTAATAAAAAAGGAAATATAAATATTTGTATAAACTATAAAAAAAAAAAATTTTTCGAATTAAAAAAAATAGTAAATAAAAATAATTTACCTATTAAAATATGTTTTCCACAAATTATTAAAGATAAAATGAAATTAATTAATTTATCTTTTTTAAAATATATAAATATATATAAATTAAATATTAAATATCATTTAATATACCCAATTAAAGTAAATCAAGAATCATATTTATTAAAATATATACTTAAAAACACTAAATATAAAATAGGATTAGAAGCAGGTTCAAAAGCTGAATTAATGACTATTTTAGTACATGCTAAAAAAAATATAACTATACTATGTAATGGATATAAAGATGAAAAATATATTTTTCTAGCTAATATAGCAAATAAAATAGGACATAAAGTATATATTATAATAGAAAAATTTAAAGAAATAAAATTAATTAAACAAAATATATATAATAATAAATTAAAAATAGGAATAAGAATAAAATTAAATTCATTAGAATTAAATATAAAAAATAATAAATCACAATTTAAATTTGGTTTAAATACAAAACAAATAATTAAATGTATTAAAATATTAAAAAAAAAAAAAATAATCACTAAATTAAAATTATTACATTGTCATATAGGTTCACAAATAAATAAAATAAAATATTTTAAAAGAAATTTTAAAGAATTTATTAAAATTTATATAGATATATATAAAATATTTAAAGTTAAAATTAAATATTTAGATTTTGGAGGTGGATTAGCAGTAAATTATTATTATAAAAAAAAAACACACATTGATTATAATTTAAATTCATATACAAAACAAATTATTAAAATAATTTTTTCATTATGTAAAAAATATAATGTTCCATTACCTAATATATTTACTGAATCAGGAAGATATATTACAGCAGATCATGTAATATTAATTACTAATATTATAAATACAGAAAATAATAAAATAAAAAAAATTTCTAATTCAAAAATAAATAATAAAAAAATATCAAAAAAAAATATTAAAACAATATTACATTTATGGAATAAATTAACAAAAAATAAATATTTAAATGAAAATAAAATATTAAAAAAATTAGAAAAAATAAAAAAAAAACATCAATATGGAAAATTAAATTTATTTGAAAAATATTTAACAGAAAAAATTTATAATAATATACTTATATATATAAAAAAAAAAAAAATAATTAAAAATAAGAAAATAATTAAAAATATAAATTTATATATATCTAATAAAATACATATAAATTTTTCTTTATTTCAATCTTTACCAGATAGTTGAGGTATAAAACAAATTTTTCCTATTTTACCTATAAAAGGTTTAAATAACAAAAATAAACAAAATATTTTAATTTCAGATATTACATGTGATTCAGATGGAAAAATAAATAAATATATAAATAAAAATAAAATAAGTAATACATTAATAATTCCAAAATATAAAAATAATAAATTACCTGAAATAATATTTTTTATGATAGGAGCATATCAAAATATACTTAGTAATATACATAATTTATTTGGTAAAATAGAAACAAATTTAATATATATAAAAAAAAATAAAAAATATAAATGTTTTAATATAAATAAAAATGATAATATTTTAAATATGATTAAATATACACAAATAAAAAAAAATCAAATATTTAATAAATTGAAAAAAAATAAAAAAATAAACAAAAAAATATATAAAATATTAACTATTTTTTTAAAAAATAAAACTTATTTAGAATAATATGAAAATAATTTTAAAAGATCAATCTTTGATATCTAATTTATTTGGATTTATGAGATTCCCTTTAATAATAAAAAAAAAATACTCTATAAAAGATATATTTAATACTATTATATTAGGTATACCATGTGAAATATCTAGTACAGGAAAACCTGGAAGTAAATTAGCTCCAGATAGTATTAGAAAAGAATCAATACATTTATATTGAGAAAAAAAAAAATGACCTTGAAATTTTTCATTAAATAAATATATTAAAATAATTGATGGAGGAGATTTAATATACAAAAACGGAAATATAAAAAATTTTAATAAAAAAATAAAAGAAAAAATAACTAATTTATTAAAAATAAAAAAAAATATTATTTTTATAGGAGGAGATCATTATATAACTTTACCTATATTAAAAACATACAAAAATTTTTATAAAAATATGTCTTTAATACATTTCGATGCACATACAGATATGTATAATAATAATAATACATATGATCATGGAAATATAATAAATAAAATTATAGAAAAAAAAATAATAAAAAAAAAAAATATTATCCAAATAGGAATAAGAACATATATAAATAAAAATAATAATATAAATATTATAAGTTCAGAAAAAGTTAATAAAATTTCTACAAAAAAAATTATAAAAAAAATAGAACAAACTACTAATAATTTACCTACCTATATTAGTTTTGATATAGATTGTATAGATCCATCTTATGCACCTGGAACAGGTACTCCTGTAATAGGAGGAATAACAATTCATAAAATACTAGAAATAATAAGAAAATTAAAAAATATTAATATAATAGGATTTGATATGGTAGAAATAAGTCCTATTTATGATAAATCAGGAATAACTTCTTTAACAGCAGCTAGTTTAATACTAGAATTAATATATTTAAATGCATACAAAATAAAAAATAATGAAAAAAAAAACAGATAAAATTTTAAAATTAATAAAATTAGAAAAAATTAGACAAGAAAAAACTATAAATTTAATAGCTTCTGAAAGTTATGCTAGTATAAATACTATTAAAGCACAAGGATCAATATTAACTAATAAATATGCTGAAGGATATTTTAAAAAAAGATATTACGGAGGATGTAAATATATAGATAAAATAGAAAATATAGCTATAAATAGAGCAAAAAAACTATTTAATGCTAATTATGTAAATGTACAACCTCATTCAGGTTCACAAGCTAACTTAGCTGTTTATAACGCTATATTAAAACCTGGTGAAACTATATTAAGTATGAAATTAAGTCATGGAGGACATTTAACTCATGGATCAAAAGTTAATATTTCAGGAAAACTATATAACATAAAATCATATAGTTTAAATAAAAATGAATATATAGATTTTAATCAAATAGAATACTTAACTAAAAAATATAAACCAAAATTAATAATAGCAGGTTTCTCTTCTTATTCAAGAATATGTAATTGAAAGAAATTTAAATTTATAGCTAATTTATATAAAAGCTATTTATTAATAGATATATCACATATAGCAGGATTAATAGCAGCTAAATTATATCCTAATCCATTAAAATACGCTGATATAGTAACTTCTACCACACATAAAACTTTATCAGGACCTAGAGGAGGATTAATTTTAGCTAAAGGAAAAAATAAAAAATTATATAAAAAAATAAATTTATCTATATTTCCAGGAATACAAGGTGGTCCATTAATGCATGTAATAGCTGCTAAAGCAATAGCTTTTAAAGAAGCATTAAAACCTAAATTTAGAATTTATCAAAAAAAAATTATAAAAAATTCTAAATATATGGTAAAAATTTTTCTAAAAAATAATTTTAAAATCATTTCTAATGGAACAGATACACACTTATTTGTTATAAATTTAATAAATAAAAATATAACAGGTATAAAAGCAGAAAAAAAACTTAGTTTAGCAAATATTATAGTTAATAAAAATTATATACCAGATGATAATAAAACATCATTTATTACATCTGGTATAAGAATAGGAACAACATGTATTACATATAGAAAAATACAAAAAAAAAAAATAAAAAAAATAACAAATTTTATAATAAAAATATTAAATAATATAAATAATAATAAAATAATTAAAAATATAAAAAAAAAAATTAAAAAAATTTGCAAAAAATTTCCTATATACAAATAAACTCTAATGAGTTAATTTATCAAAAAATTTTTTTACACGATCAAAAAAACTTTTTGTTTTAGGATAATTAACTTCTTTATTATTTAATAAAGTTAAACCTAAATCATATAATAACTTTCTTTGATATTTATTTAAATTTATTGGTGTTTCTACTAAAACTTTACATAATAAATCTCCATAATTATTACTATTAATAAATTTAATTCCTTTATTTCTGATACGAAATAATTTTCCTGTTTGTGTTTCAGGAGGAATATTTAATTTTATACCTCCACTTAAAGTAGGAACATCTATTTTACCTCCTAAAGCAGCCAAAGAAAAATTTATAGGTATTTCACAATATAGATTATTATTTTCTCTATTAAAAATAGGATGTTTTTTTATTTTTATATTAATATATAAATCTCCAGGAACAGTACTATTAAGTGAATAATTACCTTTTCCTGACAATCTTATACGATCATTATTATTAATACCAGCAGGTATTTTAACAAAAATATTTTTTATTGATCTTTCCGTACCTGAACCATTACATATATAACAAATATCTCCTATTAAATAACCTTCACCACGACACGTAGGACAAGTTTGTTGTATAGTAAAAAATCCTTGACGAGTTTTTAAATTACCTGTTCCTTTACAAGGATTACATAATTTACGTTTTGTACCTGGTTTACATCCACTACCATAACAAACACTACATTTTTGAACAACATTAATCTTAAACTCTTTAGAAACACCTTTAGCTACCTCTTCTAAATTTAATTCCATATTATATAAAATATCAGAACCTTTACTATATTTCTTCTTTTTTTGTGAACTAAAAATATCTCCAAAAATATCTCCAAAAATATCACCAAAATCAGAAGAACTACTAAAATCAGAAGTATCACTATAACTACTTTGGTTAAAAGCAGAATGTCCATACTGATCATACATATGACGTTTTTTTTTATCACTTAAAACTTCATAAGCTTCTTTAACTTCTTTAAATTTTTCTTCAGAAATTTTATCGCCTTTATTTCTATCAGGATGATATTTAATAGCTAGACGTTTATATGCTTTTTTGATATCATTCTCTTCAGCTGTTTTAGAAACACCCAAAATATCATAATAATTTTTATTTGACATATATAACCTCTAGCAAATTATAAAAACTCCACAATTACTACTTTTTATTTTTTTCATTAATTTCTTCACATTCAGCATCAACAACAGAATTTTCATTATTAGTATTATTATTTTTATTAGAATTAATATATTGAGCTAACTTACTAGATAATTGAATTACTTCTTGAATATAATTATCTATAGATAATTTATCCTCTGATTTAGATATATTTTCTAACTTATTTAAAGCCAATTCTATAGATTTTTTTTCATCTTCAGGAATTTTATTTCCTAAATCATTTATTTGTTTACGTGTAGAATGTATTAAATGATCTGCTTGATTACGTGACTGTATTAATTCTTCAAATTTACGATCAGATTCTGCATTTATTTCAGCATCTTTAACCATTTTATTAATTTCAGATTCATTTAAACCTGAAGAAGCTTTAATAGTAATTTTTTGTTCTTTACCTGTATTTTTATCTCTTGCTGAAACATGTAATATACCATCAGCATCTATATCAAAAGTAACTTCTATTTGAGGTATACCTCTAGGAGCTGGTTGAATACCATCTAAATTAAATTGTCCTAAAGATTTATTATCTATAGATCTTTTACGTTCACCTTGTAAAACATGAACAGTAACAGCAGATTGATTATCTTCAGCAGTAGAAAAAACTTGACTATGTTTAGTAGGTATAGTAGTATTTTTTTTAATTAAAGTAGTCATTATACTTCCCATTGTTTCTATACCTAAAGATAAAGGAGTAACATCTAGTAATAATATATCTTTTACATCTCCAGATAATACTCCACCTTGTATAGCAGCACCAACAGCTACAGCTTCATCAGGATTAATATCTTTACGAGGATTTTTACCAAAAAAATTAGCTACTTTTTTTTGTACCATAGGCATTCTAGTTTGTCCACCAACTAATATAACTTCATTAATTTTAGATACATCTAATTTAGCATCTTTTAAAGCTGTTTTAACTGGTTCAATAGATTTTAAAATTAATTTTTCTACTAAAGATTCTAATTTAGCTCTAGTTAATTTTATATTTAAATGTTTAGGACCAGAATTATCTGCTGTTATATAAGGTAAATTAATTTCTGTATATTTAGATGAAGATAATTCTACTTTAGCTTTTTCAGAAGCATCTTTTAATCTTTGCATTGCTAAAGCATCATTTGATAAATCTATATTATAATCCTTTTTAAATTCTAATACTAAAAAATTAATAATTTTATTATCAAAATCTTCACCACCTAAATGGGTATCTCCATTAGTAGATAAAACTTCAAAAGTTTTTTCACCATCTATATCATCTATTTCTATAATAGAAATATCAAATGTACCACCACCTAAATCATAAACAGCTATAATATTATTTTTTTTAGATTTATCTAAACCATATGCTAAAGCAGCTGCAGTTGGTTCATTAATAATTCTTTTTACATTTAAACCAGCTATACGTCCAGCATCTTTCGTAGCTTGTCTTTGAGTATCATTAAAATAAGCAGGAACAGTAATAACAGCCTCTGATACACTATATCCTAAATAGTTTTCAACAGTTTTTTTCATTTTTTTTAAAATTTCTGCAGAAATTTGAGGAGGAGCTATTTTTTTACCTTTCACTTCTATTCAAGCATCTCCATTACTAGAAGGAACTATTTTATAAGGCATTATACTAACATCACGTTGAACTTCAATATCTTGATATTTTCTACCTATCAATCTTTTTATAGCAAAAAAAGTATTTTTTGGATTAGTAATAGCTTGACGTTTAGCAGGTTTACCAACTAATATTTCATTATTTTCTGTATATGCTACTATCGAAGGAGTAGTACGATCACCTTCAGAATTTTCTATTACTTTAGGTTTATTACCATCAATAACTGAAACACAAGAATTAGTAGTACCTAAATCAATACCAATTATTTTAACCATAATTTTCACCTTAATATTATAAGAAATATAAATTTACTACATTATAAAATATATATGTATATACTTTTAAATATCAACTATAATAATATATTTTACAAAATATAAATTTAAATATTACTTAACTAAATTTCAATATTCTAAAAATATTTTTTTTAATATATACTAAATAAATATAATATCTTTTTAAAAACATAATTTTTAATTATATATTTAAAATAATTAAGTTAATAAAATATATGAAAAAAAAAAATAACTATAAGGAAACTATTAATTTACCAAAAATAAATTTTCCTATGAAAGCAAATTTAAGTATTAAAGAACTTGAAATAATAAAAATATGAAAAAAAAATAATATATATCAAAAAATTAGAAAAAATAAAAAAAATAAAAGAAAATTTATTATTCATGATGGACCACCTTATGCTAACGGTAAAATACATATAGGTCACGCTTTTAATAAAATTCTTAAAGATATAATATTAAAATATAAAAATTTCATGAATTTTGATACTCCATATATACCAGGATGGGATTGTCATGGATTACCTATCGAACTAGAAATACAAAAAAAAAAAAAAAAAAAATTAAATTCAATAAATAAAATTAAAAAATTCAAATATAAATGTAAAAAATATGTAAAAAAACAAATAAAAAAACAAAAAAGCGATTTCATAAGATTAGGAATAATAGCTGATTGAAAAAATTATTATAATACTATGAAATTTACTACTATTGCTAATACTATAAGAACACTAAGAAAAATAATTAAATTAAATTTATTAGAAAGAAAAAAAAAACCCATTAACTGATGTATTAAATGTCAATCATCTATTGCTGAAGCAGAAATAGAATATATAATTAAAAAATCTACATCTATATATGTAATATTTGACTTTTGTTTAGATCAAAAATTTATAAAAAAAAATAATATTTTAAATAAAAATATTAATAAATATAAAATAAAATTTATTATATGAACTACTACACCATGAACTATACCAGGTAATTGTGCTATATCTATACATCCAAAATATGAATATATTTTAATAAAAAAAAAAAAAAATATATATATAATATCTAAAAAACAAAAAAAAAAATTTTTATATAAAATAAAAAAAAAATATAAAATAATTAAAATAGTAAAAGGAAAAATTTTTCAAAAATATTTTGCTATTCATCCTATATCAAAAATTAAAGTACCTATTTTAATGGATAAAAATATAGAAATAAATACTGGAACAGGAATAGTACATATAGCTTCTGAACACGGTGAACAAGATTTTTATTTATCAAAAAAAAATAAAATTAGTGGTTTAAATGTAATAAATAAATATGGAAAATATATAGACTACCTATATATAAATAAAATTAAAGGATGTATATTACATAAAGCAGAAGAAAAAATTTTAAAAAAACTATATAAAAATAAAAAAATTTTATTACAAGAAAAAATTTTACATAAATACCCACACTGTTGAAGACATAAAGAACCAATAATATTAAGAAGTACACCACAATGGTTTATAAAATTAAATAATAAAAAATTTAAAAAAAAAATATTACAATCTATTAAAAATGTTAAATGATATCCACATTGGGGATATAAAAAAATTAAAAATATGATAATTAATAGACCAGATTGGTGTATATCAAGACAACGTCATTGAGGAACTCCAATAACAATATTTATAAATAAAAAAAATAATAAATTACATCCTAAAACATTATTTTTAATGAATACTATTTCATCAAAAATAGAAAAATATGGACCAAATTATTGATTAAATTTAAAACAACAAGAATTAGGAATTAATAAACAATATAAAAAAGTATTGGATGTATTAGATGTATGATTTGATTCAGGATCCACATGTTTTACAATTATGAATAATAAATTTTACAAAAATAAAAAACAACAAATAGATTTATATTTAGAAGGATCAGATCAATATAGAGGATGATTTATGTCATCATTAATTATTAGTACTGCAATAAATAATTGCGCTCCATACAAAAAAATAATAACACATGGATTTATAGTAGATAAAAAAGGTAAAAAAATGTCTAAATCATTAAATAATTATATAAATCCTAAAGAAATAATAAATAAATTTGGAGCAGATATAATAAGATTATGAGTAGCATCTACTAAATTTACTAAAGAAATAAATATATCTAATGACACAATTCTAAGAACTAGTGAAACATATAGAAAAATAAGAAATACTATAAAATTTATAATTTCTAATTTAGATACACATAATTTAAAAAAAAAAATTATTCCATATTCTAAAATGTTATTAATAGATAAATGAATTGTACATAAAACTAAAGAAACACAAGAAAAAATAATCAAATTATATGAAAAATTTAAATTTTATAAAGTTACAAAAAAAATATTAAATTTTTGTGTAATTTATTTAAGTTCAATTTATTTGAATATTATAAAAGATAGAAAATATACAATAAAAAAAAATACTTTACCTTATTTAAGTGTACAAACTACTTTATGAATATTACTAGAAACATTAATAAAATGAATTACTCCTATATTATCTTTTACTGTAGAAGAAATATGGAATTACCTTCCTAGAAAAAAACCTTTATCAATATATACCGAAACATGATATAAAAAATTATTTTATATACATAAAAATAATAATATAAATATTAATATTTGAAAAAAATTAATAAAAATTAAAAATTTTTTAAATAAAAAAATAGAAAAAATAAAATTTAAAAAAAAAATTAATTCTACTTTAGAAACAAAAATTATTTTATATTTAGAAAAAAAATTTTTTAAAAAAATAGAAAAAATGAAATCAGAATTAAAATTTTTTTTTATAACTTCAGAACTAAAAATTAAAATTAATTTAAAATTAAATAAAAATAATTTTTTTAAAATTAAATGTAAAAAACATAAAGGTATTAAATGTCAAAGATGTTGACATTACGTATATAATATAAATATAAACAAAAAATATCCTGATATATGTAAAAGATGTATTAATAACCTTATAGGTAAAGGAGAAAAAAGAAATTTTATATAAAATTAAAAAAATAATTTAAATATTAATTTAACAAAAATATTAAAAGTATCATTATTAATTAAAATTAATAGATGTTTAATACATAAAAATAAAAAAACAATTAAAAAAAATCTAGATAAATTTTTATTTAAAAAATCTTTACTTAATCATTTACAAAAAATATAAATATTTAAAACTAATAAAAATATAAAACTAAATAAATGTGTTTTAAACAAAAAACTATTAGGTAAAGTAACTGCTACACCTGATAATATACCAGGTATAAAAAAAGAAATTGACCATAATAAAGTACTTAAAAAATTAGGTAAAATAATTTTTTTAATAGATATATCTAACATACCAGAAATAAAAAAAAAAAATGATTTTATTGGTCCAGTAAATTTACTAGATATAATAACGAAAGAAGAATTTTTTTTAAAATATTTAAATATATTTTCAAAAATATTTACATAATTAGATATTTTTTTACGAAAATAAAATAAATAATTTTTTAAATATTTTCCTGCATAATAAGAAATTATATCTCCCAAAGTACAACCTAAAACTACTAAAATATACGAATAATAAAAATTTATATTACCTTTACCTATAAAAAAACCTATTAAAAACATAATCATACTACTAGGTATTAAAAAACCTAAAAAAGCTAATGATTCAAATAAAGAAACTAAAAAAATTAAAAAATAAGCTATATATATATGTTTAATTATTAAATATCTAAAATATCATTCCATATTAGTAAAATAATTCTTTAAAAAAAAAATTAAAATATACGTTTAAATAATTATTTTAGTATAACATAATACTATTAATAATATTAAAATTAATTTAAAATATTTATTATAAATAAATATCAATTTTATGTTAAAAATAAAAAATAGTTTAGGACAAATATTTCTAAAAAACAAAAAAATAATTAAAAAAATAGTTAATTTTATTAAACCAAAAAAAAAAGATATTTTAATAGAAATAGGATATGGAAATGGAGAAATTTCTAATAAAATTATTAAATATAATAAAAATTTAACTTCATTAGAAATAGATAAATTTTTAATAAAAAAAAATAAAAAAAAAAATACTAAAATTAAAATAATTAATATTAATGTATTAAAATTTAATTTCTTAAATTTTTTTAAAAAAAAAAAAAAAAAAATTAGAATATTTGGCAATATACCATATTATATATCTAAAAAATTATTCTTTATATTTATAAAAAATTTTAAAATTATTAAAGATATACACATAATGATACAAAAGGAATTTTTTAATTTATTAATTTCTAAAAAAGGAGATAAAAAATACAACAAAATTAGTATTTTAGTAAAATACTTTTATAATATTAAAATATTAATAAATATTAAAAAAAAATTTTTTTATCCTAAACCGAAAGTAAATTCAGTTTTTATAATGTTAAAACCTAGAAAAAAAAAATATAAACTTATAAATATTAAACATTTTATTCATATATTAAATATTTCATTTAAAAGAAAAAAAAAAAAAACCATAAATAATTTAAAAAATATTTTAAATAAAAAAATAATTAAAAAAAACAATATAAATTTAAATGAAAGACCAAATAAAATTTCTATAAAAAATTTTTGTAAAATTACTAATCTATATTCTAAATACAAATTTAAATAAATATTTATATTAAATACAATTTTTTAAGAAAATATTCATTAATTTAGATAAATTAGATTTATATCTAGAAGATTTATTAAAATGTATAATTTTTTTAGAGGAAAATTTATCTAATAGAGATTGTATTAAAATATAATAAATTACAACCAATTTTTTATTTTTATTTTTTATCGATAATTTAAATTTTTTTATATAAGTTTTTAACATAGATTTTTTACTTATATTATTTTTGTTTCTTAATTTATTAATTAAAATTCTTTTTTTTGAAGATTTATTATTTGCCATTTTATTTATAAAAAGTTATTTTTTAAAACAATATTTATTAAAAAAATTTATTAAATTTAATGTAGAATTATCTAAATAAATATTTTTCTTTAAATTTTTATTTTTTAAAACATTATTTTTACCTATATAAGGTAATAATACATTAGATAATTTTTTACCTAGTTCTACACCTCATTGATCGAAACTACATATATTTAAAATTACTCCTTGAGTAAAAACTTTATGTTCATATAGAGATATTAATAAACCTAAATTATAAGGACTAATTTTTTTTATCAAAATAGTATTAGTAGGACGATTACCTTTAAATTGAGTAAATTTATTTAAACCATTATAATTATTTAAATTATTATTTTTAAATATTTTATCTCCAAAAGCTAAAGATTGAGTTTGAGAAATAAAATTAGATATTAATTTAAAATGAGAATTATTAATATTATTAATATTTTTAATTTCAGCTATAAAATCACAAGGAACAATATATGTCCCTTGATGTAATAATTGATAAAAAGAATGTTGAGAGACAGTTCCTGTTCCTCCTCATATAATAGGAGATGTATTATATTTATTTATATAATTACCATTATAGTCTACATATTTTCCATTAGATTCCATAATAAGTTGTTGCAAATAAATAGGTAAATAAAATAAATTTTCATTATAAACTAATACTGCCTCAGTATTAAAATTAAAAAAATTATTATATCAAATACTTATTATAGCTAGAATTATAGGTATATTATTTAAATATTTTTCATAAAAAAAATGAATATCCATATCATGAGCTCCATCTAATAATTTTATAAAATTATCAAAACCTATAGCTAAAGAAATAGATATACCAAAAGCTGAACAAAAAGAATATCTTCCACCAACTCAATTATGAACAATAAAAATATTATTTAAATTTACACCAAATTTTACTGACTCAGTAAAATTACTTGATACTAATATAAAATGATAATTCAAAGATTTTTCGTTATTATTATAAAAATTTAATATTCATTTACGTAAAATAGTTGCATTATTTAAAGTTTCTAAAGTAGTAAATGTTTTAGAACATATTATAAAAAGAGTATTTTCAGGATTTAATTTATTTAAAACTTTAATTATATCAGAAGAATCTATATTAGATATAAAATACATTTTTATACTATTATTTTTATACAAAGATAATGCATTAATAATCATACGAGGACCTAAATCAGATCCACCTATACCAACATTAACTATATTAATAATTTTTTTACCTGAAAAACCTAATCATTTACCATTTAATATTTTTTCCGTAAAAAATTTTATTTTATTTAAATTTGTATCTATATCTTTTTTAATATCTAAAAAATCAGAATTTTTATTTAAAAAAAAATTTTTTCTATCTCTCAATAAAAAATGTAAAACAGGTTTATTCTCTGTAAAATTAATTTTTTCTCCAGATAACATAGAAAAAATATAATTTTTAAAATTAATTTCTTCTAATAAACCAATAAATAAATTTAAAGTTTTTAATACAATACGATTTTTAGAAAAATCTACTAAAATTTTATTTTTATAATTAATAGAAAAATTACTAAATCTTCTTTTATCTTCTTTAAATAAATCAAAAATTTCTTTATCTTTAATAGATAAAAAATGATTATTCAATTCACATCAATATTTAGTTTTTATAGGATTTTTAAACATAAAATATATTAAATCATTTAAATAATAAATAAAAAATTAAATTTATATATAAAAAATCATTTTTATTTAAATTATTAATTTATATATTATAATTTATATTATAAGTTAATAACTAATAAACATTATGAACTTTAAATATAAAAACTATTTTTATTATTTTAATAAAAAAAAAAATGATACTTTTTTAAAAAGATCTAAACAAATTATTTTAATTCTTTTTCTAGCATTAATAATTAGTATATTTAATATATACAAATTACAAATAATTAATTTCCAATACTATTCTAGTTTATCTAAAAATAATTATACTAGACTTGTACCTAGTATACCATATAGAGGTATAATATTCGATAGAAATAAAAAACCCGTAGTAATAAATAAAAATTATTATTATTTAACTATAAAAATAAACCAAGTTAATAAAATAAAAAAAATAAGAAAAATTTTAGAAAAAATTTTTCTATTATCAAAAAAAAAAATTAATAATCTTATTAAAATATATAAAAATAATTTAAATAAAAATATTATTATTAAAAAATATTTAAATAACAAAGATATAATAGAATATTATAAAAATAAATCAATACTTAAATATATATATTTAAAAAAAAATAAATATAGATTTTATCCTTATAAAAATATTTTATCACATGTAATAGGATATACATCAAAAGATAAAAATAATAAAAATTATATAGGAAAAAATGGAATAGAAAAATATTATGATAATATTTTACGTGGAAAATATGGAATTAAAAAAATAATTTTTAATAATAAAGGTGAAATATTAAATACTACTAATATAAAAAAATCTTATGCTGGTAAAAATATTTACTTAACAATTGACATAAATACTCAAAAATTTATATATAAATTAGTAAAAAACAATCAATCTTCAATAATAATATCTAATCCAAATAATGGAGAAATTTATTCTTTAATTTCTACTCCTGGATATAATCCAAATTTTTTTACTAAAAATATATCTAATAAAAAATATAAAAAAATTATTAATAATCCTTATAGTTCTTTAATAAATAAAACTATTCAAGGAATATATCCTCCAGCATCAACTATAAAACCTTATATTGGTTTAGCAGCATTACATAACAAAATAATTAGCACCAAACATATAATGTTTGATCCTGGATGATGAAAATTACCTAAATATAAAAAAATATTCTATGATTGAAAAACATTAGGACATGGATTAATAAATATTAGAAAATCAATAGAAGAATCTTCAGATACATTTTATTATCATATAGCATATAATATGGGAATAAAAAATTTAATTAAATGAATTAAAAAATTTGGATATGGTAAAAAAACAGGTATAGATTTACCAAATGAAAATATTGGTTATTTACCTAAAAAAGAAATAATAAAAAAAAATAATTGATATATAGGAAATACAATTTTAATAGGTATTGGTCAAGGAAATTTAGCTATTACACCTATACAAATGAATAAAGCATTATTAATTCTTATAAATAATGGTTTAATTATAAATCCTCATTTATTAAAAAATATAGAAAATAAAGTATATAGTAAATTATATATTAAAAAAATTAAAAATATAAAAAAAAAATATTGAAAAATAATTAAAAAAAGTATGTATGGTGTAGCATGTAAAAAAAATGGTACAGCTTACAAAAATTTTTTAAATACAAAATATAAAATAGCTACAAAATCAGGTACAGCACAAATAATATCATTACAAAAAAATTATTTTTTAAAAAATAAAAATTTTATATTTAAAGATCATACTTTAATGAATGCATTCATACCATATAAAAAACCTAATTTTGCTATTTCAATTGTATTAGAACACGGAGGTAATGGACCAAAAATAGGATATATTATGAGAAAAATAACAGATTTTTTATATAAAAACCAAAAATTAATTCTCAAAAAAAATATTTGATATGATAAAAAAAATTAAAAATTTTTATAATAATTTAGATATAACAATATTTTCTTGTATTATATTAATATCAATATATAGCATTATAATTATATATAGTGCAAGTAATAAAAATATATATATAATATATAAAAGAATAATACATTTATTAATAAGTATATTTTTAATGATTTACTTAACTAAATTAAAAAGTTCATTTTATAAAAATTATTCTAATGTATTTTATGTTTTATGTAATATTCTTTTATTAATAGTTTATATTAAAGGACATATTATTAAAGGAGCTCAAAGATGAATAAATATAGGTATATTACAATTTCAACCATCAGAAATAGCTAAAATAATTATACCAATAATTATTGCAAAATATATAAATAATAATTATCCATTAAAAATTAAAGATTTATTTAAAACTAAATTAATAATTTTATTACCTACTATATTAGTATATTTACAACCTGATTTAGGAACATCTATATTAATATATATATCAGGTTTAGTTACTCTATATTTAGGAGGAATTAATAAAAAAATTATTTTATTATTCACAATAATAAGTATTATATTATTACCAGTAATATGAAAATTTTTTTTACATAATTACCAAAAAGAAAGAATAATTACCTTAATTACTAATAAAAAATCTTTAAAAAGTGGATATCAAATTAATCAATCTAAAATTTCTATAGGTTCTGGAGGTAAATACGGAAAAGGTATATTTTATGGAACTCAATCTAGATTAAATTTTATACCAGAAAAAAAAACTGATTTTATATTTACTATAATAGCTGAAGAACATGGATTTATAGGAGTATTATTTTTATTAGTAATATATAGTATATTAATAATTAGAAGTTTTTATATATCTATAAATAGCTATACTTATTTTGAAAAATTACTTTCCTCTAGTTTTATAATAATTTTTTTTATTAATACTTTAATAAATATAAGTATGGTAAGTGGTATTTTACCTATAGTAGGAATACCATTACCACTAATGAGTTATGGAGGATCATCTCTAATAACAAATATGTCTATATTTGGAATTATTATGTCAATAAAAAAAAAATAAAATATGAAAAAAATTAAACTACTATTAATATTATTAGTATTTACTAATTCATTTTCTAATAATATAATAAATAATATTCATTCTAAATCATTTATTTTAGTAGAATATAATTCTCAAAAAATACTAGCAAAAAAAAATATTAATTTAAAATTATCTCCTGCAAGTTTAACAAAAATAATGACAAATTATATTCTGTTAGATAAATTAAAACATAAAAAAATATCTTTAAAAGATATAATTATAATTAATAATAATTCTTCATCAAATAATCCTATATTTAAAAATTCATCATTAATGTTTTTAAAAAAAGGTGATAAAGTTACATTAAAAAATTTAAATAAAGGTATGATAATACAATCAGGTAATGATGCTAGTGTAGCTATAGCTGAATATATTTCAGGTAATGAAAAAAAATTTATAAAATTGATGAATTTTTATGCTAAAAATATGAATTTAAATAATACTAATTTCAAAACAGTACATGGATTAGACAAAAATAATCAATATACATCTTCTAAAGATATGGTTAAATTAAGTTTATTACTAATAAAAAATTTTCCTAAAGAATATAATATATATAAAAAAAAAGTGTTTACTTTCAATAATATTAAACAAAAAAACAGAAATTCTTTATTATGAAACAAAAACTTTAATGTAGATGGTATAAAAACTGGTCATACAAATAAAGCTGGATATAATTTAATAACTTCAGCAAAAAAAAATAAGTTAAGATTAATATGTGTAGTATTAGGATCTAAATCTATAAAAGAAAGAAATAATGATACTAAAAAATTAATTCAATGAGGATTAAATAATTTTAAAATTAAAAAAATATTTAAATATTATAATAAAATAAAACCAATAAAAACATGATTAGGTAATAAAAAATATATAAATATAGGTACTAATAAAAATATTTATATATTATATAAAAAAAATAATATTTTTAAAAAAAAAATTACTTTTAAAATATTTAAAATTATAAAATCTCCAATTAAAAAACAACAAATTTTAGGTAAAATAATTATTAATTCAAAAAAAAAAAATCTTTTAATTTCTTTAGAAGAAAACAAAAATACAAATTTTATTAAATATTTAATAGATTTTTTTATATTAATAATTAAAAAAATTTTTAATAAAATGAAATTCTTTTAAAAAAATGAAATTTAAAATAAAAAAAATTTATAAAGTTATAGTAGGATTATCTGGAGGAATAGATTCTTCAGTTACTACATGATTATTAAAACAAATGGGTTTTAAAGTAGAATGTTTATTTATAAAATGTTGAGAAGAAAATAATCATAATAAACAATATTGTCATTATAAAAAAGATTATTTAGATGCTTTAAATATATGTAAAAAATTAAATATAAAATTACATAAAATAAATTTTTCTTATGAATATTGGAATAAAGTTTTTAAAATTTTTATTAAAGAATTAAATAAATCTAAAACACCTAATCCAGATATATTATGTAATAAAGAAATAAAATTCAAACTTTTTTTAAAATTTTCTTTTAAAATACTAAAAGCAGATTTTATAGCTACAGGACATTATGTAAATAAAATAAGAAAAAAAAACATATTTTTATTATTAAAAGGAATAGATAATTTAAAAGATCAAAGTTATTTTTTATATATTTTAAAACAAAAACAAATAAAAAAATCTTTATTTCCATTAGGAAATTACTATAAAAAAGAAATTAGGAAAATAGCTTTAAATCTAAACTTACCAAATGCTAAAAAAAAAAGTTCTACAGGAATATGTTTTATAGGTAAAAGAAAATATAAAAATTTTATTAAAAAATTTATAAAAAATAAACCAGGTAAAATTATAGATATAGAAAATAAAAAAATTTTAGGATACCATAAAGGACTTTTCTATTATACTATAGGACAAAGAAAAAATTTAAATATTAAAAGTAACGTACCATATTATGTAGTAAAAAAAAAAAATAAAAAAAATAAACTCTTAGTAGTAAAAAAAAAAAACAAAAAATTCCTATATTTTAAAGGAATATATATAAAAAATATACACTTTATTTATTTAAAAAAAAAATACAAAATTATATTTTGTAATATAAAAACTAGATATCAACAAAAAGAAATACCATGTAAAATTATATTTAATAAAAATATAAAAGTAATATTTAAAAACTCTATATTTGCTGTGGCTCCAGGACAATCAGCTGTATTTTATAAATATAATATATGTTTAGGAGGAGGAATAATAAAAAAAAATATACCTTTATAAATTATATAAGATTATTAAAATTAATAAATCTCAAAAATATTGAATTTAATTTATTTAATAAAATTAATCTATTATTTTTGATATTAACATCATCAATATCTATTCTTACATAAGAAAAAAAATTTTCTACTTTATTTATAGACATAAAAAAATAATTCATTAAATCATTATACATATATTTTTTAAAACAAAAAAAAATTTTTTTTTCTAAAAAAAATATATAATTAAATAAAATTTTTTCTTCTTTTAAAATTAAAAAATTATTATTTACAGAAAAACAATTAATTATATATTTATTTCTTAATAAAATATTTCTAATTCTTTTAATTAAATTCAAAAATAATAGAAATTTTTTAGAATTTCTTATTTTTCATACTAATTCTAATCTTAATTTAATATCTAAAAAATCAAATATATTTAAATTTTTAACAGAATTAATAAATTTTTTACTATAACCAAAATCTAAAAATATTTTATTAGAACGTTTAAAAATAAAATTTATAACATAAATTATTTTTACTTTATTAAACTTAATATTAAATAAAGAAATATTAAATTTCAATAAATTATATAAATTTAAATGAAAATTATTAACTAATATAATATTTAATATTAATAAAGATAGTTTTCTTAATCCATATGGATCATTATTTCTATTTAAATTAATAAAATTATTTAACGCTAAAATTCCAACTAATGTATCTAATTTATCAATTAAAGAAATTACAGAACTATATTTATCTTTAGGTATATAATCTCCAGAATATCTAGGAAAATAATGATTTTTAATTATTAAAGATAATTTTCAATTTTTATATTCCAAAAAAGAATAATACATTCCTATAATACCTTTTAAATCTGTATATTCTTTATATAAAGATGTAGCTAAATCACATTTAATTAATAAAATAGCATGATATATTAAATTAAAATCAATAGATTTATAAAATAAATACTTAGAAATTTTTTTAGATAAATATAACATTCTCTTAATTTTATCAAAAAAATTACCTAATTTATTATAAAAAACAATATTCTTTAATTTTAATAAATAACTTATAAAAGGTAATTTAATATCATTAATAAATAATAATTTTGCATCATTTAACTCAGATTCTATAACAAACTCATAATTTTTTTTAATATTTTTAGATTTTAAATCATTAAATTCTGAATTAGTTATTATAATAAAATAATTTAATAAATTATAATTTATATCAAAAACAGAAAAACCATAATGTTTTTCAATTATAAAAACTAATAACTCTTTAGGTAAAGATAAAAATTTTTTTTTAAATTTACATATTAAAAAACCTGGTCATTCTATCATAGAAGTAATTTTATTTAAAAAATTATTATTATAATTAAAAGAAAAATATTTCTTTAAAGAAATATTATTTAAAATACTTATTATTTTATTTTTACGTTTATTATAATTAACAATAATTTTTCCATATTTAAATAAATATTCTTCATATTTACTGGCGTGATTTAAAATAATTTTTTTTTTTTTCAAAAATCTATGTCCATAAAGAAAATTATTAGATTTTATATTAAAAATATTTACATTTAAAATTTTATCATTAAACATTACAATAACATTATTTACTGGTCTAATAAAAATAAAATTATTTTTTCCTCACCTTATTACCTTACGGTTTTTAATTAATTTTAATAATACACTTTTAAAAATTATATTTATAAAAAAAATAATATTTTTTTTTTTAATTTCATTTTCTACAAAAAAAATTTTTTTTTTATTAACTATAAAATAATTTATTTTTTTATAATTAATATTAAATTTATTAATTCAACTTAATAAAGGATCTTGAAAAAAATTTACTTTTGAATTTATATTTATTTTAGGACCATAAATAATTTTTTTATCTTTACTAATTTTTTGATAAAAACTAAAATTTTCAAATATACAAGATATTTTTCTTGACGTTACATAATAATTTCAACTAGAACAAAAAAAAAAATTTTTTTTAAATTCATTTAAAAAAAAAAATACAAAATCTTCACCTAATTTTTTTAGACCTTCTATAGGAAGTTCTTCAGTATTTAATTCAATTAATAAAAAACCATATTTAGACATTAAAATTCACCATTTTATTTTTTTTTATAAAAAATATATCTTTTAGCTATTTCATGAAATAAATTTCTTATACGTAAAATAAAATTTTGTCTCTCAATACTAGAAAAATAATTTCTAGTATCCAATAAATTAAAATAATGTACCATTTTAATAACAAATTCATAAGAAGAAATAATAAAAGGTTTTTTAAAAGAAATTAATCTCAAAGCTTCAGATTCAAAATTAACAAAACAATTTAATAAAAAATCAATATTAGAATAATTAAAATTATATAAAGATTTTTCTATTTCATTTTTTAAAAAAATATCTTTATATTTTATAGACTTACACCCTTTATTGTATCATATTAAATGATATATATTAGTAATATTCTGTAAATATAAAGATAATCTTTCTAATCCATATGTTATTTCAATTAAAACAGGATCACAATTAAAACCAGAAATATTTTGAAAATAAGTAAACTGAGTAATTTCCATACCATCTAATCATACTTCTCAACCAACTCCATATACTCCTAAAGTAGGATTTTCTCAATTATCTTCTATAAAACGTAATTCACATTTAGATAAATTAACACCCACATATTTTAATGAAGATATATATATATTTTGAATATTAACTAAAGTAGGTTTTATAATAACTTGAAATTGATAATATTGTTGTAATCTATAATAATTTTTTCCATATCTACCATCTAACGGTCTCCTACATAATTGAACATAAGAAAAAAAAGAATTATTACTTTTTAAAGCATTAAAAAAAGTAATAGGATGAAAAGTACCAGCACCAACTTCTAAATCTAAAGATTGAATAAAACAACTACCTAATTTAGCTCAATATTTAGTTAATCTAGAAATTAATTTTTGAATAGTAAACATATAATAATAAAATACAAAATTATTTTAATTTATATAAAACTCTATTTTTATTTATACCACTAATTAAATCATAACTAATAGTATTAGCTATTTTAGATATATTATCAATATATAAATTTTCTCCTCATAATTCAACTTCATCACCAATATTAATATTTTTATTATCTAACAAATCTATAATCATCATATCCATAGATATATATCCTAATATTTGAGCTTTAAATTTATAATTTACCAAAACATAATACTTATTAGATAATTGTCTAGGATAACCATCCGCATATCCACAAGCAACTATTCCTATATATCTATCAATTTCAGAATAAAAACTATTATTATAACCTATATATTGATTTTTTTTAATCTTTTTAATACTAATTATTTTACTTATAAAACTCATTACAGGTTTAAAACCATAATTCAATATATCACTCATCTTTCCAGTAGGAGATAACCCATATAATAATATCCCTATTCTATATCAATTACTATAAATATCATTAATATTATTAATTAAACCTAAAGAACTAGTAAGAGATATATTTTTAAAATTTAAACTTAAAATTTTATAAACTTCTTTTTTTAAAGAAAAAACATTTTTATATTTAGTAGAAAATGTATAATGAAATATTAAAGATAAATTTTTAACAATATTATTAGAATTTAAAATTTTATAAATATATTTAAATTCATTAAAATAAAAACCTAATCTATTTATATTACTATTTAATTTTAAATAAATATTTATTTTTTTATTTAAAAAAAAAACTTTTTTAAATAAATCTACTTGTCATTTACTATGAATAACTACATCAATATTAAATTTTAAACACAAATAAATTTCTTCTATATCAAAAAAACCCTCCAATAATAAAATTGGTTTTAATCAACCTAAAAAACGTAAATGTAAAGCTTCTGTAATACTTAATACAGCAAAACCATCTACATAATTAGATATTATGTTATATATATTATCTATTCCATGACCATAAGCATCACCTTTAATTACTATTCATATATTTCTATTACTAGATAACTTACGTATAATAAAAAAATTATTTTTTAAATTATTTACATTTAATATACTAAATATAGGTCTAACCATAAATTTTATAAATTAAATAAAATATTAAAAAAATTACTTCTTATTTAAAATATCTATATAAACCATAGGTGCATTATCTCCATTTCTAAAACCACATTTTAATATTCTAATATAACCTCCATTAGAATCTACAAATCTTGGTACAATTATATTTATTAATTTATAAATAGTATTTTTATTTCTTATATAAGAAAATAAAAAATTCATAGGAGTTTTTTTTTTACTTAAAATCATACTAATTATAGATTCTATATAATATCTTAATTCTTTTGCTTTTGAAATAGTAGTTTTTATTTTTTCATATATTATTAATGAATTAATCATATTTTTAAACATACAATTTCTATGACTAGAATTACGATTTAATTTACGACCTTTTTTTTTATGACGCATATAATATAATTAAACTTTTTTAAGATTATTTTTTAATAAAATATTATTTTCTCAATTATTTATTTTCATACCTAAATTTAACCCCTTAGAAAGTAAAACATTTTTTATTTCAGTTAATGATTTTTTTCCTAAATTAGGAGTTTTTAATAACTCTATTTCAGTTTTTTGAACTAAATCACCTATATAATGAATAGATTCAGCTTTTAAACAATTTGCTGATCTTACAGTAAGTTCTAAATCATCAACTAAAGATAGTAATATAGGATCAAAAGGTAATTTACTTTTTTTTACTTCTTTAATGATTTGATCATCTAAATTTATAAAAGAACTTAATTGATCAACTAAAATTTTTGCTGCTCTACGTATAGCAAATTCAGGTTTAATAGTACCATTAGTATAAACATCAATAACTAATTTATCTAAATCTATACGTTGTTTTACACGAGTTGACTCAACTTTATAAGAAATACGCTCTATAGGAGAATAATAAGCATCTAAAAATAATTTACCTACTTTAATATTTTTATCTATTTCTTTAATATTTTTAATTCTTGAAGAAGCAGATACATAACCTACCCCTAAATTAACATAAATACGCATATTAACAGAAATATTTGCATCAGTAATATTACAAATAACATGATCAGGATTAACTAAATAAAAATTATGATCACAAGTTATATCAGATGCTAAAACTGGTCCTATACCATTTTTATTTAAAAAAAGAATAGCTTCTTCTCTATCATTATCTAATTTTATAGATAATTTCTTAAAATTTAATAAAATCTCTATAATATCTTCTAGTAAACCATTTTTTACACTATATTCATGTAATACACCATCAATTTCTACTTCTGTAACTGCATAACCAGATATAGAAGATAATAAAACACGTCTAAGAGCATTACCTAATGTATAACCAAAACCTTTTTCTAAAGGTTCTAAAACTAATCTTGAACATGTTTTAGATATATTTTCTATATTAACTAACTTAGGTTTAATAAAATTTAATGTAGTAAACATAAAATGTTATACCTCAATATTTTAAAAACAAAAAATATAATTATTATTTAGAATAAAACTCTAACACTAGATGTTCCTGTATATCAGCAGAAATAAAAACACGTTTAGGAATATCTTTAAATATACCTTCCATTTTTTTAATATTTACTTCTAATCAAGAAGATAATTCACGTTGTTGAGAAAGTTCTAAAGCATACTTAATACGATCTTGATTACAAGATTTTTTAGTTACTTTAATAATATCTCCAGGAGAAACTTCAAAAGAAGAAATATTAACAATATTATTGTTTACCATGATAGATTTATGATTTATTAATTGACGAGCTTCACATCTAGTAACACTAAAACCCATTCTATAAACAACATTATCTAATCTTCTTTCTAAAAATTTTAATAATATACTTCCTGTATTACCTTTAAAACGTAACGATTTTTTATAATAATTAAAAAATTGATTTTCTAATATTCCATAAATACGACGAATTTTTTGTTTAGCACGTAATTGTAAACCATAATCAGATAATCTAGACTTTTTATATCCATGTTGACCTGGTAATCTATCTAATTTACATTTAGATTCTATATCACGTAAACCAGATTTTAAAAATAAATCACTTCCCTCTCTACGACTTAATTTTAATTTTGCACCTAAATATTTAGCCATATAATTTAAAAATTTAAAATTTTAATAAAATATTTTATACACGTCTTCTTTTAGGAGGACGACAACCATTATGTGGGATGGGAGTAACATCATTAATACTAATAATATTAAAACCAGCAGCATTAAAAGTTCTAATACTGGATTCTCTTCCTGGTCCAGGACCACTAACCATAATTTCTAAATTTTTAATACCATAAATTTTAATAATTTCAATACATTTTTCAGTTGCTATTTGAGCTGCAAAAGGAGTAGATTTTCTAGATCCTCTAAAACCTGATCCTCCAGAAGTAGACCAACCTAAAACATTACCATTATTATCGGTAACACTAACAATAGTATTATTAAAAGAAGAATATATATGAGCTACAGCATTTAAAACCTGTCTTTTAATTTTTTTTCTATTTTTCTTTAAAAATTTAGACATAATTAATTTTACCTATTATTTTAAAATACGTAATTTTCTACAAGTTTTAGCATTTGTTCTTGTTCTTTGACCTCTTACAGGTAAATGTTTTCTATGACGTAAACCTCTATAGCAATTTAAATCTACTAATCTTTTGATATTTAACATTATATCTCTACGTAAATCTCCTTCAATTAAAAATTTAGATACCTCATTTCTTATCAAATTCAATTTATCAGAATTTAAATCACTAATTTTAGTAAAATAATTTATATTTACAGTATTACAAATATATTTAGATCTTGATTTACCTATACCATAAATAGTTGTTAAAGCATATAAAATACTCTTATTATCTAAAATATTAACACCAGATATTCTAATCATTATTATATTCCTTTAATAATTTAAATCATTAATTTTTCTATCCTTGACGTTGTTTATGTTTAGGATTAGCATTACATATAACTCTTAATATACCTTTACGTTTAACAATTTTACAAAAAAAACAAAATTTTTTTATTGATGCTCTAACTTTCATATATTTAAAAATTAATTTTTTTTAACATAGATAAATATTTATTGGACATTAGTAATGTCTGAATTTGAGTTATAAAATCTATTATAACTACTATAACAATTAACAAAGATGTACCACCAAAATAAAAAGAAACACCAATAATATCAGACATAAAATCAGGTATCAAACATACTATAGACATATATAAAGAACCTAATAAAGTTAGCCTTAAAATTATACCCTTAATATATAATGATGTACTTTTTCCAGGACGAATACCAGAAATATAAGCACCAGATTTTTTTAAATTATTAGCGATATCATTAGAATTATACATTAATAATGTATAAAAAAAAGAAAAAAATATTATTAAAAATAAATAAATTATCAAATATAAAAAACTTTTTGGATAAATAAAACTTAATAAATTAAATATTCAATTAAAATAAATGTTTTTTTTAAATCAAAACAATAATACATAAGGAAACATCATAACACTAGAAGAAAATATAGATGGAATAACACCAGACATATTAATTTTAAAAGGTAAATAAGTATCAGAAGGAAAATATCTATTATATTGATATCTTTGAGAAGCATATTGTATAAGTATTTTTCTCTGAGAAATTTCCATAAAAACTATAAAATATATAGTATATATAACTAAAAAAAAAATTAGTAAAACTTTATAATAAGTAATATTATTACTCTTTATTTGATTAAATAAATTAAATAATGATTTAGGTAAACTAGATATAATACCAGTAAA
Source organism: Candidatus Stammera capleta (assembly GCA_036689345.1). Taxonomy (GTDB): domain Bacteria; phylum Pseudomonadota; class Gammaproteobacteria; order Enterobacterales; family Enterobacteriaceae; genus Stammera; species Stammera capleta_M. Next base: position 56,396 of record CP144799.1, on the reverse strand, counting down.
GATAATTACTGATATACCATTTCCTATACCCCTCTCAGAAATCTGTTCTCCTAATCACATTAAAAACATAGTACCAGTAACTAAAGTAGTAATAGAAATAAAATAAAATTTCATACCTTTATCAAAAACTATATCTTTTAAAATAGGTAAATGAGTAATAGTTGTAGATAAAGCACAAGCTTGAACTATAGATATAATCAATGTTAAATAACGTGTATATTGACTAAGTTTATATTTACCACTACTACCTTCATCTTTAAATTCTATAAAATAAGGAAAAATAACAGTAAATAATTGCATAATAATAGAAGAAGATATATAAGGCATAATTCCTAAAGCAAAAATAGAAGCATGAAATAAAGAACCACCAGAAAATATATTAAATATATCTATAAAACTACTATTAGTAGTGCTAATTAAATCATTTAATAAATATAAATTTATTCCCGGTATAGGAATAAATACACCAGTACGTAATACAATTATAGAAAAAAATAAAAATAATAATCTACTTTTTAAATTTTGTAAATTATTTAATATACTGTCAAAAATAAAATTTTTAATATTCATATTTTTACAAAAAATTATATATTTTTAATAATTTTATTTACACTAGAAGAAAATTTTATATTTTTATCATTAAATCTAATATTATTTCTTATTAATTTACCATTTAATATTATTTTAACTAATTTAGCTTTTAAAGGAACTAATTTTTTAGATTTTATTTTTTTTAAATTTATTAAACTATTATTACTAAATACATTTAAATCACAAATACGTAATTCAAATATTTTTTTAGAATTAAAATTTTTAAAACCAAATTTAGGTATTCTCCTATAAAAAGGAGTTTGTCCACCTTCATAACATCTTCTAATTTTACCCCCAGATCTACATTTTTGACCTTTATGTCCTTTACCACATGTTTTACCTAAACCAGAACCTATACCTCTACCTACTCTTTTTTTATTTTTTTTTTTAATATTACTTAATAAAGTATTTAAATTAATAACCATCAAATTAACCAAATATAAATTTTAAAATTAAAATACAAATATTTCTTTCAAAAATTTACCTCTTTTTTTAGCTATAAAAAGAGGAGATTTAATACTTTTTAAAGCTTTTATAGTTGCTTTTATAACATTTAAAGGATTACTAGAACCATATAATTTAGCTAAAACATTTTTTATTCCAGCTGCTTCAAAAATAGCTCTCATAGTTTTACCTGCTATAATTCCTGTACCTTCTGAAGCTGGTTTAATAAAAACTTTTGTACTTACATATGTACTTTTTAATTCATACCTTAAAGTTTTTTTTTTATTCAATAAAATTAATACCATATTTTTACGAGATTTATCTATAGCTTTTTGAATTGCTAAAGGTACTTCACGAGCTTTTCCATATCCATAACCAATTCTTCCATTTTTATCTCCTACTACTGTCAAAGCTGTAAAAGAAAAAACTCTACCTCCTTTAACTGTTTTAGAAACTCTATTTACTGAAACTAATTTTTCATAAAATTCATTATTATTGTTAGATTTAATCATAAAAAACTCAAATTTAAAATATTAAACCATATTTTCTTGCATTATCTGCTAGAACTTTAATTCTACCATGATATTTAAAACCTGAACGATCACAAACAACATCTAATATACCTCTTTTAATTGCTTTTAAAGCAATAATTTTACCTATATTTTTAGCAGCTAATTTATTACCTCCATATTTAATATTATTTTTTTTTTCTAAAGTAGAAGCTGAAACTAAAACTTTAGAAAAACCATTCCTATAAAATATAATTTGTGCATATATATGTCATGAAGTTTTATAAATAACTAAACGTAATTTATTTTTTTTTCTTAATATATAACGCATTTTTTTACATCTATATAAACGTTTTTTTTTTTTATTTATCATATTATTATTATATAAATTATTTACTTAATTTTTTTTTATGCTCCTTAATACGTACTTTTTCATTCATATAACGTATACCTTTACCTTTTTTATAATGTTCTGGAGGACGAAAAGAACGTATAGTAGCTGCTACACAACCTACTAATTGTTTATCTCAACCAGTAATAATTATTTCATTTGAATTAGAACATTTAATACTTATATTTAATGGAATATTATAATTTATCACATGAGAAAAACCTAAATTTAAAAATAAAATATTATTTTCTATAAAAGCTTTATAACCTACACCTATTATTAATAATATTTTTGTATAACCATACATCATTCCATTTATAATATTAAATATTATAGATCTTGTAGTTCCTACATACATTTTATTTTTATTAAAATTATGATTAACTTTAAAAAAAAGTTTTTTATTTTTTAAAACAGGAACTACTGACTTATGAATAATTTTAAAAACTTTTAATTTTTCTTTTTTAAAAAAAATTTTTTTACCTTTAATTTTTACTGAAATGGATTCAGGAATAATAATAGGTTTTTTAGCAATACGAGACATATTTAACCTTTAATTTAAAAAATATAACAAACTATTTCTCCACCAATTTTATATAAACGAGCTTCTTTATCTGATAAGACCCCTTTGGAAGTAGATATAATTAAAATACCCAAACCAGATTTTATAATTGGTAATTTATCAAAAGGTAAATATACTCTTAAACCCGGTCTACTTATTCTTTTTATTTTTGATATAACAGGTAAACCAGTAAAATATTTTAATTTTATTAAGATATATTTTTTAAAATTATTATTTATTAAAGAATAATTTTTTATAAAACCTTCTTTTCAAAATATTTTTAAAATAGATTCTTTAAATTTTGAATAAAAAACTAAAACTGTATTTTTCTTTGACAATTGAGAATTTCTTATACAAGTTAACATATTACTAACAGGATCTTGCATACTCATAAAATAAATACCTTAAAATTTTAAATTATCAACTAGATTTTTTTAATCCAGGTATATATCCCATAACTGCAAATTCACGAAATTTAATTCTACTTAAACCAAATTTACGTAAATAAGCATGAGGTCTACCCGTTAATTTACATCTATTATGATGACGTACAATACTAGAATCTCTAGGTAAAGATTGTAACTTAATAATAGCTTTTCATCTATTTTTATTAGATGTTTTACTACTAGATATAATTTTTTTTAATTTTTTTCTTTTAAAATAAAATTTTTTAATTAAATAAGATCTTTTTTTTTCACGTTCAATAATTGATTTTTTAGTCATATAAATTTATTTATATTAATTATATTAATGATTTAAAAATGGAAAATAAATTTTTTTTAATAAAAAATAAGATTCTTTTATAATTTTAGTACTTGTTATTATAGATATATTTAATCCATGAATATAAGCTATTTTTTCATAATCAATCTCAGGGAAAATAGTTTGTTCTTTAATACCTATATTTAAATTAGCATATTTATCAAAAGATTTTATAGAAAAACCTCTAAAATCTCTAATACTAGGAATTGCTATAAAAATTAATCTATCTAAAAAATTTCACATATTTTTTTTTCTTAAAGTTACTTTACATCCAATAGGATAACCTTTACGTATTTTAAAATTAGCTATAGATTTTTTACATTTAGTAATTATAGGTTTTTGTCCAGAAATTAATTTTAAATTTTCACATACATCATTTAATCTTTTTTTTTCTAAATTAATATAATTTAAACTAACACTTAATATTATTTTAATTATTTTAGGTACTTGCATTATAGATTTATAACAAAATTTATCTATTAATTTCTTAATAATTATATTTTTATATAAAATTAATAAATTGCTCATAAAAAATTTAAAAAATTATTTTACTACATTTAAAATAACGAACTTTTTTTTTATTAATAAATTTAAAACCTATTTTAGAAATTTTATTAGAATTTTTACAAAAATGACTAATATTAGAAATATTTATAAAAGATTCTTTATAAACTTTACCTCCAACAATATTTTTTGATGGAATAGATTTTTGATGTTTAATTACTAAATTTACACCATCAATAATAACTTTATTTTTAAATATTTTTTTAATTATACCTTTTTTACCTTTATCTTTACCACTAATAATAATTACTTCATCATTTAAACGAAATTTAGCAGACATAAAATCTTCCTTAAATTAAATTACTTCTGGAGCAAGAGATATAATTTTAATAAATTTATCTAATTTTAATTCTCTAGTAATAGGACCAAAAATTCTAGTACCTATAGGTTGTTCATTAGAATTATTTAATAATACACAAGAATTACTATCAAATCTAATAAATGAACCGTCTAATCTAGAAATACCATACTTAGTCCTTATTATTACTGCTTTTAATACTTCACCTTTTAATACCTTACTTTTAGAAATAATATTTTTTACAACTACTTTAATAATATCTCCAATATTAGCATATCTACGATTAGTACCTCCTAAAACTTTAATACACATTACAATTTTAGCTCCAGAATTATCTGCTACATATAATAATGATCTTTCTTGTATCATAATATTATTACCTATCAATAGATTTAATTATTCTACAAAAAACTCAAGATTTTTTTTTAGAAAATGGTTTACATTCTTTTATTTCAATAAGATCACCTATTTTACATATATTATTTTCATCATGAACATATATTTTAATATTCTTTTTTATATACTTTTTATAAATATTATGTTTAATAATTCTTGGAATATAAACAACTACTGTTTTATTCATTTTATTACTTAAAACATAACATTTAATTTTCTTTTTTTTTTTCATTAACACTAATAACACCTTTATTATAATTTAAAAAATTTTTAATACGAGCTATATTTTTCCTACATAAACGTATTAAATGAGTTTTTTTTAATTTTCCAGAAGACAATTGAATACGTAAATTTAAATATTCTTTACGTAAATTACATAATTCAACATTTAATTCTTCAAAACTTTTATTTTTTAAAAATTCAATACTATTAATCATAATAAAAATTAAATTACAAACATAGTTTTAACAGATAATTTATCACCAGCTAATTTAAAAGCTTTTCTAGCTATTTTTTCATCTACACCATCTAATTCATATAAAATTTTACCTGGTTTAATAATTGATACTCAATATTCAACATTACCTTTTCCTTTACCCATACGTATTTCTAATGGTTTTCTAGTAATAGGTTTATCAGGAAATATTCTAATTCATAAAAATCCTTGTCTTTTAATAGTCCTAGATATTACACGACGAGCTGACTCAATTTGTTTTGAAGAAATACTTCCTCTGGTAATAGCTTTTAAACCAAACTTACCAAAATTTAAATTTATATCATTAGATATTCCTCTATTACGTCCTTTTTGTACTTTTCTATATTTAGTTTTTTTAGGTTGCAACATATAATTATATACCTTTTTTAAAATATAAATTACTTTAATTTTCTACGTATTCTTTTAAAATATCTTCTTATACTTAAAACATTACTATTATATAATTTAATAGGATAAAATTTATCTAAAATTTCACCTTTAAATATTCATACTTTAATTCCTATAACACCATAATTAGTAAAAGCTTGAGAAAAACTATAATCTATATCAGCTCTTAAAGTATGTAAAGGAACTTGACCTTCACGATATCATTCTCTTCTAGCTATTTCAGTTCCACCTAATCTACCACTTACTTCTAATTTAATACCTTTAGCACCTAAACGAATAGCATTATTAATAACTCTTTTCATAACTCTTCTAAACATAATTCTTCTTTCTAATTGTACAGATATATTATCTGCTATTAATTTAGCATCTAATTCTGGTTTACGAATTTCAGAAATATTAATTTGAGAAGTTACACCAGTAATAGAGGTAATTTTTTTTTTTAATTTTTCAATATCTTCTCCTTTTTTACCTATTACTATTCCAGGACGAGCAGTATATATAGTAATTCTAATACTTTTTTTTGCTGGTCTTTCAATTAATATTTTAGAAATTAAAGCTTTAGATAATTTTTTAAATAAAAATTTTCTAACAATATAATCACTTTCTAAATTACTAGAAAAATCTTTTTTATTAGCAAACCAAGAAGAACTTCACATTTTAGTAATACCTAACCTAATTAAATTAGGATTAACCTTTTGACCCATTATATCCTCCAATTAATAATACTATATATCAGAAACAAAAACAGTAATATGACTAGTACGTTTTGAAATATAATTTACTCTTCCTTTAGCTCTAGGAAAAACACGTTTTACTAAAGTAGCTTTATCAACATAAATTTTAGATATTTTTAAAATATCTCTTTTCATACCCTTATTATTAATAGCATTAAATAATGCTGATTTTAATACTTTCTTTATTAAAAAAGCTGCTTTTTTATTAGTAAAACTTAATATATTCAATGCTAAATTAACATTTTTACCTTTTATTAAATTAGCTACTAATCTCAATTTTTGTGAAGATGATTTCACATAACGATATTTAGCAAAAACTTCCATATAATTTAAAATAAAATTAATATTAATCTTTTTTAATTTTTTTATCAGAAGATAAATGACCCCTATAAGTTCTAGTAGGAGAAAATTCACCTAATTTATGACCAACCATATCTTCTGTAATATAAACTGGAATATGACGTCTACCATTATGAACCAAAATAGTTAAACCTATCATATTAGGTAATATAGTAGATCTCCTAGATCATGTACGAATAGGTTTCTTATCTTTTAATTTAATCATTTTTTCTACTTTATTAAATAAATGAACATCAATAAATGGACCTTTTTTAAAAGAACGAGACATATTATTTATTTATACCTACATTATTTTTTACTACGTTGTTGAACAATAAATTTATTTGTACGTTTATTTAAACGAGTTTTTTTACCTTTAGTTTTTTTACCCCAAGGAGTAACAGGATGTTTACCAAAATTACGACCTTCTCCACCTCCATGAGGATGATCTACAGGATTCATAGCAGTACCACGAACAGTAGGTCTAATTCCTAATCAACGTGAAGAACCCGCTTTACCTAACATACGCAACATATGTTCAGAATTACCTACTTCACCTAAAGTAGCTCTACAATGAATATTAATTTTCCTTAATTCACCAGAACGTAAACGTAATATAACATTTTTTTTTTCTCGAACTAATAACTGACAATAAGAACCAGCTGATCTAGAAATTTGTCCTCCTTTACCAGGTAATAATTCTATATTATGTATAATAGATCCAATAGGAATATTATTTAAAGGCAAACAATTACCTAATTTAATATCAACATTATAACCAGATTTAATTCTATCACCAACCTTTAAATCTTTAGGATAAATAATATATCTTCTTTCTCCATCTTTATATAAAATTAAAGCTATAAAAGATGATCTATTAGGATCATATTCTATACGTTCAACAACTGCAGAAATATTATCTTTATTCCTTTTGAAATCTATTAAACGATATTTTTTTTTATGTCCACCACCAATATGTCTAACAGTTAATTTACCTAAATTATTACGACCACCAGTACGTACTTTTTTTTTTAATAAAGGATAATAAGGTTTACCTTTATATAAAAAAGTATTCAATATTTTATTTTTATGCCTACGACCAGGAGAAGTAGGATTATATTTAATAACTACCATATTAAACCTATATATAAATTTATTTAAATAAATTATTTAAATTAACATCCTGATTTTTTTTTAATATCACATAAACCTTTTTTCATTTTTTAGTAAAACTTGAAATTCCATTTTTTCTTTTTTTTTTTTTACTCTTAACTCATAAAGTTCTAATTTTACTTATTTTAAAATTAAATATTTTTTTAATTGCTAAAGAAATATCTATTTTATTAATATCTTTACATACTTTAAAAACTAAAGTTCTATTTTTATTTAATAAAAAATTAGTTTTTTCTGAAAAATAAGGTTTTTTAAAAAAATTAAAATAATTTAATTTATTATTCATTAACTTAATTTATCCTCTAAATATCTAATAGAAGAAATAGTAAAAATAACACTTTTAAAATTTAAAAAATCAATAATATTAATATTATTAACATTACATATACGTATATTATATAAATTACGTGAAGATAAAAATAAATTCCTATCTCATTTTTTTATAACAATTAAAAGTTTTTTAAAACCTCATGGTTTTATTTTATCTAATAAAATTTTTGTTTTAGGTAAAGAAACATAAAAATTACTTAAAATATATAATCTAGATTCTTTATATAAATTAGATAAAATAATTTTAAATGCTTTATTATACATTTTTTTATTTACTTTACAAAAATATTTTTTAGGTTTAGTTGCAAAAGTAACTCCACCAGAACGTCATATAGGACTTTTATAAGAACCAGCTCTAGCTCTACCAGTTCCTTTTTGTCTTCAAGGTTTTTTATTTGATCCTGAAACATCAGATCTAGATTTTTGAGATACATTACCTTTACGACAATTTTTTTGATAAGCAATAATAACTTGATGTAACAAAGAAATATTTAAATTAACTTTAAAAACATCATCAGATAATAATATATTTTTATTAGTATCTTTTAATAAAATATTAGCCATAATTTTTAATTTTGTTTAATTGATGATCTAACAATCAATCTACTACCATTATAACCAGGAACAGATCCACGAATAATTAAAATATTTTTTTTACTATATATTTTAACAATATTTAAATTTTGAACTGTATTTCTATTATTACCTAAATGACCACACATTTTTTTTCCTTTAAATACTTTACCAGGAGTTTGATTTTGACCTATAGAACCAGGTACCCTATGAGATAAAGAATTACCATGAGTACTATCTTGAGAACTAAAATTTCATCTTTTAATAGTACCTGCAAAACCCTTACCTTTAGTAATACCAATAACATCAACTTTTTTAATATTTTTAAATATATCAACACTTAAAAATTGTCCTACATGTAAATGTAATTTTTTAATATAAGGTACTTCTCACAAACCAAAACCAGGTCTAACATTTATTTTATTAAAAAAACCTAATTTAGGTTTATTAACTTTTTTAATATTTAAACTACCAGTAGTTAATTGAGTTATATATTTACCATTATGTTTTGTTATTAAAGTAATAATATTTTTTTTAATTTCTATTACTGTAACAGGAAAAAATACACCATTTTTATTAAATATTTTTGTCATTCCAATTTTACTACCTATTAATACAATCATAAATTTAACCTAAACTAATTTGCACATCAACACCAGAAGCCAAATTTAATTTCATAAGAGCATCTACAGTTCTCTCAGTAGGTTTAACTATATCAATTAAACGTTTATGTGTTCTAATTTCATATTGATCTCTAGCATCTTTATCTACATGAGGAGAAACTAAAATAGTAAAACGTTCAATAGATGTAGGTAAAGGTATAGGACCTCTAACTTGAGCTCCAGTTTTTTTAGCAGTTTCTACTATTTCTAATGTAGAAATATCTATTAAACGATGATCAAAAGCTTTTAATTTAATTCTTATTCTTTGATTAATCATTTTACCCTACTGAATTAAAATTTTAAGAAAAAATTTTACTAACTATACCAGCTCCAACTGTACGACCACCCTCTCTAATAGCAAATCTTAATCCTTCATCCATAGCTATAGGACTAAATAATTTTACAGAAATTTTAATATTATCACCAGGTATAACCATTTCTACACCTTTAGGTAAATTAATTGTTCCCGTAACATCTGTAGTTCTAAAATAAAATTGAGGACGATAACCATTTAAAAAAGGAGTATGTCTTCCACCTTCTTCTTTAGATAAAACATAAACTTCTGCTTCAAAATAAGTATGAGGATTAATACTACCAGGTTTAGCTAAAACTTGACCTCTTTCAATATCTTCTCTCTTAATACCTCTTAATAAAATACCTACATTTTCACCAGCTCTACCTTCATCTAATAATTTACGAAACATCTCAATACCAGTACATATAGATTTCTGTGTATCTTTTATTCCTACTATTTCTACTTCATCACCTACTTTTATTAAACCTTGATCTATTCTCCCAGTTACTACTGTTCCTCTACCAGAAATGGAAAAAATATCTTCTATAGGTAATAAAAATGGATTATCAATATTCCTTTTAGGATCAGGTATATAATTATCTAAACAATCTGCTAAATTAAAAATTTTTTCTTCTCATTTAACATCACCTTCTAATGCTTTTAATGCTGAACCTCTTATTATAGGAGTTTTATCACCTGGAAAATTATATTGAGTTAATATATCTTTAACTTCCATTTCTACTAATTCTAATAACTCTTCATCATCTACCATATCACATTTATTTAAAAAAACTACTATATAAGGAACACCTACTTGACGTGCTAATAAAATATGTTCTCTAGTTTGAGGCATAGGACCATCTGTAGCAGCTACTACTAAAATAGCTCCATCCATTTGAGCTGCACCAGTAATCATATTTTTAATATAATCAGCATGACCAGGACAATCAACATGAGCATAATGTCTTTTAGAAGTATCATATTCAACATGAGAAGTATTAATTGTAATACCTCTAGCTTTTTCCTCAGGAGCATTATCTATTTGTTCAAAAGCACAAGCTTTACCACCAAATTTTTTTGCTAAAACAGTAGTAATAGCAGAAGTTAAAGTAGTTTTACCATGATCAACATGTCCAATTGTCCCAACATTTAAATGAATTTTAGAACGTTCAAACTTTTTTTTTGACATAAATACACCTTAAATTATTAATACTAAAATTAAATTATTTTTTATAACCACGTAAATCCATAATTTTTTTACAAATATAATCAGGTGAAACATTATATTTTTTAAATTCCATACTATATAAAGCTCTACCTTGAGTTTGAGATCTTAAATCTGTAGCATATCCAAACATTTCAGATAAAGGTACATAAGATTTAATTAATTTACCAAAATTAATATCATTTATTTCATCTATAATACCTCTACGACGATTTAAATCACCTATAACATCCCCCATATATTCATCAGGAGTTTCTATTTCTACTTTCATAATAGGTTCTAATATAACTGGTTTAGCTTTTAAAAAAGCTTTTTTAAAAGCTATAGAAGCAGCCATTTTAAATGCTATTTCAGAAGAATCTACATCATGATAAGAACCAAAAAATAATCTTATTTTAATATTCATAACTGGATAACCAGATAAAGGACCAGATTTTAATTGTTCTCTAATACCCTTATCTATAGCAGTAATATATTCATTAGGTATAACTCCTCCCTTAATATCATTAATAAATAAATAACCATTATCCGAAATAGAATATTCAGAAGAAGATAAAGGATACAAATCTATAACTACATGGCCATATTGGCCTCTACCACCAGTTTGTTTTATATATTTTCCTTCTATACCTAAAGAACTTTCTAAAATAGTTTCTCGATAAGAAACTTCTGGTTTTCCAATATTACAATTAACATTAAATTCTCTTTTCATTCTATCTACAATAATATCTAAATGTAATTCACCCATACCAGATATTATAGTTTGATTAGTCTCATTATCATATAAATACTTAAAAGAAGGATCTTCTTTAGATAATCTAGATAAAACAACACCTATTTTTTCTTGATCATATTTAGTTTTAGGTTCTAAAGCTATAGATATAACTGGATTAGGAAACTTTATTTTTTCTAAAATTATTGGATTATTAATGTCACATAAAGTATCTCCAGTAATAACATTTTTTAAACCTATAGCAGCTGCTATATCACCAGCATAAACTTCTTTAATTTCTTCTTTTTTATTAGCATGCATCTGAACAATACGACCAATACGTTCACGTTTATTTTTAGTAGAATTTAAAACTATATCTCCTGACTTTATACAACCAGAATAAATACGTAAAAAAGTTAAATTACCAACAAAAGGATCATTACTAACTTTAAAAGCTAAAGAAGAAAAAAATTCACTATCACTTATTTTACGTTCTAAAACAGAATTAGAATATATATCTAAACCATTTATAACATTTAAATCTTTAGGAGAAGGTAAATAATCTATTATAGCATCTAAAAGACATTGAATACCTTTATTTTTTAAAGCACTACCACATGTAACTAATAAAACATTATTTTTTAATACTTGATCTCTTAAAGTAGATTTAATCTCTAAATTAGTATAATTAATACCATTTAAATATTTGGACATTAAATCATCTGATATATCAGCAACAAATTCTATAATTTTTTGACGCCAATAAATTACAGTATCATAAATATCTTTATCCAAAGAATCACTTATATTATAAGTAATACCATTATCATCATTATTTCATGTAATGGATTTTAAAGTAATTAAATCTACAACACCATAAAATTTATCTTTTATATAAATAGGAATTTGTAAAGGTATAACCTTAATTTTAAATTTTTTATTTAACTGATTAATAACATTAAAAAAATTAGCTCCTAAACGATCCATTTTATTAATAAAAGCAATACGAGGAACTTTATATCTATTAACCTGTTTTCAAACAGTTTCCGACTGAGGTTGAACTCCACCAACTGAACAATATACCATTACTGCTCCATCTAAAACCCTCATAGAACGTTCAACTTCAATAGTAAAATCTACATGACCAGGAGTATCTATAATATTAATTCTATGAGAAGAATATTGATTAAACATACCAGATCAAAATGCAGTTGTAGCAGCAGAAGTTATTGTTATTCCTCTTTCTTGTTCTTGTTCCATTCAATCCATTGTAGCAGTTCCATCATGGACTTCACCTAATTTATAATTAACTCCTGTATAAAATAAAATACGTTCAGTTACAGTAGTTTTTCCTGCATCTATATGAGCACTAATACCAATATTTCTACAATCTAATATAGAAGTTAAACGAGACATATATATTTACCATTAAATAAAATTTCTAAAATAATATTATCATCTATAATGAGCAAAAGCTTTATTTGATTCCGCTATACGATGTGTTTCATCGCGTTTTTTAATAGCATATCCTTTTTTATTAATAGCATCTAATAATTCTTCAGCTAAATTTAAAAACATCTTTTTTTTAGATCTTTTTTTAGCTGACAATATAATTCAACGTATAGCTAAAGTATTACTTCTTTTAGGTCTAACTTCAACAGGTATTTGATAAGTAGTACCCCCAACTCTACGAGATTTAACCTCTACAATAGGTTTAACATTATTAATAGCTAATTCTAATAAATCTAATTTATTCTTTTTAATTTTTTTTTCTAATATATTTAAAGATGTATATAAAATATTTTCTGCAATAGATTTTTTACCATTTAACATAAGTAGATTAATAAATTTCATAACTAATTCTGAATTATAAATATAATCAGGAATTATAATACGATTATTTATTCTCTTACGACGTGACATATAAAACTCCTATATATTAAATTAAATTATTTTTTAACACCATATTTAGAACGAGATGTTTTTCTACCTTTTACTCCAGAACAATCTAAAGAACCTCTAATCACATGATAACGTACTCCAGGTAAATCTTTTACTCTACCACCTCTAATAAGAACAACAGAATGTTCTTGTAAATTATGACCTTCACCAGGTATATAAGCAGTAACTTCTAAATTATTTGTTAAACGAACTCTACAAACTTTTCTTAAAGCAGAATTAGGTTTTTTAGGAGTAGTAGTATAGACTTTAATACATACACCTCTTTTCTGAGGACAACCTTCTAAAGCAGGAACATTATTTTTAAATATTTTACGTACTCTAGATTTACGAACTAATTGATTAATAGTAGACATTTAATTTACCTAAAATAGTATTTTAATAAAACTTACAAAATTATAAAACAAAAAATAAATATAATGATATTAAATTTAAATTTTTAATTTTAAATAAAATTAAATTAATTAATACTTTAAAATATATATTATTTATGATATAAATATTATTGAATAAATTTTAAATTAAATTAATAAATAAATACAGCAAATACCATATATTACTACATTTTATTAATCAAGATCAATACTTAGATAAAATTTAACATTAGTTTATTCAATTAAATAATAAAAAAATATTTTTTATTAATTATTTATTGTTATATAATAAATATATAGCGTGTTGGCAGAAAGGTAATGCAATGGATTGCAAACCCATAAATCCCGGTTCAATTCCGGGACACGCTTTAAATAATAAATACCCGAGTGGTGAAACTGGTAGACACAAGGGACTTAAAATCCCTCGATTATAATAATAATCTTGCGGGTTCAAATCCCGCCTTGGGTATATTTTATTTCTTTTATATTAAAAAATAAATAAATGTCAATTTTAAAAATATTAATATATCCTAATAAAAAATTACGTCAAAAAACTAAAAAAGTAATAAAATTTAATAATAATCTAAAAAATATAGTTTTAAATATGTTCGAAACTATGTATTTTTATAAAGGAATAGGTTTAGCAGCTATACAAGTAAATATAAATAAATCTATTATAGTAATAAATATAACCCAAAAAAAAAATAAAGGTTTGTTATTAATAAATCCTCAAATTATTAAAAAAAAAGGTACAATTATAACTAAGGAAGGATGTTTATCTATACCAAATTTTTTTTATTATATTAAAAGATTTAATTACTTATATTTAATAGCAAAAAATATAAATGGAAAAAAAATTACTTTAAAAACTAAAGGTTTATTATCAGTATGTATACAACATGAAATAGATCATATTAAAGGAAAATTATTTATTGATTATATATAAAATAAATATGAATAACAAAAAATTAAAAATATTATTTTTTGGTACACCTGAATTTGCTTCATATCAACTTAAAAATATTATTAAAAAAACTAAACATAAAATATTAGGAGTAATAACTAAAAAAAAAAAAAAAAATAATGTTAATCCAGTTGAAATAATATCTAAAAAAAATAAATTAAATATTTTTAAACCTAAAAATATTAAAGAATTAAAAAAATTAAAAAATATATTTAAAAAATTAAATATAGATATAATAATTACAGTAGCTTACGGTTTCATAATACCAAAAGAAATTTTAAATGTACCTAAATTAGGTTGTATAAATATACATGCATCTCTTTTACCTAGATGAAGAGGATCATCTCCAATACAAAAATCTATATTATTTGGAGATAAATTTTCTGGTATAACATTCATAAAAATGAATAAAATTATTGATGGAGGAAAAATTATATATCAAAAAAAATGTTTAATAAAAAAAAAATACACTTATAAAAAATTATATAATATACTTAAAAAAATAAGTGCTACTAAATTACCAATTTTATTACAAAAAATATTATGTAATGATTATATTCAATTAAAACAAAATAAAAAATATATTACATATGCTAATAAAATAAATAAAAAAGAAGGTTTAATAAATTGAAAAAAAGATACAGCTATAGATATAGAAAGAAAAATAAGAGCCTTCCATATATGACCTAAAACATATTTTTTTTATAAAAAATATATTATATTTATATGATCAGTTAAAATAAAAAAAATTAATAATAAAAATTTTATACCTGGTGAAATTTTAAAATATAATAAAAAAGGATTAAAAATATTTACTAAAAAATCTTTTTCTCTTAACATAACTAAAATACAGTTAAATAACTGTAAAAAAATCAAAATATCTCAACTTATTAATTCTAAACCATTATTATTTATTCCAGGAAAAATATTATAAATTTTTTTGTCTTTGAATTTCAAAAATTATAATTCCAGCTGATACTGAAACATTTAAAGAATTAATATTTTTAGTAGGTATCTTAAATAAAAAATTACATTTTTCTTTAATTTTTTTTCTTATTCCATTTTTTTCTGAACCTAAAATAATAGCTATAGAATTATATTTATTAAAATTTATTTTATAAATATTTTTTTTAGAATTTATATCAGTACCAAAAATAAAAAAATTATATTTATTTAATAAATTTATTATATTAGTAATATTATTTACAATAATAATAAATATTTTATAAATAGAACCTGTAGATACTTTATGTACAATATTATTTTCTATAGAAACAGAATTATATTTACTTAAAATTATAGCATCTACATTAGCTGCTACAGCAGTACGAATACAAGAACCTAAATTATTTGGATTATCAATACTATCTAAAATTAAAAAAAAATGCTTTTTTTTTTTATTTATTAAATCTATAAAATCATCAATATTATTAAAAAATATTTTTTTTTTTACATAAGCTATAATACCTTGATGATTTATATAATCTATATTTTTAAAAGAAAAATTATGTACTATTTTATAAGAAATATTATTTAAAAGAATTAATTTTTTAATTTCAAAAAATCTATTAGAATTTTTTTTTATTAAAAAAATTTTTCTAATATAATTAGATTTAAATTTAATTAAATTTTTTATAGTATTAAAACCATAAAAATATTTATATTTTTTTTTCATAAAATTATTTATTAACTAAATATTTTTTTATATAAGGATATTTTTTTAAAATATATGAAAATTTTATTTTATCAATTAATATATTAAAATAAAATAATTTACCATTTTTACTTCATTCTTTAAAAACAATACCTTTTTTGTATAAAATACTTCTTATTAAGTAAGACAATTTTAAAGGAATACATATTAAATATTTTATTCTATCAGAAAATAAATAAAAATTAATTAATTTATATATATTTTTTATACCTAATTTTTTTTTAGCAGATATTCATATTCTAATAGGTAGATTATTTTTAAAATCTATTTTAATTTTATGTTTTTTTATTTTATCTATTTTATTCATTACTTGTACTATAGGTATAGAATTATTTATATTTAAATCATCTAATATAGAATTAACAACATCAATATAATTTTTAAAATATAAATTAGATACATCAATAATATGTAAAATAAGATGAGAATAAGATATTTCACTTAAAGTTCCTTTAAAAGCACTTTTAATATTTTTAGGTAAATTTCTTATAAAACCTATAGTATCAGAAACTAAAACATTAGAACTAAATTTAAAAATATTAATTTTTCTTATATAAGTATCTAAAGTAGAAAAATAATTATTACTTAATTCCAAATTAGAATTAGTCAATAAATTAAATAAAGTTGATTTTCCAGAATTAGTATAACCAACTAAAGAAATTATTGGAACATTATATTTATTTCTAAATTTAATATTACTATCTTTTTGATTAATTAATTTTATTATTTTATTATTTATAAATTTTATTCTTTTTTTTATTAATCTTCTATCAATTTCAATTTGTGTTTCTCCTGGACCAGAAATATTTTTAGTTCCTCCCTTTTGACGTTCTAAATGATCTCATCTTTTAATTAAACGAGTACTTAAATAATTTAAGTAAGCTAATTCTACTTGAAGTTTACCATAATTAGTAATAGCTCTGTTTTTAAATATATCTAATATTAGATTAGTTCTATTCAAAATAGAACATTTAAATATTTTTTTTAAATTATATTCTTGAGTGCTTTTAAGAACTAAATTAATTAGTATTTTAGAAAAATTAAATCTTTTAATAATAAAAATAATTTCTTTAATTTTACCTAAACCTAAAAAATATTTTTTATTAGGATATCTGATATTTATTTCTAATAATTTTTCTATATAAAAACCAGCAGAAAAAATTAATTTTTTAAATTCATTTTTATTAATAATATTTTTTTTATTAGAATATATATATATTCCTAATATTTTATTTTTTTTATTTAAATATAACAAACAAATACCCTTAATAATTAATTATTTTTTTAATATAATTAAAAATATTGATAATTTTTTTCTTACAATTATCATTTTTAATTATAAAACTATTAGATCATTTTTTTAATCAAATTAATTGTTTTTTTATTAAATATAAAGTACTACAGATAGTGTTTTCAATCATTTCTAAATATGAAATTTTTTTATCAATATATAATCACATTTGTTTATATCCAATACATTTTATAGAAGGATAATTTAAATTTAAATCATTTCGTAAATATAAATTAAATACTTCATCTTCTAAACCTGTATATAACATACTATAAAATCTATTTTTAATTAATATTGATAAATTAGTTTTATCATTAGGTAAAATAATAATTTTATATATATCAAAATTCAAATTAAATTTTCTATTTTTCTTAAAATAAGAAACATTTTTTCTAGTAGATAAAAAAACTTCTAAATTACGTATAATTCTATATTTATCATTAAAATGAATTTTTTTATATGAAGAAAAATCAATTTTTTTTAAAAGATTATAAATACATTTATAACCATATTTAATAAATAAAAAATTTATATAATTACGAATTTTATCATTAGATTCAGGTAATAAATATAATCCATTAAATAAAACATTAAAATACATCATAGTACCTCCAACTAATAAAGGTACTTTTTTTTTAATATAAATAATATCATTTAATTCTTCCATTAAATCTAAAATAAAATTTTTTACCGAATAAAAATCATTAGGATTAATAATATCAACTAATCTATGAGGAAAATATTTTAATTCTAATTTACTAGGTTTAGCTGTACCAATATTTAAATCTCTATATATTAAACCAGAATCTACACTAACAATTTCTATAGGAAGAATTTTACTTAATTCCATAGCTATATAACTTTTTCCTATACCAGTAGGACCTAAAATACAAAAAATTTTTGAAATATTTTTTTTTATAAGCATAAATTATTAAAATAATATAAATATAATTTATTAAAATTTAAAAAATAAAAAATTTTTTTTTTAAATTTAAAATTAAATTTTATATAACAACTATGAAATTTATGTATTAACCTCATAATATTATAATTATTTCATTTATTATAAATAATAATATAATTAGATAATCAATAAATTATTATTTTAAAAGAAATATTTTTTTTTCTATTTTTTTTTAAAAAAAAAAAAAAGATAAAAAAAATTTTTTAATATTTATATTTAAAAACTCAACAGGTAAACTAGTTACTAAAAAATAATAATCTTTATAAAATATATCTATACCTAAAATATTTAAAATATTTATAATACTATCTATATTTATAAAATAATTTTCATTAAAAAATATTTTTACTTTTTTAATTTTAATTTTTTTAATTAAATAAAAAAATTTTTTTTTAAAAATTAATATATTCATATAATAAAAAACATATAGTAAATCTGAAACTATTAATAAACCATTTTTTTTTACAGAAAAAACAAAACGTTGATTAAATATATTAATTATATTACCAAAATAAATTAAAAAATAATGTAAATAATTATCAAAAAAAAAATCATTAGATGTTAATTTATTAATTATATAAACATCATTTTTAATAAATATTTTTTTTTTTTTTTTAAAAAACATAGATAAACTATTATATATTTTATTAAAAATAAAATATGAATTTAAAAATAATATTTTAGTTTTACTAGGACATATATTTATATTTAAATTTTTACTTTTAGTATAAAAAAACAATATATAAGAAAAAAAAATATTTTTATCAAAAAAATTTAAAAAAAAATCATTAACTATTGAATACAATAAATTTTCAGTAGAAATAATTCTATTATTTAAAAAAATAATTTTAATATTTTTATATTTAATATTTATAAAAATATAACCACAAAAAGATATATATTTATCTTTTATATTTATATAAATACTTTTTTTATAAAAATTTTTTCCATATATATTTTTAATACGTTCCAAAATATTAAATTTATCTTTATAAGATTTATTAATATATTTTTTATATAATTTATTTTCCTTATAAAACAAAAAATTAATTTTATAATTAGATAAAACAAAATAATTTACCATTTTTTTAATTAAAAAAAATTGATTTTTAACTAAAAAAAACAATTCTTTTCTTTTTACAGGATAATTCAAAAAAATATTTTTAACATTAACTATAGTACCAAAATTATGTTTTACTGGTTCAATAGAAAAAGATATCTTATCTTTATTAAATTTATTAAATAATAATCAACCATAATTATTATTACTATTAATAGATTTTGAAGAAATACTAAAATTAGATATATAACTTATACAAGATAAAGCTACTCCTCTAAAACCAAAACTATTTAAATTTAATAAATCACTAAAAAAATATATTTTACTAGTTGAATATCTTTTAATTGACATTAATAAATCATTTTTACTAATTCCTATACCATTATCAGTAACTTTAATTAAATCTAAACCACTATTTAAAATTTCTATTTTAACCAAAGTAGATTTAGCATCTAAACTATTTTCTATTAATTCTTTCAAAACACAAGAAGGACTATTAAGAAATTCTCCTGCAGAAATTCTTCTAATAGTTTCTTCAGGTAAAAATCTAATATTCATTTTAGTTTTTTAATAAACAAATTTTATTTACAAAATTTTCTATACCTAAATAAATATATTTAGCTAATTTATATTGATAAAATTTATTATTTAATTTTTTTTCCTCCATAGGATTACTTATATAACCTGTTTCTATTAATATAGAAGGAACATAAAATAATGATAAAACAAATAAATCAGCATACTGCAAATAGTTTTTATGTAAAAATATAACATTACGAAATTTATTAATTATTTCCAAAGCTAAATTAAAATTTAATTGACTAGTTTTTTTTTTATAATCAAATAATAAATAATTAAATTTAAAATTATTATTTTTATTAAATAAATAATATTCTTTTTTATTAATATATCTATATTTAGATAATATAGGTAATAATCATATAGAAGCACCTTTTATATATTTATTACTTCTTATAGAATTTACATGAATAGATAAAAATAAATCTACATTTTTAGTTTTAGCTATATATAAACGTTTTTTAAGAGATACATAATTATCTTTAGATCTAATTAAAAAAACATTAAACTTTTTATTTAAATTTAAAAAATTAAATAATTTTTTTGATATCATTAAAGTAATATCTTTTTCTTTCGAACCATTATGACCAATAGCTCCAGGATCATGTCCACCATGACCAGGATCTATAACTATATTAAATTTACATTTATTTTTAATATTATTTTCCTTAAAATTATTTTTCTTTTTTTTAAAATTTAACAATTTTTTATTTAAATAACTAAATCCACTTTTTTTATCTACAAAAAAATGATTTTTATGTAAAAATAAAAAATTAGATTTACTTTCTACAAAAAAACCAAAAAAAATATTTTTTAAAAAAATAAACAACATGAAAAAAAAATAGAACATTTTAATATTATAAAAAAATAAATTACTAAAATTATAAAAATAATTTATTAAAAAAATTTTATTTGTATTAAATAAATAATTCAATAAATAAAATAAATTTAATAAAAATTTAAAATTAATCTGATTAATTTAATTAATTTAATTAATTTAATTAATTTAATTAATTTAATTAATTTATCTAAAAAATTTTTTTTTTAGAATTATTAGTATTAATAATAACATAAAATAAATATAAATAATTTAAAAAAATTAACAAAAACAATTAATAAAATATATTTTATTAATATTTAAAATTAGTAAAAATATTATCTATAAATTTATGTATAAGCGGAAAACGAGATTCGAACTCGTGACCTTAACCTTGGCAAGGTTATACTCTACCAACTGAGCTATTTCCGCAAATATTATAATTAAAAAAATTGTTACGATAATACAACAACTCATACACAGAATTTCTAATATCTAATAAAGCAGTATGACATTTTTTCCTATAAAAAATTTTAGTATCTATAAATCATCTTTTAACTAATTCTTTTATAGTACTTACATCTATATATCTATAATGAAAATAAGATTCTAAATTAGGCATATATCTAAATAAAAATCTTCTATCCTGAGCTACAGTACTACCACAAATAGGAGAAATACCTTTAGGTATCCATTTTTTTAAAAAATCTATAGTTATTAATTCTGCTTTAATTTCATTAATAGAACTTTTTTTAACTTTATTAATTAAACCAGTAGAACTATGAATCTTATTATTTCAACTACTCATATTATCTAAATATTTTTTTTTTTGACCTAAAACTATATTAGGTCCTTCAGAAAGAATATTCAAATTATTATCTGTAATTAAAGTAGCTATCTCTAATATTTTATCTTTATCAGGATCTAAACCTGTCATTTCTAAATCTATTCAAATTAAATTATCTTTACATACAACCATAAATATAAAAATTTATTAATTTATTATTTAAATATTCGGTACGAACGGGACTCGAACCCGTGACCCCCAGCGTGACAGGCTGGTATTCTAACCAACTGAACTACCGCACCAAAACCATTCTGGCAGTGACTTACTCTCACATAAGAAAAACCTACACTACCATCAGCGCTATGATATTTCACTTCTGAGTTCGGAATGGATTCAGGTGGTTCAATCATGCTATTACCGCCAGAATATTTTAAAACATTTTTAAGTTGTGAAGTTAAGCCTCACGGGTTATTAGTATTAGTTAGCTTAACATATCACTATGCTTACACACCTAACCTATCAACGTCATAGTCTATAACGACCCTTTAGGAAAATATAATTTTCTGGGAAACCTAATCTTAGGGTAAGTTTCGCGCTTATATGCTTTCAGCGCTTATCTTTTCTGTACTTAGCTACCAGGCAATGCTATTGGCATAACAACCTGAACACCATAGGTACACCCACTCCGGTCCTCTCGTACTAGGAGCAGATCCCTTCAAGTTTCCAACGCCTACGGCAGATAGGGACCGAACTGTCTCACGACGTTCTAAACCCAGCTCGCGTACCACTTTAAATGGCGAACAGCCATACCCTTGGGACCGACTACAGCCCCAGGATGTGATGAGCCGACATCGAGGTGCCAAACACCGCCGTCGATATGAACTCTTGGGCGATATCAGCCTGTTATCCCCGGAGTACCTTTTATCCGTTGAGCGATGGCCTTTCCATACAGAAACCACCGGATCACTAAGACCTGCTTTCGCATCTGTTCGCGCCGTCACGCTCACAGTTAAGCCAGCTTATGCCTTTGCACTAAAATTACGATTTCCGAACGTAACTAGCTGACCTTTGTACTCCTCCGTTACTCTTTAGGAGGAGACCGCCCCAGTCAAACTACCCACCAGACATTGTCCTTATTCCGGATAACGGAATCAAGTTAGAATATTAAATACTAAAGGGTGGTATTTCAAGGTTGATTCCATAAAAACTAGCGTTTTTACTTCATTATCTCCCACCTATCCTACACATTAATAATCAATATTCAATATCAAGCTATAGTAAAGGTTCACGGGGTCTTTCCGTCTTGCCGCAGGTATACTGCATCTTCACAGCAATTTCAATTTCACTGAGTCTCGGGTAGAGACAGTCTGGCCATCATTATGCCATTCGTGCAGGTCGGAACTTACCCGACAAGGAATTTCGCTACCTTAGGACCGTTATAGTTACGGCCGCCGTTCACCGGGGCTTCAATCAAAAGCTTCAAATTTTACTTTTAACTTTCTTTATTAACCTTCCGGCACCGGGCAGGCATCACACCGTATACTTCCATTTTCATGTTTGCACAGTGCTGTGTTTTTAATAAACAGTTGCAGCCAGCTATTATCTTAGACTAATTTCAGCTTTAAAAGTAAATTTATCACCTAATATTAGTGTGCCTTCTCCCTAAGTTACGGCACCATTTTGCCTAGTTCCTTTACCCGAGTTCTCTCAAGCGCCTTAGTATATTCTACCTAACCACCTGTGTCGGTTTATAGTACGATTTAATATTACTCTAAGTTTAGAGGCTTTTCTAGGAAGCATGGTATTAATTACTTTCACTTTTTCAAGTTTCGTCATAATGTCTCGATATATATGATATCCGGATTTTCCTGGATATCTATCTACACACTTAAACTAAGATACCTACACTTAGATAATCTAACCTTCTTCGTCCCCCCATAACAAATAATACAAGTACAGGAATATTAACCTGTTATCCATCAATTACGCTTTTCAGCCTCATTTTAGGTATCGACTTACCCTGCCCCGATTAACGTTGGACAGGAAACCTTAGTTTTTCGGCGAGTAGGTTTTTCACCTACTTTATCGTTACTCATGTCAGCATTCGCACTTCTGATACCTCCAATATACTTTACAATATATCTTCAACGATTTACAGAACGCTCCCCTACCCAATATATAAATTTCATATATTGCCGCAGCTTCGGTATATAATTTAGCCCCGTTACATCTTCCGCGCAAGATGACTCGACTAGTGAGCTATTACGCTTTCTTTAAATGATGGCTGCTTCTAAGCCAACATCCTAGCTGTTTTAGCCTTCTCACATCGTTTACCACTTAATTATAATTTAAGGACCTTAGCTTGCGATCTGGGCTGTTTCCCTTTCCACACTGGATCTTAGCACCCAATGTGTGTCTCCTATGATAAATATCTATCGTATTCGGAGTTTGCATCAGATTGGTAGACCGGTAAGATCCCCTAACTGAAACAGTGCTCTACCCCAATAGAATACAATTCATAAGGCACTACCTAAATAGTTTTCGGGGAGAACCAGCTATCTCCCGGTTTGATTGGCCTTTCACCCCTAACCACAAGTCATCCGCTGATTTTTCAACATCAGTCAGTTCGGTCCTCCAATTAGTATTACCTAATCTTCAACCTGCTCATGGCTAGATCACCGGGTTTCGGGTCTATATCTTACAACTAACGCCTATGTAATAGACTCGGTTTCCCTACGGCTCCCTATATTAAAAGTTAACCTTGCTATAAAATATAACTCGCTGACCCATTATACAAAAGGTACGCAGTCACACTTTAAAAAAAAATGCTCCTACTGTTTGTACGTATACGGTTTCAGGTTCTATTTCACTCCCCTATCCGGGGTTCTTTTCACCTTTCCCTCACGGTACTAGTTCACTATCGGTCAATCAGTAGTATTTAGTCTTAGAGGATGGTCCCCCCATATTCAAACAAGATTACACGTGTCTCGTTTTACTTAAAGAATAAATAAAAATTTATATTTTCATATACAGGACTATCACCTTATATTGTTAATTTTTCCAAATTATTCTACTAATATAAACATTTAATAAATATTCAAGACTAATCCCCTTTCACTCGCCATTACTAAGGGAATCTCAATTGATTTCTTTTCCTTAGGATACTAAGATGTTTCAGTTCTCCTAGTTTGCTTTACTAATCTATTTTATTCAACTAGCAATAATATAGTATTACCTATATTAGGTTTACCCATTCGGAAATCACCGATTAAACGCTTCTTATCAACTCATCGATGCTTATCGCAGATTAGCACGTCCTTCATCGCCTCTGATTGCCTAGGCATCCACCATATACGCTTAATTACTTAACTTCACAACTTAAAAATGTCTCAAAAATCAATTTTTAAAGAAACGTCCTCTAGGGGAATCGAACCCCTGTTGTCGCCGTGAAAGAGCGATGTCCTAACCTCTAGACGAAAAGGACAAAAATTATCTAAATTAAAATAAATAATTTATATGAGCACCTACAAATTCCTACAATTATAATAAGGAGGTGATCCAACCGCAGGTTCCCCTACGGTTACCTTGTTACGACTTCACCCCAGTCATGAATCACAAAGTGGTAAATGCCCCCCCATTAAATTAATAATAGGTTAAACTATTTACTTCTTTTGCAACACACTCCCATGGTGTGACGGGCGGTGTGTACAAGGCCCGAGAACGTATTCACCGTGACATTCTGATTCACGATTACTAGCGATTCCGACTTCATGAAATCGAGTTGCAGATTTCAATCCGAATTAAGACGTACTTTATGAGATTTGCTTACTTTTACAAGCTTGCTTCTCTTTGTATACGCCATTGTAGCACGTGTGTAGCCCTGGTCGTAAGGGCCATGATGACTTGACGTCATCCCCACCTTCCTCCAATTTATCATTGGCAGTTTTCCTTGAGTTCCCAGCTTTACCTGTTGGCAACAAAGAATAAGGGTTGCGCTCGTTATAGGACTTAACCATACATTTCACAACACGAGCTGACGACAGCCATGCAGCACCTGTCTCAGCGTTCTCGAAAGCACTTTCACATTTCTGTAAAATTCGCTGGATGTCAAGACCAGGTAAGGTTTTTCGCGTTGCATCGAATTAAACCACATGCTCCACCGCTTGTGCGGGCCCCCGTCAATTCATTTGAGTTTTAACCTTGCGGTCGTACTCCCCAGGCGGTCAATTTAACGCGTTAGCTACGAAAGCCATAGTATAAAACTACAACCTTCAAATTGACATCGTTTACGGCATGGACTACCAGGGTATCTAATCCTGTTTGCTCCCCATGCTTTCGCACTTTAGTGTCAGTATTCGTCCAGGAGGCCGCCTTCGCCACTGATATTCCTCCAGATATCTACGCATTTCACCGCTACACCTGGAATTCCACCTCCCTCTACGATACTCTAGTTCACCAGTTTCAAATACAGTTCCTAAGTTAAGCTTAGGGATTTCATACCTGACACAATAAACCACCTACATGCTCTTTACGCCCAGTAATTCCGATTAACACTAGCATCCCCCGTATTACCGCGGCTGCTGGCACGGAGTTAGCCGATGCTTCTTTTGTAAGTAACGTCAAATTTATAAATTATTAATTTATAAATCTTCTTCCTTACCGAAAGTATTTTACAACCCTAAGGTCTTCATCATACACGCGGCATAGCTGCATCAGGGTTTCCCCCATTGTGCAATATTCCCCACTGCTGCCTCCCGTAGGAGTCTGGACCGTATCTCAGTTCCAGTGTGGCTGATCATCCTCTCAGACCAGCTAAGGATCGAAGCCTAGGTAAGCTTTTACCTTACCTACTAGCTAATCCTGTCTAGGCTCATCTAAAGACATGAGGTCTATAAAGATCCCCCACTTTTAGTTATTTAATAATAATAACATTATTAGGTATTAGCTAAAGTTTCCCAAAGTTATCCCTTTTCTTTAGGCAGATTCCTAGATATTACTCACCCGTACGCCACTCGCCATCAAAATAGTAAACTATTTTATGTTGCCGTTCGACTTGCATGTGTTAAGCTTGCCGCTAGCGTTCAATCTGAGCCATGATCAAACTCTTCAAAACAAAACAAACTTATTTCTTTTAATTTTTAAAAAAACTAAAAATTAAAATTCTTTTAATAACGTAAAAATATGTAGATGCTCATATAAATTATTTAATTTAAAAGAACAAAATTTAAAATTACATAAATATAATATAACAAGAAAAAAAAAATAAAACAAGTTTTTTTTTAAAAAAAATTATAAAGAAACTATTACAACAAAAAAATCAAATTTTTTCTTTTTATATAAAGAAATAATAATTTTATATTTAGATAAATATTTTAAAGAACTATTAGGTAAAATAATAAAATCCTTAGGAATATTAAAATTAATTTTTCGTGAAATAATTTTAGATATAGTTTCAGAAGTTATAGAACCAAATAATTTACCTTTTTTACTACATTTAGACTTAATTATTAAAGGAGATAATAAAATAATTTTTTTATATAATTTATTAATTTCATTTTTCTTTCTTTTTTTTAATTCAGAAATAAAAGAAAATTTTTCATTAAATTTATTAATATTATCCTTAGAAGCATAAATAGCCTTATTATAAGGAATTAAATAATTTCTTGCATAACCAGATTTAACATTTACTATACTACCTACATTACCCAATGTATTTTTATTTAATAAAATTATTTTAACCATAAAAAACTCAAAATTTATTTATGTAAATCAGTATAAGCTAATAAAGATAAATATCTAGCACGTTTTATAGATTTAGATATTAATCTTTGATATTTTATAGAAATACCTGTAATCCTACTAGGAATTATCTTATTACATTCCGTAATATAATTCTTTAATAAATCTAAATTTTTATAATCAATATTATGATTTTTTTTACCTTTATAAGGACAATATTTTCTTCTCTGATTAAATTTAAACATTTTTAAAACCTTTAAAATTATATAATTAGTTAATATTTTTAATTTTCATATAAGAATCAATAGATATAGATTTTTTTTTTTTAATAATTAAATACCTCAATACATTATTATTCAATTTAAAATCAATTTTCAATTTATTTATAAAATCAACATTAATTTCTATATTCATTAATATATAATGTGCTTTATAACATTTTTTAATAGTATACGATAAATATCTTAATCCTCAATCTTCTAATCTATGTATTTTACCACTATTATTATTTATAATATTAGAATAATATTTAACTATATCTTCTATATACAAACTTTTATTAGGATAAATCATTAATACAATTTCATAATGACGCATTATTATTTTCTCAAAATTATTTAATAAACTATATTTTATTACATAAATATTGTAATTTTTTAATTTTTTTTATTAATTTATTTACAGATAAATTATGAAAATTAATATTCAATATTATATCAAATATAATAAAATGTTTTTTATTAAAACAAAAATTATTTTCAATTAAAAATTTTTTATTTAAACAACTAATAATTTTTTTTTTAAATTCTAATAAAGAAAAATCTAAAATTGATTTAGGAATACCTATTTTACTTAAAATATTAAAACCTAAACTTTTATAACATACTCCATTTTTTATTTTATATAATAAAATTAAATTATTATTACTACTAATATAGTCAAAATAAATATTTTTAACACCAATAAAAAATTTATCTATTTTAGTTAATTCAAAAAAATGTGTAGAAAACAATAACATTGGTTTAATAACTTTAATAATATAAAATAAACATGATCAAGCTAAAGATAAACCCTCATAATATGAGGTACCTCTACCCATTTCATCAATTAAAACTAAACTATTAACAGTAGAATTATTAATTATATTAGATATTTCACTCATTTCAACTATAAATGTAGATTTATTATTAGATATATCATCAGAAAAACCTATTCTAGTTAAAATTTTATCTATAGGTCCAATTATTGAACTTTCAGCAGGAACATAACAACCAATATAAGTTATAATACATATTAAAGCTATTTGTCTCATATAAGTACTTTTACCACCCATATTCGGACCAGTAATAACTAAAAACCTATTTTTTTTATTAAAAGACAAACTATTAGGTATAAAATTATCTTTAATATTATGTTCCACTATAGGATGACGACCATTAACAATTTTTAAAATATTATCAGTTGTTAAAATAGGTTTTTTATAATTTAAATCATAAGATCTATCTAAAAAATTCATAAGTATATCTAATTTAGCTATATAATTAGAAATTTTAAATAATGTACTAATATCATTTAAAATAAATTTAATAATTTTGTTAAAAATTTTTTTTTCTAAAAACTTAATTTTTTTTTTTATTATTAATATAATATTTTCATATATTTTTAATTTAGATATAAAATATCTATTATGATTCTTTAAAGACTTACATTTCACATAATAATTAGGAACTAAAAAAGAATCACGTTTATTTACTTGAATATAATATCCATACGTTTTACTATAAGAAAAAAATAAACTATTTATTTTAGTTTTATTTTTTTCTTTACTTTCTAAAAAATTTATTTTATTTTTATTTTTTATTAGTAAAAAACGTAAATTATCTAATTTACTACTATATCCTTTAATTATAATTTTTTTATTATCTAAATTAGGATCAGAAATAGAAATATTAATTAAATTAATAATATTTTTAATTAAATTTTTATTTAATATAAAAAAATTTACTATTTTTAAATTACTTTTAACCTTTAAAAAAGATATAAAATCAATAATTGAAATAAAATAATTTTTTAAATTTATCAAATCTATAGAATTAATAGTTTGCAAAGAAATTCTTCCTAAAATTCTTTCTAAATCACCTATATTTTTAAAAATAAATCTAATATCCTGAAAATTAATCTTAAAAAAATCCATAATACTATGACGATAGTATATTTCATTAATATCTCTAATAGGAAATAATATTCATCTTTTTAACATCCTTTTACCCATAGGGGTAATAACTTTATCTAAAATATATAAAAGAGTATTTCTACTATTACCAGAAGAAGAATTTACTAATTCAAGATTTTTAATAGTAAAAGAATCCATAAATATTATTTTAGAATCATTAATTAATTTTAATTTATTAATATGACATAAATTAACAAACTGAGTAGATTTTATATAT
Organism: Candidatus Stammera capleta; assembly: GCA_036689345.1. Lineage (GTDB taxonomy): Bacteria > Pseudomonadota > Gammaproteobacteria > Enterobacterales > Enterobacteriaceae > Stammera > Stammera capleta_M. The sequence continues at coordinate 26,255 of CP144799.1, read as the reverse complement.
CTTAAAATACAACCAGCAGAATTTATACCTAAATTATCATTTTTTATACCAAAACAAGAAAAATCTATAACATTAAAATGATTTAATAAAATATTATAATTTTTTTCAAAATTAAATTTATCTATAGAAACATATTTAAAATACTTTAATCATTTAATATTTTTTAAAAAAAAAAAATTTTTACAACATAATATTTCCGAAGGTTTAGTAAATAACAATTGATGTTTTAATCTATCTAAACCATAAATTTCTGAAATATAAAATCTACCTGATGAAATATCTAAAAAAGAATAACCAAAAATTTCTTTATTATTTTTAGAATATATAGCAGCAATATAATTATCTTTTAATTCATTTAAAAATCTCTCCTCACTAATAGTACCAGGAGTTATTATACGAATAACTTTACGTTTAATTAACTTATTATTTTTAGTATTATTAACCTCTATAATCTGATTACATAAAGCAATAGATTCACCTAAAGAAATTAATTTATAAATATACGATTCTACTGAACAAATTGGAATACCCGCCATAGGGACATTTTTTTGTCTAACAAAAATTTTCTTAGTTAAAGTAATATTTAACAAAGAGGATATTTTTTTAGCATCATCATAAAAAAGTTCATAAAAATCACCTATTTGATAGAATAACAAAATTTTAGGATATTTTTTTTTTATTTTTAAATATTGATCAATAATAGGAACCATAATATATTTTAAATACACATAAAATTAACGTTTAGAAAACTGTGGTCTACAACGAGATTTACGAAAACCATATTTTTTTCTTTCTACTTTTCTAGAATCACGAGTTATTAAACCTAATTTTTTAAAAACACAACGTAAATTACTATTATGTTTCAATAAAATTCTTGTAATACCATGTCTAATAGCAATTGACTGACTAGAAATACCTCCACCTTTAACTGTTATATAAAAATTAAATTTATTAACATAATCATAATTATGTACTATATTTAAAGGAAAAAGAACAATTAATTGTCTAATTTTACTTTTAAAGTATTTTTCTAAAATAAATCCATTAATTATAAATTTACCTTCACCTTTCTTCATAAAAATTCTAGCAGAAGAAGTTTTACGTCTACCAGTACTATACATATATACTCCTAAATATTAATTAATACAGGTTTTTGAGCATATTCTTTATATTTACTATCAGGATATATTTTTAATTTTTTTAATTTTTTTCTAGACAAAATATTTTTAGGTAACATACCCTTAACAGCATGTCTAATAATAAATTCAGGAGATTTTTTTAACATATCCATAAACAAAATACTTTTAATCCCCCCTACATAACCACTATGAAAATAATATTTTTTATTTTTAAATTTATTTCCAGTAACTATTATTTTACTAGCATTAATAATTATAAGATAATCACTATTATCTACATAAGGTAAATAATTAGATTTATTCTTACCAATTAATATAGGTATAATTTTACTAACTAATCTACCTAATATTTTTTTTTTTGCATCAACTATATATCACATATTAACTTAAAATTTTATAAAAATTATTTAATAATTTAATTAGTTCCACCTATAATCATAGAATCTATTTTTAAAGAAGGCTGACCTACACTAACAGGAATATTTTGATTATCTTTTCCACAAATACCATTACCATTATCAAATTTAAAATCATCAGAAATCATACTAATTTTATTCATTATTTCTATTACAGAACCAATCAATGTACAACCTTTTATAGGACTAGATATTTTACCTTTTTTAATTAAATAACCTTCTAAAACAGTAAAAACAAATTTTCCAGAAGTAATATCTACTTGACCACCAGATAAATTTACTATATATACACCAAAATCAATACTACTAACTAAATCTGAAAAACTACTCTTTCCTTTCATTAAATAAGTATTTGTCATTCTAGGAATAGGTAAATAAGCATAAGATTCTCTTCTTGCATTTCCTGTAGATTCTAATTTCATTAAATTAGCATTAAATTTATCTAACATAAAAGATTTTAAAATACCATTTTTAATAAGTACATTTTTTTTACCAGAAACACCTTCGTCATCAACATTTAAAAAACCTTTTAAACCACTAATAGAACCATCATCTATTACTGTACATAAATTAGAAGCAACCTTTTTACCTATTAAATTAGTATAAATAGATGTTTTTTTACGTATAAAATCTCCCTCTAAACCATGACCTACTGCTTCATGTAATAAAACACCAGGACAACCACCACCAAGTACAATAGGAAAATTACCACTAGGAGAATTAACAGCATATAAATTATTTATACCTATTCTCACAGTTTCATTAGCTCAATGTTCTATAATAGGAATATTTTGATAATATTTATTAACTAAATCTTCATAAAAATAACTTCCTCCTCCACCACCAATTCCAATTTCTTGATAATTATTTTTTTCTAATTGAATTTTAATAGATAAATTTGTTAAAGGTCTAATATCTCCAACAAAAATATTATCAGTAGAAACTATTAATATTAAATCATAACTATTAATTAAATTTATAGACACATAATTTATATAAGGATTAGATTTCCTAATATAATTATCTAAATATAATAATAAATCAATCTTATTTTTATTCAAAGAAAAATTTATTAAAGATTTTTTTTTATATATATTTTTATTTTCAGAATTAAAAAATAAATTAATATATTTATTTATTTTTTCATTTGTATGTATATTCTTAATTTTATTAATTAAATTTAATATAGATTTAAAACTAACTTTATCTGAACAAGAAAAATTAATTTTATTATCAGATATAATTCTTACTCCAACACCATTTTTAAAATTTACAAAACTATTTTTAATTATTTTATTTTCTAAAAAAAATGATTCTAATACAGAATTTTGAAAAAATAAATCCCCATAATTAAAATTTTTAACATATAAATTAGAAACTAAATCCATTAAATTAGATTCAGAAATATTATTTTTACTTAAAATACTATCGTAAACTATATTACTCATTTTATCACTCTAAAATTAATTTTTATTATTATTTATAAAAATTTGTTTTTTAAATAAAAAATTTGTAATTATTAATCATAAAAAACCATCAAATAAAGAATTTATTAAAATAAAATCATTAAAATTTATATTTAAAATAATAACATCAATTAAAAAAGATATTATTCTAACTAAAAAAGAAAAAAAAATTACAAAAAAAAACATTCTTCAAATAAATAAATTAGTTATTTTTTTTTGCAAATAAAACATTATATATGTAGATAAAAAATATATTAATATTGTTCTACCTAAATAAAAATTTAAAAATATATCACATAATATACCTCAAAAAAAAACAAATATTAAAAAATTTTTATTCCAAAAATTTAAAATTAATATATACATATATATTATATTCAATACAGAAATTTTAATATTTAACATAATATTTTAAAATTTATAAAATTATAAATATTAATTATATATAAAAACAAAATTTAAATTTTGTAATTCTAAAAAATATTTAACATCTACAATTAAACTACCACTAATAGAATCTAAAATAACATTTTTTACAACCCCAATAGGATAACCAGTAAAAATATAACCATCTATATTAGGTAAAACAATTATATCTCCTATATGAACATCTGTATCAATAGAAAAATCACTTATCCTCATATCATGAGAACAATTATTACCATTAATAATAGTATTAATATTATTTCTTAAAATAATTACAGGTAAACTACTATTTTTATTACAAATTAATTCTATTTTACTATAATTACTCCCAGTATAAATAACTTTTCCTATAATACTAAGATTATTAAATAATAAACTACCATATTTAATATTTTTATTAAATAAATGATCAATTATTAATTCATCTAAATTAGTATTACGATAAAAAAAAACTTTAATAAAATAAATTTTTTCTCTTATTTTTTTTAATAAAGGAAAATTTAATATTTTACGTAAAAAATTATTTTCTAATTTTAATATATTTAAAAAAAATACTTTTTGTTTTAAAAAAAAATATTTTTTTTTTAAAAAAAAATTTTCATCCTGAATTTTTTTAAAATTTTCTAAAAAAAAAAAATTATTTTTTATTCAAATATTTAAATTATCATAAAAAAAATAACAACTAAAAATAATTTTATCTGTATAAAAACGAATTTTATTAGATATATGATAATAAAAATCAAAAATTAATAAAGAAAAACAAAATAAAACAAAAAATAAAAAATAAGAAATATTATTTTTTTTTTTAAAAAACATAAAAAAAATATTTTATATTATTCATTGCTAAATAAATCACCATTATGAATATCAATCATTTCTAAAGCTTTACCTCCCCCTCTAGCCACACATGTAAGAGGATCATCAGCTATAATTACTGGTATACTAGTTTCTTCTATTACTAAACGATCTAAATTTTTTAATAAAGCTCCTCCTCCAGTTAAAACCATACCTCTTTCTGATATATCAGAAGCTAATTCAGGAGGACATTGTTCCAATGCAATCATAATAGCACTTATAATTCCTCCTAGAGGTTCTTGTAAAGCTTCCAATATTTCATTAGAATTTAATACAAAACTTCTAGGTACACCTTCAGCCATATTTCTACCTCTAACTTCAATTTCCTTAATAGAAGTACAAGGATATGCAGAACCAATTTCATGTTTAATTCGTTCCGCTGTAGCTTCACCTATTAAAGAACCATAATGTCTTCTAATATAACTTATTATAGATTCATCAAATCTATCACCACCTATTCTAACAGAAGAAGAATAAACTACACCATTTAATGAAATAACAGCTACCTCAGTAGTACCTCCTCCTATATCAACTACCATTGAACCAGTAGCTTCAGAAACAGGTAAACTAGCTCCTATAGCAGCTGCCATAGGTTCTTCAATTAAAAATACTTCTCTAGCTCCAGCTCCTAGAGCTGATTCTTTTATTGCTCTACGTTCTACTTGAGTAGCACCAACAGGAACACATACTAAAACTCTAGGACTAGGTCTCATAAAACTATTAGTATGAACTTGTTTAATAAAATATTGTAACATTTTTTCAGTAATAAAAAAATCTGCTATTACTCCATCCTTCATAGGTCTAATAGCAGAAATATTACCAGGAGTTCTACCTAACATTTGTTTAGCTTGATAACCAACAGCAGCTACAACTTTAGAAGAACCAATTTTATCTTGCCTAATAGCTACAACAGAAGGTTCATTTAAAACAATACCTTTATTTTTAACATAAATTAAAGTATTTGCTGTACCAAGATCTATAGATAAATCATTAGAAAAAATACCACGAATTTTTTTAAACATTATATTTTATTCCTTACAATTTATTAAATTAAATAAATTTTACTAAATAATATAAATATATTAAAATATATATACTTATAAAATCATTATTATAAATATATTATATACTTATATATATAAAAAAAAAATTTGATATATAAATAAAATTTATTTATTAATTTAATAATTAATTAATAAAAAAAAATAATATTTTAATATTTGTATTTAAAATAATAAATCAAATAAATATGTACGCTATAATAGAAACAGGTGGAAAACAATATAAAATTACTATTGGTAGTAATATTATAATAGAAAAAACAAATAAACATAAAAAAATTATTTTTAAAAAAATTATTTTAATATTTGATAAAAAAAAAATAATTACTAATAAAAAAAAAATAAATTCCTATATTATTAAAGGAAAAATAATAAAAAATATAAAAAACAAAAAAATTAAAATATTAAAATTTAGACGTAGAAAACACTATAAAAAAACATCAGGTCACAGACAAAAATTACAAAAAGTTAAAATTTATTCAATAAAAAAAAATAATGGCACATAAAAAAGCAGGTGGATCAACTAGAAATGGTAGAGATTCTCATTCTAAAAGATTAGGAATAAAACATTTTGGAGGAGAATATGTAAATTCAGGAAATATAATTGTTAAACAAAGAGGTACAAAATTTCATGCAGGTATAAATGTAAAAATTGGAAAAGATTATACATTATACGCAATCAAAAAAGGAAAAGTAAAATTTAAAATTCAAGGTAAAAACAAAAAAAAATTTGTTCACGTAATATAAAATTATCAATTCTTATTTTGAAATATAAAATTATTTAAATTATTTAAAAAATAAACTACTATAATTAGTAGAATATATTTTAAAATAAAACTAAGGAAAATATATGAAACGAATACTAATGACTATAAAAGGAGAAAAAAAATTACGTAAAAAATTAAAATATTTAAAAGAAATTAAAAGACCATCAATAATATTATCTATATCAAAAGCAAGAGAATTTGGAGATTTAAAAGAAAATTCAGAATATCATGCTGCTAAAGAAGAACAAATAATATGTGAAAAAAAAATTAAAGAAATAGAAAAAAAACTTTTTTATGCAAATATAATAGATATATCAAAAATAAAAAACAATAAAAAGATAATATTTGGATCTTTAATTACACTAATAAATTTAAATAATAATAAAAAAATAATTTATAGAATAGTAGGAGATGATGAATCAAATATTAAAAAAAAATTAATTTCTATAAATTCTCCTCTATCTAAAAAACTTTTAGGTAAAAAAAATAATAAAACAATTACTTTAAATACTATTAAAGGAAATATAAAATATAAAATAATAAGTATTAAATAAATATATTTTATATATATATATAAAATATCTGAAATAAAAATATGAAAAAAAAAAAATGAATTAATATTCATATAAATGATAAATATATAAATTTAAAAAAAAAAAAAAAAATAATTTCTAGATCTTGATTTAAATTACAAGAAATAAACACAAGTTTTAATATAATAAAAAAAAAAGATAATATAATAGATTTAGGATGTTCACCTGGAGGTTGAACACAATATCTCACTCAAAAAAAAAAAAATACAGGAAAAATTTTTAGTTGTGATATAAAACCTATAAATAAAAATTTAAAAACAATTTTTATATTAGGAAATATATGTAAAAAAAAAATTTTTAATAAAATAATTAAAAAAACATCTCGGTATAAAATAAATAATATTTTATCTGATATATCTCCAAATATATCAGGAATAAAAGAAATAGATAATCCTAAATTTAAAAAAATAATAAAAACAATTTTAAATTTATGTAAATTAAAATTAAAAAAAAAGGAAATTTAGTTGTAAAAGTTTTTTTAGGTGAAATTTTTTCTTATTCTATAAAAAAAATTAAAAAACTATTTAAAATAATAAAAATTAAAAAACTAAAATCTTCACGTAATTTTTCTAAAGAAATATATATAATTGCATTATACTTTAAATATAATTTATATTAAAAATTATTAAACTATATGATAAAAAATTTATTTTTTTGGTTAGTTATCACTATAATAATAGTATCTACATTTCAAAATATAGGACAAAAAAAAAATTATCCTAAAATAGAATATTCCAGTTTTTTATCAGATATAAAAAAAAATAAACTTAAAGAAGTAAAAATAAATGGTAAAGAAATTAATGTAACAAAAAAAAATTACCAAAAATATAAAACTTATATACCAATAAACGATCCTTATTTATTAAAAAATTTAATAAACAAAAAAATTAAAATTAGTAGTCTATCAATAGAAGAACCTAATTTTATAATATCTATTTTAATATCATGATTACCAATTATTTTACTAACAGGACTATGAATATTTTTAATAAAACAAATACAAAATAGTGGTAAAGGAACATTTTTTTTTGGAAAAAGTAAAGCTAAAATTTTAAACAAAAACAATATAAAAACTACATTTAAAAATGTAGCTGGTTGTGATGAAGCTAAAGAAGAAGTAAAAGAACTAGTAGAATATTTAAAAAAACCTAACAAATTCCAAAAACTAGGAGGTAAAATTCCTAAAGGAATACTCATGATAGGTCCACCAGGTACAGGAAAAACACTTTTAGCAAAAGCTATAGCTGGAGAAGCACAAGTACCTTTTTATAGTATTTCTGGATCAGATTTTGTAGAAATGTTTGTAGGTGTAGGAGCCTCAAGAGTAAGAGATATGTTTAGACAAGCTAAAGAAACCTCTCCATGTATAATTTTTATAGATGAAATAGATGCTGTAGGAAGAAAAAGAGGAATTAATATAAACAGTGGTCATGATGAAAGAGAACAAACTCTTAATCAAATGTTAGTAGAAATGGATGGATTTGATAGTAATAAAGGAATAATAATAATAGCTGCTACAAATAGACCTGATGTATTAGATCCAGCACTAATGCGTCCAGGAAGATTCGATAGAAGAGTAATAGTTGATTTACCAAATATAAAAGGAAGAAAACAAATAATTAAAATACATACTAAAAATATACCTTTAAATAAAGATGTTAATATTAATATTATATCTAAAAGTACACCAGGATTTTCAGGAGCTGATTTATCTAACTTAATTAATGAAGCAGCATTATATGCTGCAAAAAAAAAATTAGATAATGTATCTATGAAAGAATTTGAAAAAGCTAAAGATAAAATAATAATGGGTACAGAAAGAAAATCATTAATAATGACAGATTTACAAAAAGAATTAACTGCTTATCATGAATGTGGACATACTATAGTTAGTCAATTAGTTCCAGAACATGATCCAGTACATAAAGTAACTATAATACCAAGAGGTAAATCTCTAGGATCAACATTTTTTCTTCCAGAAAACGATAATATAAATATTAATAAAAAACAACTAGAAAGTAAAATATCTACATTATATGGAGGTAGATTAGCTGAAGAAATAATATATGGAAAAGAAAATATATCTATAGGAGCAAGTAATGATATTAAAATAGCTTCTTCAATAGCAAGAAATATGGTAACTAAATGAGGTTTTTCAGAAAAATTAGGACCATTACTATATTCTAATAATCATGAAGAAAATATAAATAAAACCTTTAAAAACATATTTTTATCAAATTATATATCTAAATTAATAGACAAAGAAATTAAAAAAATTATAGATAAAAATTATTTACGTGCTAAAAAAATTCTTTTAAAAAATATAAATTTATTACATAAAATGAAAGAAAAATTAATAAAACATGAAACATTAAATAAAAATGATATAAAAAAAATTATTTTTTATAAAAAATTTACCAAACCAATTTAAAAAAAAATATTTAAATATATTTTTTTTATAAAATAAAATTTTTATAAAAAATTATTTAAATTTAATCAATTTTTGAAGGATAAATATGTACAGAATATTTTTAATAATATTTTTTGTTATCTGTATTTCTTTAGTTTTATTAATAATTTTTACTCCAAGTAAAAATAATATTATAGGATCTTCATTCAATATAAACAATAATATTATAACTACAAAATTTTTAAAAGATACATTAAATTTTATTATAATAATATTTGCTATATTATTTTATTTAACTGCATTATTACTAAATATAATAAACAAATAATATATAAATATTTAAAAATTTTTACACCTAATTTTATAAAAATAAAATTTTAATACCGGGATGGTGAAATAGGTAAACACACTATCTTGAGGAGATAGTTTCTTATGAAAATACGGGTTCGAGTCCCGTTCCCGGTATATAATTATATAATAATAAAATTTTTAAATTTCATTTCTCTAATATATAATAAATTAATTTATTAAATTTAAATTTAAAATTAATAATAATTATTTAACAAACTTCTAAAATAGAATAATATTTATATTTTAAATATCTATACATTTTATTTTATAAATATAATTGAGGCAGCTAGAATGAATAAAGAAATTTTAGCAGTTGCAGAAGCTGTATCAAATGAAAAATCTTTACCAAAAGAAATAATATTTAAAACATTAGAAAAAGCTTTAACTATAGCAATAAAAAAAAAATATAATAAAAAAATAGATATAAAAATTAATATTGATCGTAAAAAAGGTACTTTTAATACATACAGAAGATGAATAGTAGTAAAAAAAATTAAAAAACCATATAAAGAAATTACATATCAAAAAGTTTTCCACAAAAATAAAAATATTAAAATAGGAGATTTTATAGAAAAAAAAATTAAATCAGAAATTTTTGATAGAATAACAACACAAAAAGCAAAAAAAATTATAATACAAAAAATACGTGAAATTAAAAAAACAATTATTTTAAAAAAAATAAAAAAAAAAAAAGGTAAAATAATAACAGGATATATAAAAAAAATAAACAAAAAATCTATATCAATAAATATTGGATTTAATTTAAAAGCAATACTTTTAAAAAAAGATTCAATTAAAAATGATAAATTTAAAATAGGAAAAAAAATCAAAGGAATAATATATAAAATAAAAAAAATAAAAAAAAAATATAAAATTTTTATTACTAGAATAAAAAATAATATTCTATTAGAATTATTAAAAAAAAATATACCAGAAATAAAAAAAAAAATTATAAAAATTAAAGCTATATCAAGAAAACCAGGATTAAGATCAAAAATAGCAGTAGATACTAATAATAAATATATAGATCCAATAGGTGCATGTATAGGTTTAAAAGGTTCAAGAATACAATTAATATCTAATGAATTATCTGGTGAAAAAATAGATATAATTTTATGAAATAATGATCCTAAAAAATTTGTTACCAATTCTTTATTACCTGCAAAAATATTAAATATAATAATTAATAAAAACAAAAAAAAAATGGATATAAACGTAAAAATAAAAAATCTAGCTAAAACTATAGGTAAAAATGGACAAAACATAAAATTAGCATCAAAACTAACAGGATGAGAACTAAATATTATTACTATAAAAAATAAATAACCAAATATCTAAATTTTATTTTATAAAAAAATGTTTAAAAAAATAAATAAAAATAAATATAAAAAAATTAAAAAAAAATATATATTTTATACAAAAAAAAAAAATAACAATATTAAAAAAAAAAATAAACTAAAAAATAAAAAAAAAATAGTATTCTTTAAAAAAAAAAATATTTTTAATAAAAATTATAAAAAATTTACTAGAAAAAAAAATAAATTACTTAAAAACAAAAAAACAAAAAACAAAAATAAAAAAATAAACATAAATATTCAAGATATAAATAAAAAAATAAAACTAGAAAAAATAAAATTAAAAAAAAAAAATATTTTAAATAAAAAAAAAAATAAATTATATGTTAGACCTCCCATAATAACAATTATGGGTCATGTTAACCATGGAAAAACATCACTTATTGATTATATAAGATCAACAAAAATTGTTGATAAAGAAAAAGGAAATATTACACAATATATAAATGCTTATTATATAAATAATAAATTCGGTAAAATAACTTTATTAGACACTCCTGGACACTCAATATTTACTAATATGAGAAGTAGAGGAATGAATATAACAGATATAATATTATTAATAATATCTATTGATGATGGTATAATGCCTCAAACATTAGAAATAATTAAATACATAAAAAAATATAATATACCTACAATAATTGGATTATCTAAAATAGATAAAATAAATTATCTTAATAATATTGATATTATAAAAAAAAAAATAATAAAATATAATATAATTCCTAAAGAATGGGGTGGAAAACATAATTTTGTAGAATTTTCAGTAAAATCTTCACAAGGTATAAAAAAAATTTTTAAAGCTATAAATAAAGAAAGTAAAAATATTAATTTAAAAACTAATATAAATAAATATGCATCAGGATTTATTATAGAATCTAGTATAAATAAAAATAAAGGAATTATAACAAATATATTAATAAAAAATGGAAAATTAAATATAGGAGATATAATTTTATCTGGTAATATATTTGGAAAAATAAAATCAATTTGTGATGATAATAATAAAAAAATAAATTATGGTCTACCATCTATGCCTTTAGAAATTTTAGGACTATCTAATATACCAACACCAGGAGAAAAATTTATAGTAATTCAAAATAAAAAAATAATTAAAAAAATAATTAATTTAAAAAATAAAAAATTAATTTCAAAAGAAAAACAATATATAAATAAAACAGAAAATATATTTCTAAAAAAGAAAAAAATTAATTTTTTAATTAAAACTGATGTATATGGATCATTAGATGCAATATTAAAATTAATAAATAAAAAATTTAAAAAAAAAATCAATATAATTTCATCTAAAATAGGTGATATTAATAAAAACGATATAATTTTAGCAAAAACAACAAAATCTATAATAATTGCATTTAATACTAAAATAAATAATTTAATTAAAAAAAAAATACATAAATACAAAATAAAAATATATTTTTTTAATATAATATATAAATTAATTAATAAAATTAAAAAAATTATAAAAAATAAATTTAATCATTATAATAAAATTTCAATAGGAAAAGCAAAAGTAAAAAATATTTTTAATAAATCTAAATTAGATATAATTATAGGATGTATAGTAACTAAAGGTAGTATTCAAATATCTTATCCAATTAAAATTATTAGAAATAAAAATATTATTTATGAAGGAAAAATAAAATCATTAAAAAGATTTAAAAAAAAAGTTAAAATAATTAAAAAAAATATTGAATGTGGAATACATATAAAGAATTTTAATAAAATAAAAATAGGAGATACTATAAAATGTATTAAAATAACAAAAAATGAAAATTAATATAAAATATAAAAAAAATATCAAAAAAATTAAAAAAAAAATTACACAAATAATTTTTAAAAAATATAATTTTATAATAGGTAAAAATAATATTTTAAATATTAATTATATAAAATTAACAAAAAACTTTTCTTACATATATGTATATGTAGATTTTATAAATCAAAAAAATATTAATACAACTAATAATATTATCAAATATTTGCAAAAATTAGAAAAAAAAATTAAAAAAGAATTAATAAAAAAAACAAATATTAGATATATATCAAAAATAATTTTTAAACATGATAAATTTAACATAAAAAAATATAAATTACTAAAAAAAATAAAAATAGCAAATAAAAAATTTAAATAAATAGATAAAAAAAATTTAAATAAAATATATTTACAAAATAAATATTTATTTATATTTTATAAATATACATATAATATAATATGTATATATTTAAAATAAAAAATTAAATTTGGAGAAATTAAAAATGAGAAAAATAGTTTTAATTAGACATGGAGAAAGTAAATGAAATCAAAAAAATATATTTACAGGATGAAAAGATATAGATTTATCTAAACAAGGAATTATAGAAGCTAAAAATGCAGGAACTATTCTAAAAAAAAATAACTTTTATTTTAAATGTGCATATACATCTTTTTTAAAAAGATCTATTCATACTTTATGAAAAATATTAGATAAATTAAATTTATCATGAATAAAAGTTATTAAAACTTGAAAATTAAATGAAAGACATTATGGAAATTTACAGGGATACAATAAAAAAAAAATTGCTAAAATATATGGAGAAAAAAAAGTTTTAGAATGGAGAAGAAGTTACACAACTAAACCACCACAAATTGATTGTAATAGCGATAAATTTCCAGGTAAAGAAATTAAATATAAAGATCTTAAATATAATGAAATACCTTTAGGAGAAAGTTTATTAGATACATATAATAGAGTAATACCATATTGAAAAAAAAATATTTATCCAAAAATAAAAAACAAGTTACATATAATTATAGTAGCACATGGAAATTCTTTAAGAGCACTAATTAAATATTTAGATAATATATCAAACAAAGACATTATTAAACTTAATATTCCAACCGGAATACCTTTGATTTATGAATTTACAAAAAAAATGAAGGTAAAAAATAAATTTTATCTTAAATAAAGATATGGCCCCTATTGGATTCGAACCAATGACCAAGCGATTATGAGTCGCCTGCTCTGCCTCTGAGCTAAAGGGCCAATATCAAATATTGATTTTAACAAAAAAACAATTTTAATACAATAAAAATTAAATTCTATTTTTTAAATTTAATAACTTTTACCATTGCAGGTCTTAATAATCTATTATTTAATACATATCCATCTTGTAAAATTTCAATAACTAAATTAGATTTATTATTATTATTTTTAGATTCAATTACTGATACAGCTTGATGAAAATTAGGATCAAATTTTACATTAATTTTATTTATTATAGAAATACCAAATTTTTCTATTATAGATAGAAAATTTTTTAAAGTTAATTTAATACCTTCATAGGTAATTACATTATCTAAATTCTTATTTTTACTAGATTTAAGAGCATTTTTTAAATTATCTATAACAGGTAAAAGATTTTTAAAAAATTTCTCTAAAGAATATTTATATATATTTTCAATATCTATTTGATTACGCTTATACATATTATCTATTTCTGCTTTAGAACGTAAATTTATATCCTCTATTTTTTTTTTAATATCTAATAAATCACTTTTTAATTTATTAATTAATTTATTTTTTAAACATATTTTTTTTTTATATTTATATATTTTATTAATCAATTTTTGAAGATTATTTTTATCTATTTTATCATTTATATCTAAAATATCATTAATTTTATTTAAATTATTTATTTTATCATTATTTTCTTTAATCATATTATTTTATCTCCAAAACTTAATGTAAATAGTATAATAATAATTATTATATATCACAAAATAATTTTATTTTTTAAATATATCTAAATTAAAACTAATAAATAATACAAATTTATACAAACAAAATTTTAACATGATTACAATATTAAAAAACAAAAAAATATTTAAATATTATACAATAATAAAAAAATATCAAGCAGGAATTATTCTATACGGATGAGAAATACAATCAATAAAATATAAAAATATAAATATAGATAATAGTTACGTTAAAATAAAAAAAAATAAAATACCCTATCTAATTGGAACTAAAATAAAACCAATACAAAAAAATTACCAAAATATTTTAAAAACAAGAAAAATTAAAATACTTTTAAAAAAAAAAGAAATAAACTCAATTTATAATAAAATTAAAATAAAAGGATACACACTAATATTAATTTCTCTAATTCTCAAAAAACCATGATATAAAATAATTATAGGTCTATCAAAAGGTAAAAAAAAATATGATAAAAAAAATATCAAAGAAAAAGTAAATAAAAAAATAAATAAAAATATTGATTTAAAAATATTTAACTATTATAATAAATAAGGGACTGTTTTGGATTTGACAAAATATACAAATTCTAATGTGCATGTCGAGGTACGGTTGGCCGCGTAAAAAACCGTAAAATTTAGTTGCAAAAAATAATGACTATGCTTTAGCAGCTTAAAACTGTATAAGCCGTTTTTTATAATAATTTTTTCTTTTTTATTATATAAAAAATGTTTCTAAAAAAAGAAATTTTATAGAAGTTTACATCTATAAAAAATTTATATAGTAAACTAGTTAATTACTAATTTTTTTTATTTTTAGTAATTAATTAAAATAAAATAAAATAAACATGTAGATCAAACGAATAAGTTGTTTTGGACGCGGGTTCAAATCCCGCCAGTTCCATTTTAAGGTGATTAGCTCAGTGGTAGAGTGTCTCTTTTACAAGGAGAAGGTCAATGGTTCAATTCCATTATCACCTACTTTAAATAAAAATCTAAATATAATTTTTTATAAATTATATTTAATAAAGAAATATTAATTTCCTCACTATTCATATTTGAAATTTTAATAATTTTATCCAACATATTTCTATAAAAATAAAAATTTTTTTTCTTATTATTAAATTTTCTTTTTATTAAAAAAACTAATTTAGTTATACGATGATTTATTAAAAAATTTCTATCTGGAACACTAATTTTTTGAATTTTAGATTTAATATGATTTTCTAAATAAAACAAAAATCTTTTATTTTTAAAACTAATAAATAAAATTGCTTTACCAATTTTATCAGCTCTTCCAGTTCTACCTATACGGTGAATATAAGATTCTATATCTAAAGGTAAATCATAATTAATAACTAAACTAATATTATTAATATCCAGACCTCTAGAAGCAATATCTGTAGCTATAAGAATAGAAACTTTAGAATTTCTAAAATCTCGTAATACTTTTTCTCTTAAATTTTGATTCATATCACCATTAAAAGCAGAACAAGAATAGCCTCTTTTACTAATAAAATCAGATAATTTAACAGTATATAATTTAGTACTTACAAAAATTATTACACTAGTATATTTTTCTACCTCTAAAAATTTCATTAAAATATCTAATTTATTTCTCCAAGATTTTATTCAACAATAATATTGTTGAATATTAATAGGTAAAATATTATTTCTAGATAAATTTAATATAATTTCTTTAGGTTTATACATAAATCTATTTACTATTCTTTTTATAGGTAATGGCATTGTAGCAGAAAATAACGAAGTTTGATGTTTTAGTTTTATATAAGAAATAATAGATTCTACATCTTTTATAAATCCCATACGTAACATTTCATCAGCTTCATCAATAACTAAAAATTTTACCAAAGAAATATTAATTATATTTTTTTTCAACAAATCTAATAATCTACCAGGAGTAGCAATAACTATATGAGGTTTTCTTTTTAAACCTAAATACTGAATATTATATTTTTGACCACCATATAAAGATAATATTTTAATATTTCTATTAAAACTAGAAAAAATTTTAAATGAATCACTAATTTGAATATTTAATTCTCTAGTAGGTACTAAAATCAAAACTTGAATATTAACTAAATTAATATTTATATTATTTAATATAGGTAAAATAAAAGCTGCTGTTTTACCACTTCCAGTTTTAGCTATTCCTAAAATATCATAACCATCTAAAAAATAAGGTATACATTTTAATTGTATGTCAGTAGGATTTTTATAACCAAATTTATTAATAACATTTAATAATTCCTTCTTAAGTTTAAAATAACTAAAACTATAACACTTATTATTAATATCAATCATTTAAATTCTCTATAAATATTTAATTTAATTTAATATTTTTCAATACCTAGTTTTATTTTACCATTACTATTTATATTTAATACTTTTACATAAATATTTTGACCAATTTTAAAAAAACTATATATATTCTTATTTTTATTTAAAATAATATTAGAAATATGTATTAAACCTTCTTTTCCATTTAAAAAAGAAACAAAAACACCAAAATTAACTATTTTAATTATTTTAGCTAAATAAATATTTCCTAATTTTACTTCTTCAGTAATTTTTTTTATAATATTAACTACACTAATAATTTTTTTTTTATTATAAGAAATAATATTTATTGTTCCATCATTATCTATTTCTATAGAACAATCATATTTTTCTGTAAGATTTTTAATTACAGAACCACCTTTACCAATAACATCTTTTATTTTACTAATTTTAATTTTAAATTTATATATTATAGGAGCAAAAATAGATAAATAATTTCTTGAACAATTAATAACAGAATTCATTTTATTTAAAATAAATAATCTAGATTTTTTAGCTTTCTTTAAAGAAAAATTAATACTTTCACAATTAATACCTTTTATTTTCATATCCATTTGTAAAGCTGTTATACCATTTAAAGTTCCTACAACTTTAAAATCCATATCTCCTAATCTATCTTCATCACCAATAATATCAGATAAAATTATATCTTTTTCTTTATTTTTTATTAAACCCATAGCAATACCTGATACATGATGTAAAATTGGAACACCTGCATCCATTAAAGCTAAAGAAGCTCCACATACTGAAGCCATAGAAGAAGATCCATTAGACTCTAAAATATCAGAAACTATTCTAATAGTATAAGGAAATTTATTTATTTTAGGTAATATAGGAATTATACCTTTTTTAGCCAAATAACCATGACCTATCTCTCTTCTCTTTAATATACCTATATTACCTATTTCACCTACAGAATATGGTGGAAAATTATAATGAAAAATAAATCTATCTACACGTTCACCTCAAAATATATCATCAAAATTTTGAGCATCTTTAGATGTTCCTAAAGTTACTGTTACCAAAGCTTGAGTCTCTCCTCTTGTAAATAATGATGATCCATGAACCCTTTTAGGTAAAAAACCTATTTTAATATCTATATCTCTTATATCATTTATACTACGATTATCAATACGTTTACCATATTTTAATAATTTATCAATAACAATATTTTTTTCTATTTTAATTAATTCATTTAAAACTAAATAATTATTAACTTGTTTTTTTTCATTTAAATCTAATAACAAATTATCTTTTATTGTATTCAAACGATTTTCTCTATCTTGTTTATTTAAAACAGAAAAATATATATTTTTAAAATCTTCAAAACAAAATTTATTTATATAATCAATAATATCTTGAGAAAGAAATTCATTTAAATAATTTAATTTATTATCTAAATTTTTAAAATTAATTTTACTAGAAAATACCTCAATATTTTTAATTACACTCAAATAATTTTCAAATCCAAAACATATGCCATCAAAAACTTCTTTTTCACTTAAATTATTTGAAGAAGAATCAATCATAAAAATTCCTTCTTTATTACCAGCTATAACTAAATTTAATTTACTTAAATTTATTTCTGATAAACTAGGATTTAATATATATGAATTATTAATATAACCTATACGTGCAACACCTATAGGTTCTAAATGAGATATACCACATATACTTAATGCAGCAGAAGTACCAATAATAGAAATTATATCTGTACTTATTTGAGGATTAACAGAAATAACATTAACAACAATTTGTACATCATTAAAAAAATTTTTATCAAATAAAGGACGTATAGATCTATCAATTAATCTAGAAGTAATAATTTCCATATCACTAGATCTACCTTCTCTTCTAAAAAAACTACCAGGAATTTTACCTACAGAATAAAATTTTTCCTGATAATAAACACTTAAAGGTAAAAAATAATTATCTAAATTAACTTTTTTATTAAAAACTACAGTAATAATTACTACAGTATCGTTCATACTTGCTATTATAGAAGAAGTAGATTGACGTGCTATAAAACCAGTTTCTAATTTTATTAAGTTTCTTCCATATTTAAATTCTAAAAAATTATATTCCAACAAAACTATTTACCTTTCTTTAAATTAAATTAAAATAACAATAAAATTACTAAAAATTAAATTATTAATCACGTAATTTTAATTTTTTTATTAAAAAAAAATATTTATTTATATTTTTTGATTTAATATATTTTAATATACGACGACGTTGAAAAACTAACTTTAATAAACCTTTTTTACCATGAAAATCTTTTCTATAAATAGAAAGATGTTTTTGTAATTTATTTATACGATAAGTTAATAATATAACCTGTAATTTATGTGAACCAGTATCTTTTTTACTAATTTTAAAATCATCAATAAATTTTTTTTTATTTAAAAAACTAAATAACATTAAATAAACCTCTTAATAAATAAAATATATATTTTAAATACCAAAGTCATCATAAGACTTTGGTATTTTATAAATAAATTTTTTAAATAAATTTATTTTAAATAATAAATTTATTTACATCATTCCTCCACCCATTCCATTCATACCACCATTCATACCTGGATTACTAGAATTAATATCAGATTTTTCATCTTTAGGTAAATCAGTAATCATACATTCTGTAGTAACCATTAAACCAGCTACTGATGCTGCATATTGTAAAGCAGAACGAGTTACTTTAGTAGGATCTAAAATACCCATATCTATCATATCACCATATTTTTCAGTAGCAGCATTATAACCATAATTACCACTTCCTGCTTTTACATTATTAGCTACAACAGAAGGTTCATCACCAGTATTAGAAACTATTTGACGTAAAGGAGATTCCATAGATCTTAAAGCTACTCTAATACCAACATTTTGATCTTCATTTTGAGCAGTTAAATTATTTAATCTTTCTGCTACTCTTACTAAAGCTACTCCACCACCAGCTACTACACCTTCTTCAACAGCTGCTCTAGTAGCATGTAAAGCATCTTCAACTCTAGATTTTTTTTCTTTCATTTCTACTTCAGTAGCTGCACCAACTTTTAATACTGCTACACCACCAGCTAATTTAGCAACTCTTTCTTGTAATTTTTCTTTATCATAATCAGAAGTAGCTTCATCAATTTGTTGACGTATTTGAGAAACCCTACTAGAAATTTCTTCCTGACAACCAGAACCATCGATAATAGTAGTATTATCTTTATTAATAACTACTTTTTTAGCACTACCTAAATCATTAAGAGTAATTTTTTCTAATTCCATTCCAACTTCTTCAGAAATAACTTTACCATTAGTTAATATAGCTATATCTTGTAACATTTCTTTACGACGATCACCAAAACCAGGAGATTTAACAGCAGCAACTTTTACAATACCTCTCATATTATTAACTACTAAAGTTGCTAATGCTTCACCTTCTACATCTTCAGCAATAACCAATAAAGGTTTACTAGATTTAGCAACAGATTCTAATATAGATAACATTTCACGAATATTAGATATTTTTTTTTCTACTAATAAAATAAATGGATTATCTAACTCAACAACTCCAGATTCAGTTTTATTAATAAAATAAGGAGATAAATAACCTCTATCAAATTGCATACCTTCTACAACATCTAATTCATCTTCTAAACCAGTTCCTTCTTCAACAGTTATTACACCTTCTTTACCTACTTTCTCCATAGCTTGAGCTATCAATGAACCAACAGTTTCATCAGCATTAGCAGATATAGTTCCAACTTGCGCAATAGATTTAGAATCAGAACAAGGAACAGATATTTTTTTTAACTCTATAACAGCAGAATTAACAGCTTTATCTATACCACGTTTTAAATCCATAGGATTCATACCTGCAGCAACTGCTTTTAAACCTTCATTAACTATAGATTGAGCCAATACAGTAGCAGTAGTAGTTCCATCACCAGCAACATCATTAGCTTTAGAAGCTACTTCTTTAACCATTTGAGCGCCCATATTTTCAAATTTATCTTCTAATTCTATTTCTCTAGCTACTGCTACTCCATCTTTAGTAATAGCAGGAGCACCAAAAGATTTATCTAAAACTACATTACGTCCTTTAGGACCTAAAGTAACTCTTACCGCATCGGCTAGTATATTAACTCCACGAAGAATTTTTGATCTTGCATCATTACCGAATTTTACGTCTTTAGCTGCCATAATTTATTTCCTTTAAAATTTATAAAATTTTTAAGTTAATTATCAATTTAGTTATAAAATTAATAAATATATTATTCAATAATAGCTAATACATCACTTTCAGACATAATTAATACCTCGTTGTTATCTAATTTTTCTGTTTTAACACTATATCCGTCATTAAAAATAACAACATCACCAACTTTAATATCAAGTGGTTTTATTACTCCATTATCAAGTACACGACCCTTACCAACAGCTAATACTTTACCACGAGTAGATTTACCAGCTGCTGAACCAGTTAAAACTATTCCTCCAGCAGATTTAGATTCATTATTTTTACGTTTAACAATAATACGATCATGTAATGGACGAATTTTCATTTATTTCTCCTATATAATGATTACTTTTATTATTATAATACATTAATTAAATATAATAAAACTACTTATTAATCTATATGGTAATATATAAGGATAAAAAAATAACTTTCAAGATATTTATATAAAAAATAACAACTATTTGATATAACTAATTATATTAGTTATAATTAAATAATATTAAATTTAAAATAATTATTAATATGTGTTTAACATATAAAGATGTTATATTAATAACATGTAATATACCAAATAAAAAAATTTTAAATAATATTAAAAATATTCTTTTAAAAAAAAAATTAGTATCATGTATTAATATAATTAATAATATAAATTCATTTTATTTATGAAAAAATAAAATTAAGAATACAATAGAAATTAAAATAATATTAAAAAGTTTTAATTATTTAAAAAATAAAATAATTAAAATTATAAAAAAAATACATCCATATAAAATTCCAGAAATATTAATTTTCAAAATAAATAAAATAAATAAAAAATATTTAATATGAATGAAAAAAACATTAAAAAATAATTAAAAGCCCAGATAGCTCAGTCGGTAGAGCAGAGGACTGAAAATCCTCGTGTCGGCGGTTCGATTCCGCCTCTGGGCAAATTAAATTTTCTTTTAAAAAAATTAAAAGTTTTTTATACTTATTTTATTAAGAAAAGATTTAATTTTTTTAACCGTATTCATTTTTAAAATATTAAAAGCTACTTTTTTAGAATTCAACCATGATAAATTACGAATATTATATTTAATTTTAGGAATAAAATTAGAACTCATACTTAATTCATCTAAACCTAAACCTAATAATAATACAGTTACTTTCTCATCAGAAGCTAATTCACCACATATACCTATTTTTTTATTTTTTTTATGTACAGAATCTATAGAATATTTCATTAAACGTAATATAGAAGGAGATAAAGTTTCATAAAGATGAGAAACCATAGAATTATTCCTATCTACCGCTAAAGTATATTGAGTTAAATCATTAGTACCTATACTAAAAAAATCTAATTCTTCAGCTAAATAATTAGAAATCATAGCAGCTGCTGGAGTTTCTATCATTCCACCTATTTTAATATTTTTATCAAAATTAATTTTTTTATTTTTTAATATAGATTTAACATTATTAAATTCTTTTTTTAAAAATAAAACTTCTTCTAAAGAAATTATCATAGGAAACATAATACGTACTTTACCATATACAGAAGCTCTTAAAATAGCTTTTAATTGATCATGTAATATATGTTTATTATTTACATATATTCTAATAGATCTTCAACCTAAAAAAGGAGTGTTTTCTTTAGGAAAATTCATATAAGGTAAAAATTTATCTCCACCTAAATCCAAAGTACGAATAGTAACTACTTTACCATTCATAAATTCTAAAATTTTTTTATAACAATAAAATTGTTCATCTTCAGTAGGAAAAGAATCTCTATTCATAAATAAAAATTCCGTACGATATAATCCTATTCCTTCAGCTCCATTATCTAAAATATTATTTAAATCTTCATCACTACCTATATTACCAAATAATTTTATTTTATAACCATCTAAAGTTTCAGTAGGTAATTTACTTAATTTAATTAATTTTTTTTTTTTATATAAATATTGTTTATTTAAAAATATAAATTTATTTATAGTTTTTTTATCTGGATTAATATAAATATTATTTTCAATTCCATCAATAATTAAATAATCATTATTATAAATTAATTTAGTAATATTTTTAACTTTAATAATACTAGGTAACTCTAATGATTTAGCTATTATTGATGTATGAGAATTAATACTACCTAATTCAGTAATAAAACCAACAATTTTTTTTAAATTAAATTGTATAATTTGAGAAGGAGATAAATCTTTAGAAATTATAATAATATTTTCTTTATTATTTAAAAAATTATAATCTAAAATATTTATATTTTTTAAATTATATATTAATCTTTTACCTATATCTAAAAAATCATTAACTCTTTCTTTAATATAAATATTATTAACTTTATTAATAGCATTTACTTGTTTTTTAATAATTTTATCAACAGAAAATTCAGCAGAAATAAATTTTTTTTTTATTAAAGATATAATATCATTAATAAATATTTCATCTTTTAATAAAATTATATAACCATCAAATAATAATTGTTTATCTTTATCTAATATATTAGATTTTATTTTTTTAAATTGTTTAATAGTTTTTTTATGTGCTTTATAAAAAAGTGAAATTTCAAAATCAACATCACTAACATTAATTTTATTTTTATTTATATAAATATTTTTTTCACTTAATAAAAATGCATTACCACACGCATATCCTGATGATACTACAATACCTTTTGTAATCATATAAATATACCTTTTAATATCACTTTAAAAATAATTTTTATTAATTATTCTTTAAGAGATTTTAATAAATTAACTAATATTTCCAGTGCGTTAAACTCGTCTTTACCATCTACAATAATTGTAATTATATCATTATAAGAAATACCTAAAGTTTGTATTTCAAATAAATTTTTACCATTTACAATTTTATTTTTTAATTTTATTTTAATTTCAGAGGAAAATTTTCTAGCTTCTTTTACAAATTTTGTAGCTGGTCTTATATGAAAACCATTAATTAATTTAATATTAATTTTTTTTTTTAACATTTTACACCTTCAAAATTTTAATATTTAAATAAATAAAAATATTGAAAACAAAAATTTCATATAAATTTATAAAAATTAACTTTACGTAATACAAAATATATTTTAACATATATAAAAATATTAATTTTAATTTTGTTTAAAAAGTTAAATAATCATTAACAATTATTAATAAATTTTATTAAATATTAAAATAAATAATATTTTAAAATTATTTTAAAGAGATTAAAAATGAAAAAAATATTTACTACTATATTAATAAGTATGCTAATTTTAAATACTACATTAGCTAAAAAAACAAAAACCATAAATAAAATATACATAGGAAACAAAATAGGATGATCAAAATATAAAGATTTAGAAAATATAGATAAAATTATAAGTAATAAAAATAATATTTTTACTAAAGGAAACGGTATTTTTTTAGGATATAAAATTAATAAAAATTTATCTTTTGAATTAGGATATGATTGATTAGGTAAATTAAATCAAAAAAAAAAATTTTTAATTCATTATTTTAATTCACAAGGAATATATTTATTAACAAAAATTAGTTATCCCATTAATAAAAAATTAGATATATATACTAGAATAGGTAATATTTTAACTAAATCAATATTTAATAAGATAAATAAAATAAATAAAAATAATTTAGTATTTAAAAATACTATGTTATCACCTATAATATCTTTTGGTTTAGAATATAAAATTAATAAATATTTATCTTCTAGATTAGATTATCAATTTATATACAAAATTGGAGATAAAAGTATTATTAAAGAAGAAACAAATAATAATTTTTTAAATATAAGTTTAATTTATTTAAAAGAAAAAAATAAAATTAAATTTAATAAATATATTAATTTAAAAATAAATTTTTATCAAAATAATTATTTATTTAAAATATTTAATAAATATAAATTAAATGAATTAATAAATAAAATTTATTTTTATAATAAAAATATATATAAAATTAAAATTATAAATTATTTAACAACAAATAAAAATAAATTCAATAATTTAAAAACATTATATGATAAAATTAATATTATAGAAAAATATTTAGTATATAAAGGTATTAATCCATTAAAAATAGAAAAAAAAATTTATGATTTAAGTAATAATAAAAATTATTATATCAACTATCTTAAATTAGTTAATAGTATCAATATTAAAATTAAAATAAATTAAAGAATAACAGATAAAATTTTTTTTTTAAAAAATTTTATCTGTAAAATTAAATTTTTTTAAAAAATTAAATATATTATAAAAAAAAAATTTATTTATTTTAAAATTATTGATATTTAAATTAATTTTTAAATTTAATTTAATACTTATTAAAGTACTTCATAATTTAATATTATTAATATTTTTTTTTAAATTATTAATAATAGTATTACTATTACTTATCTTAAGATATTTAATCTTATGTAAATTATTATATATATTTTTAATATTACCAATATTATTAATTAATATAATAGCTTTTTTAATACCAATACCTTTAATACCAGGAATATTATCTGATTTATCACCACATAAAATTAATAAATCTTTAAAAAAATTAGGATAAATACCATATTTCCTAAATGTATATTTAGGATTTAAAATATTATCAATAGAAATAAATAAATAAACGTTATTATTAACTAATTGTAAGAAATCTTTATCATAAGATAATATATATATAAGATGTTTTTTTTTTTTAAAAATATTACTTATTTTTTTTACTAAACTTCCTATAACATCATCACCTTCTACATCAGGATAAGAAAAATATTTAATATTCAAAATATCAAAAAATTTTTTTATACCTAAAATATATATTAATAGTTCTTTAGAAATTTTTTTACGGTTAGATTTATATTTTTTATATATTTTTTTTCTAAAATTAGATCTATCATAATCAAATATAAAAAATATATAATTAGGTTTATAAATTTTATATTTACTAAAAATCATGTTTCAAAATACTAAAAATGATTTTTTAAAATTAATTTTTTTCTTTTTATAATTTATAATATAAAAAGATTTATAAGCATATAAAGTTGAATCAATTAAAAAAAAAATATTACGCATGATTT